>CANGHD010000041.1 GCA_947453525.1 Paracoccaceae bacterium | reverse complement strand
ATGGCGACCGTGCTGTCGTGCGACCTTGTGAACGACCCCGACATGGTGGCCATGATCGCCGCCTCTGCCGCGCTGACGATTTCCGGCGTGCCGTTCATGGGCCCGATCGCCGCCTGCCGCGTTGGCTTCTCGAAGGGCGCCTACGTCCTGAACCCGGCGATGGACGACATGACCCAGCTGCGCAACAACCCCGAGCAGCGGCTCGATCTGGTTGTCGCCGGCACCAAAGACGCCGTGATGATGGTCGAATCCGAAGCTTATGAGCTGTCGGAAGACGAGATGCTGGGTGCGGTCAAATTCGGCCACGCCCAGATGCAGCCGGTGATCGACCTGATCATCGACTTCGCTGAAATCGCCGCGAAAGAGCCGTTCAACTTCTCCCCGCCCGATATCTCGGCCCTGTTTGGCCGCGTGAAGGCCGCTGGCGAAGTGCAAATGCGCGCCGCCTTCGCGCTGCGTGACAAGCAGGAACGCTCCAACGCCATCGACGCCGCTTCCGCTGCGATCAAGGCGGCGCTGGCTCCGGAAGATCTGGCCGACATCAACCTCGGCTCGGCCATCAAGCAACTGGAATCGTCCATCCTGCGCGGCGACATCATCAACGGTGGCGCACGCATCGACGGTCGTGACAACAAGACCGTCCGCCCGATCATCTGCGAAACCGGCCTTCTGCCGCGTACGCACGGCTCGGCCCTCTTCACCCGTGGGGAGACCCAAGGTCTGGTCGTCACCACCCTCGGGACTGGCGAAGATGAACAGATCATCGACGCGCTGAACGGCAACACCCGCTCGAACTTCCTGCTGCACTACAACTTCCCGCCCTATTCGGTGGGCGAAGTTGGCCGCGTGGGCTCGCCCGGTCGTCGTGAAATCGGCCACGGCAAGCTGGCATGGCGCGCGCTTCAGGCCGTTCTGCCTGCCGCGACCGACTTCCCCTACACGATCCGTGTCGTGTCGGAAATCACCGAGTCCAACGGCTCCTCCTCGATGGCGTCGGTCTGCGGTGGTTCGCTGTCCATGCTGGACGCCGGCGTTCCGCTGAAGGCTCCGGTCGCGGGCGTTGCCATGGGTCTGATCCTGGAAGACGATGGCCGCTTTGCCGTGCTGACCGACATCCTCGGCGACGAGGATCACTTGGGCGACATGGACTTCAAGGTTGCAGGCACCGCCAACGGCATCACTTCGCTGCAAATGGACATCAAGATTGCAGGGATCACCCCCGCGATCATGGAACAGGCCCTGGCGCAAGCCAAAGACGGCCGGATGCACATTCTGGGCGAGATGGCCAAGTCGATCTCTGGCCCGCAAGCCTTCTCGGCTTACGCGCCCAAGATCGAGACCATGACGATCCCGACCGACAAGATCCGGGAAGTCATCGGCTCCGGTGGCAAGGTCATCCGTGAAATCGTTGAACTGTCGGGTGCCAAGGTCGACATCAACGACGACGGCATGATCAAGATCGCCTCGAACGACGCCGCCGCCATCAAGAAGGCCTACGACATGATCTATTCGATCGTGGCAGAGCCGAAAGAGGGCGAGATCTATACCGGCAAGGTCGTCAAGCTGGTCGACTTCGGCGCCTTCGTGAACTTCTTCGGCAAGCGCGATGGTCTGGTCCACGTGTCCCAGATCGCCTCCAAGCGCCTGAACCACCCGAATGAGATCCTGAAGGAAGGCCAAGAGGTCAAGGTCAAGCTCTTGGGCTTTGACGAACGTGGCAAGGTCCGCCTTGGCATGAAGATGGTCGATCAGGAAACCGGTCTGGACATCGTCGAAAAGAAAGAAGAATCCTCGGAAGCCTAAGGCTTTCAAGGCAGATCAAAGGGCCCCGGTGGAAACGCCGGGGCCTTTTGTCATCCGGGTGTCAGAACCTCGGTCCCCACCGCATTGACGCCGTCCACCGTCCAGGTCCCGTCCAGCACGCCATTCTTCTGCACCAGATAGATCACCAGCCCGACCTTGCCGCCCAAGGTGTATCCCGCCGAAAACGCGTTCCCGTCGCGCATGCAGATGCCGTCCGAGGTCGAGCCGCCCGTCTTCCACACAATGTTGCATGTGTATTGACTTGTAAGTGTGATCTGCGCCTCGCCGTTGTAGGGCGAGCCGTCGAGGTTGGTGCCCTTCACCGTATAGTGCCCGCCAATGTCCTGCGCTGCCAGCGCCGAGGCCATGAGGCCAAGTGCCAAGCCGAGGGAGAGAGAGTTCATTCAATCCTCCATTGCTGCAAAGCCCTATCCTAGCGCGACTCGCTGATAGGACCGAGAGATTTTTGTGGCGCATGAATTTCCGGCCAATCGGACGCCCGGCGCTACATTATTCGAAGTATGCCTCTGAATGCAGAAGAAGCTTCGGCCAGACCCCATATGGGCGGGAAACTTCGCAAAGAAATGTCAGCCTTCATGTCCTACATTGGCTGCATCCAATCTGACAGGAGTTTCCAATGCGCGTTGTGGTTCTGGGTGCGGGCGTGATCGGTGTGACCTCGGCCTGGTATCTGGCTCAGGACGGTCACGAGGTGACGGTGATCGACCGTCAATCCGGCCCGGCGCTGGAAACCTCTTTTGCCAATGCCGGTGAAATTTCCCCCGGCTATGCCTCCCCTTGGGCCGCTCCGGGCATCCCGATGAAAGCCTTGAAATGGCTGTTCATGCACCATGCGCCCTTGATCCTGCAGCCCAAGATCGATATGGCGCGGCTCGACTGGATCGTGCGGATGCTGGGCAACTGCAACGCCGCCGCCTATGCGTTGAACAAATCCCGCATGGTGCGCTTGGCCGAATACTCCCGCGACGTGCTGCGCGATTTGCGGGCCTCCACCGGCATCAGCTATGACGAGCGCACCCAAGGCACGCTGCAACTGTTCCGCACGCAAAAGCAGGTCGATGCCGCTTACAAGGACATCGCCGTCCTGAAAGCCGATGGCGTGCCGTTTGAGGTTCTGAACCCCGAAGACTGCATCGCCGCCGAGCCGGGCCTTGCCCCCAGCTTCAACAAGATCGCCGGCGGCCTGCGTCTGCCGGGCGACGAGACGGGTGACTGCTTCAAGTTCACCAACCGTCTGGCTGCAATGGCTGAAGTCGCTGGCGTCACCTTCCGCTATGGCGTTGGCATCAAGAGCCTTGACCGTCAGGGCGACCGTATCTCTGGCGTGGAAACCACCGAAGGCCGGGTAACCGCCGACGCCTATGTGCTGGCGCTTGGCTCCTATTCCCCCGCACTGGTCAAGCCGTTGGGCATGAAACTGCCAGTCTATCCGGTGAAGGGCTATTCCATCACCGTGCCGATCATCGACGCGGACCGCGCCCCGGTCTCGACCGTGATGGACGAAACCTTCAAGATCGCCATCACCCGTCTGGGCGACCGTATCCGCGTCGGTGGCATGGCGGAAATCTCGGGCTTTGACGCCAGCTTGCATCCCCGCCGTCAAGCCACCCTGACCCACTCGGTCGAGGACCTGTTCGGCGGCGCGGGCGACCAGTCGAAGGCGGTGTTCTGGAGCGGCCTGCGTCCGATGACCCCCGACGGCACGCCGGTTGTGGGCGCGACACCCCTGTCGAACCTCTGGCTCAACACAGGCCATGGCACCTTGGGCTGGACCATGTCCACCGGTTCCGCCCGCGTCCTTTCCGACCTGGTGGCTGGCCGTCGCGCCGAGATTGACACCTCTGACCTTGGCATCGCCCGCTACGCCCGCAAGCCGGCGCAACCGATCACGCGGTTGCAACCCAAAGCAGCCTGAACACGGCTTGACAGGGCGGCCATAGCCCTGTTGAACCAAGCCAGAAATTCAGCTTGGAGGGGCCATGTATCTTGATGCCGTGCGCGAACTCCTCCGGAAACAGAAACTGGTCGAAGGACTGGTGAAGGGGCACACCGCCCCGCATCAGGGCCTTGTGGAAACTGTCGTCGAAAAGCAGCAAGGGGTGGAGCTGGAAAATTTCCTCTCCAAACTCGCTGTCGCCGATATCGTTGAAATTCTTGAGGCTTTGCCGATCGACGAGGCCGCTATGCTCTGGGCACACATGCCCTCGGGCCGCTCGACCGATGTGCTGTGGGAAGTCTCCGACGACCTTCGCGACAGTCTGGAGGAGGCCACCGGCCCCCGCCTTTCGGAAACCCGCGTCACCGTCTTTGAACTGGCCGCAGGCCGCATCCGACAAAGCCCGATCAAGGGCCGCAAGGATCTGGAGGGCAAGAAGCCCCTCTGGATCGACCTTCTGAACGCCTCCTCGGCGCAACGCGCCTATATCGGCGAGTTCTACAAGCTGGACCTGCCCGATCCGGGCGATGAAACCGATCTGGAGGTGTCCAACCGCTTCCATATCGAGGAAAGCGGCGCCCTCAACCTGCATTCCAACTTCCTGCTGGACCGCGGCGGCAAAAGCCGTTCGATCCCGGTGGCCTTCATCCTGCACAAGGACGTGCTCTTCTCTCTGCGCAACGAGGACCTGCCGGTGTTCCGCCTGCAACGCCGCCGCGCCGAGACGGTGCCGGGCTATGCCAGCGATTGTTTTGACTTGCTTTTGAACCTTTACGGCTCTGACGTCGAATATTCGGCTGACAGTCTGGAGGATATCTACAAGACCCTGTCCCGCGTCGGAAAACATGTGCTGTCGGAAACCATGACCGACGAAGAAGCCGCCACGGTTCTGGCCGATATTGCCGAAGAAGAAGACCTCAACGGTCGCATCCGCTCCAACATCATGGATACGCAGCGGGCGATTGTCTTCCTGATGCAATCGCGCGTGCTGGCCGATGCCAATGTTCAGGACGCCAAGCAGGTCCTGCGCAACATCGAAAGCCTGAACAGCCACACGGCCTTCCTGTTTGACAAGATCAACTTCCTGATGGATGCGACCATCGGTTTCATCAACATCAACCAGAACCGCCGCGTCACACAGCTGACCATGCTAAGTGTGGTGTTCCTGCCGATGAACATTCTGGCCGGAATGGGCGGCATGTCGGAATATTCGGCGATCACCGAGGGAATTCCGAAATGGATCTCTTACGCGGGTTTCGCTATCGGGTCCGCCTTGATCGGCCTTCTGACTTACCGGGTCGTGCGCCGGGTTGACCAGAAGAAGGCGCGCCGGGCCGAAGGCAAGTAGCCCCGCTTGACCTAAATCAGCGGCACAGACGCCAGATCATGCCACGCTGAATGCCGGGACATGGCGGGGTGTTTGATGGTCTGGGTATTTGGTCTGCTGCTCTGTGCTTTGGCGATCGGGACCGTCATGATCCTCAATGGTCCGGATCTGACGGCAGACTTCCACATGATGCTGGCCGCCGAGACCGCCTCGGACCCCGCCCGCCCGCATCCCGTCGTCACCGAGGCCGGCATCGCCGTGCTTCCAGCACCCGTGCAACGCTACATTCGCCAAAGCGGAGCCATAGGCAAGCCGCGCCCCGTCAGTCTGACCGTCACCTATGACGCGCAGTTGTTCACCAAACCCGGCGCCGCCGCCATGACAGGCGTGGCCGTGCAATACGACCGCTTCGATCCGCCCAAGCGCCTGTTCTTCATGGCCTCCCAGATGCTCGGTCTGCCGGTCAAAGTCCTGCATGACTATGATGGCATCGGTGCCACCATGCGCGTCCGCCTCGCGGCGCTGTTTCCCATCGTCAATGCCAGGGGCGACGCCTTCTCGCGGGCCGAGACGGTGACCCTGCTGAACGACCTCTGCCTTTTCGCGCCCGGCTGGCTGGCAGACCCGCGCCTGACGTGGACGCCGTTGGACGACCGCAGCGCTGCGGTTGCCTTCCACAACGGCCCGCACACCGTGACAGCCACACTGATCTTCAATGACAGGGGCGAGTTGGTGAACTTCACCTCGGTCGATAGGGGTTCTGTCGATGGCGCCGGCAAGATCAAGCTGCGGCCGTGGTCGACCCCGATCGGCGACTACAAGACCATGGGCAATCAGCGCCTGCTGACCGAAGGCAAAGCCGTCTGGAACGACCCCGACGCAGATTTCATCTACGGAAAATTCGCCGTTACCGGGTTCAAAACGCATTAGGGCCACCCCGCTGGGATGGCCCGATTGCTTCCCAGAAAAATCCAGCCTCAGGCCGGCGACTTGGCAAACCGCAGATAGGGAAGCTTGATGTCGAGGGCGCCGAACCGCTCGGTGGCCTGCTCGTTGTTCAGCGCCAAGGCCACGATCACGTCCTGCCCCACCTGCCAGTTGGCCGGGGTCGCCAAGGGCTTGCCGTCGGTCAGCTGCACGGCATCCAGCGCCCGCAGAATCTCGGCGAAATTCCGGCCCACCGACATCGGATAGGTCATCGTCAGCTTCACCTTCTTGTCGGGGCCGACGATGTACACCGTCCGCACCGTCGCCGAATTGGCCGGAGTGCGGCCCTCGGTCGGCAGGTAATAGTCTGCCGGCAGCATGTCATAGGCCTTGGCCACGGTCAGTGAGGTGTCATCGATGATGGGGAAATCCGCCGGGGCGCCGCCGAAAGTCTCGATATCCTTCTTCCACTTCTCGTGATCCTGCACCGAATCGACCGAGACGCCGATCACCTTGGTTCCGCGCTTGGCAAATTCCGGCACCAGCTGCGCCACGGCGCCGAATTCGGTCGTGCAGACCGGGGTGAAATCGCGCGGGTGGCTGAAGATGATTCCGTAGTGGCCGTCCAGCCAGTCGTGGAACTTGATTTCCCCGGCGGTGGAGTTGGCGGTGAAATCCGGTGCAATGTCGTTGATGCGAAGGCCCATGGCGATCCTCGTTCAAGGGTTCTGATGTGGATGACATACGCAACTCGGAACGAAATTTCATCCCCCCGCGACGTTTGGCGTAGAAGAAAGCACAAGGTTCCGCCGATGCAGCCTTTCGCGGTCCAACATCCCGCAGCTTTCAAAACGTCGGGATTTGATCAAAGATGACGTCCCAAGCGCTTGCCGGAATCCCCCCGCAATGCGACCATGATCCATCACGCCATAGGAGGCCCGCATGATCATCCGCCGCGAATTCTACATCAATGGCGCTTGGGTCGCCCCGGCCACCCCGCAGGATTGCCACGTCATCGACCCCTCGACCGAGGAGCCCTGCGCCGTGATCTCGCTGGGATCCCAGGCCGACACCGATGCCGCTATTGCCGCCGCCAAAGCCGCCTTCCCGGCCTGGGCCGCAACGCCCCATGCCGAACGCCGCGCCGCAGTCGTGCGCATTCTGGAACAATACGAACGCCGCGTCGAAGACCTCGCCGAGGCGATCTCAACCGAAATGGGCTCGCCGATCGACCACGCCCGCGGCTCCCAGGCGCCCTGCCTGCCGTGGCACCTGACCAATTTCCTGACCGCCTTCGACCAGTTGGAATGGCTGCGCCCGCTCGGCCCCCATGCCCCCGACACGATGATCGCGCTGGAACCCATCGGTGTCGTCGGCCTGATCACCCCGTGGAACTGGCCGATGAACCAGATCGCCCTCAAGGCCATCCCCGCCATCCTGTCCGGCTGCACCTGCGTGCTGAAACCGTCCGAGGAATCCCCCCTCAACGCCATGATCTTCGCCGAGTTCTGCCATGACGCGGGCCTGCCGCCCGGCGTCTTCAACCTGGTGAACGGCGACGGTGCGGGCGTGGGCAGCCAACTCTCCACCCATCCCGATGTCGAGATGATCTCCTTCACCGGCTCGACCCGCGCCGGTCGCGCCATCACCAAGGCCGCCGCCGAGACGCTGAAGCGCGTGACGCTGGAGCTTGGTGGCAAGGGTGCCAACGTGATCTTCGCCGATGCCGATGATGCCGCCGTCGAACGCGGCGTGCGCCACATGATGGACAATTCCGGCCAGTCCTGCAACGCGCCCTCGCGTATGCTGGTCCAACGTCCGGTCTACGACCGCGCCGTGACCATCGCCGCGCAAGTAGCAGGCAACATCAAGGTCGGCTCCGCCCATGAGGCCGGCGATCACATCGGCCCGGTGGTCAACAAGCGCCAGTGGGACCAGATCCAAGGCTATATCCAGAAAGGCATCGACGAAGGCGCCCGTCTGGTCGCTGGCGGCCCCGGCCTGCCCGAAGGCTTCAACCGCGGCTTCTACGTCAAGCCCACCGTCTTCGCCGACGTCGCGCCCGGCATGACCATCGAAAAGGAAGAAATCTTCGGCCCGGTCCTGTCGATGATCCCCTTCGACACCGAGGCTGACGCCGTTCGCATCGCCAACGACAGCCCCTATGGCCTGACCCACTATGTCCAGACCCAAGACGGTGCCAAGCGCAACCGCATGGCCTTGGCGCTGAAAGCCGGCATGGTCCAGACCAATGGCCGCTCACGCGGGGCAGGGGCCTTTTTCGGTGGTGTCAAATCCTCGGGCCGCGCGCGGGAAGGCGGCGTTTGGGGGCTGGAAGAGTTTCTTGAATCGAAAGCCATCTCCGGCTGGGACATTTCTCAGCCCCTCGCGGCAGAATAAACCGACCTGCGATTCCGCACCGAACTGGCGGTCTTCCCCCACTCGGTGCGGAATTTTGTGAAGACGCAAGGAAGACAGAAGGAAGACGCAAAGAAGACCGGCGGATGACGTTTCCAGACCATCCGCCGCCCCCGGCAGAGCTAGCATTCCGGCAACTCCGGAGGCATTCATGACCCAGCACCGCCACCTTCTCTCCCCCCTGCAACTGCGTGGCCACACCCTGCGCAACCGCATCGTCTTTGGCGCCCATACCGCCAATATGTCGGACATGGGCATTCCGGGGCCAAGGGTGCAGGGTTATCTGGTCGAACGGGCCCTGGGTGGCGCGGGCATGATCGTCTCCGAACCCGTACCCGTTCACCGGACGGGTGTGCTAACCCGTGGAAATTACTTGCATTCCTCGGACGAGGTGATCCCGCATTTCCGCAAGATCACCGAGGCCGTCAAGGCGGCAGGTGCCGTCATCCTGCAACAGCAATATCATATCGGCGCCCATGGGGACAGCGACCTCAGCTTCGCGCCACACTGGAGCCCCTCCGGCCTACCCTCGTATCATGACTCGGATGGCTCCCATGCCATGACCGAATCCGAAATCGAGGAACTGCTCGACGCCCATGCCGCCGCAGCCCTCCGTTCAAAACTGTCAGGATTTCAAGGAGTTGAGGTCTGGGCCGCCTACCACTCCCTGCTCGACCAATTCTGGACCCCCTGGAGCAACCGCCGCACCGACCGCTGGGGCGGCAGCCTTGAAAACCGAACCCGCTTTTCCCGGACTTTGATCGAACGCATCCGAAAGACCTGTGGCGAGGATTTCATCATTGGTCTCGCCATAAGCTATTCGCCCGCCTATCCGGTGATGCTGTCGGACGCGGACATGTGTGAAATCATAGCCTTGCACGATGCGACCGGTCATGTGGACTATGTGACCTGCGGCTATGGCTCTTATCTGGATTTCGAAGGAATCATCCCGCCCTTTACCCATGGCGAGAAACTCTCCACCCCGCTGACATCGCAACTGAAACGAATTGTTAAGCACGCCGTCATAACCTCGGAAGCGGGCATAAGAACGCCCGAGAATGCCGAAGCCATCCTCGCCAGCGGTGAGGCTGATCTTGTCTCCATCGTCCGGGGCCAGATCGCGGATCCGCATCTGGCGCGCAAGACCATGGAGGGAAGGGTCAATGACATTCGCGGCTGCATCTCCTGTAACCAGATGTGCTGGGGTCGGCGCAGCCGTGACTACTGGATTTCCTGCCTGATCAACCCCTCTGCGGGGCGGGAATTCGAATGGGGCGGTGACAGGTTTGAAAAGACCGCGCAGCCCCGGTCGGTTCTGGTCGTGGGCTCTGGCCCCGCAGGCTTGGAGGCCGCAAGGGCAGCGGCGGAACGCGGCCATAGGGTCGAGATTGTCGAGGCTTTGCCCGTCATCGGCGGCCAGTTTCGCCTTGCGGGCCAGCAACCGCGCCGGGCGCAAATTCTTGATCTGCTCGTTTGGTATGAACGTCAATTCACTAAACTTGGTGTCCAGTTACGCGTGAACACCTATATGGAGGAGGCCGAGATCGCCGCTCACCCGGCGGATGTGGTCATCCTCGCGACAGGTTCACTCCCAGATGAAACGGGGTTCCAGCGTTGGGTGCCGCAGTGGGAGAGCCTTCCCGGCATCGACCTCGGCGGCGTCTGGTCGCCCGAGGCCGTTCTGCGGCGTGAGGCGCGGTTGGGTGACACGGTCGTTCTGTACGATGAAGGCTCCAACTGGCGCGGCGTTGGTACGGCTTGGGCGATGGCCGAACAGGGCCGCAAAGTGATCCTTGTCACCCCCGAAGCCTTCGTAGGCAAGGAAATTGCCCGCACCGCCGCCGATGGTGCAACACGCCGCCGTCTGGCGCAGTTGGGGGTGGAGTTCAAGACCGAACACTGCCTCAGCCGCTGGCACGGCAATGGCGTCACCCTGCGCAACATGTTGACGGGAAAAGAGGAAACCATCTCGGCGTCGGCCCTTGTGATGTCCACCACCAACCGCGCTTTTGACCCCTTCCCGGAAAGCTTCCCGGGCAAGGCCGTCCATCGGATCGGTGATTGCATGGCCCCGCGGCTGGCCGCCTATGCCTTCCACGAGGGCCGCAAACTCGCCTTGTCGCTTTAGGTGTTGCGCGCAAAGCTGTGGGCGGAGGCCAGTGCCCAAGGCTCCAGAAACAGTGGTGACGAGCTTGGGTCGGCCAAAAGCTGACCCGGCGCAAGCATCTCATATTGCTGGGCAAACGAGATCACCCGGTCTGACGAGGCCCGTCGCAGGAAGTGATGCGGCCGCAACTCGGACGGATGGGCCAGTCCAGCCGCCGCGACCAATTCGCCAAGCGCGTGGATCGTGTTCTTGTGAAAGTTCGTCACCCGTTCGGCCTTGTCCGGCACCACGATGGCACGTTGGCGCATAGGGTCCTGACTGGTCACGCCGGTCGGACAGGCGCCTGTGTGACAGGCTTGCGCCTGAATGCAACCCACCGCGAACATGAACCCGCGGGCCGAGTTGCACCAATCCGCCCCAAGCGCCAGAACCTTGGCCATGTCGAAGGCCGAGGTAATCTTGCCCGATGCGCCGATCTTGATGCGGTCGCGCAGGCCCACGCCGACCAAAGCATTGTGCGCAAAGGACAAACCATCGCGCAGCGGCATGCCGACATGGTCCATGAATTCCAGCGGAGCCGCACCCGTGCCACCTTCCTTGCCATCGATCACGATGAAATCGGGGGTGATGCCGGTTTCCAGCATCGCCTTGCAGATCGCCATGAATTCCCACTTGTGGCCGATGCAAAGTTTGAACCCGGCCGGCTTGCCGCCCGCCAGATCCCGCATCCTGGCCACAAACTCCAGCAACCCGACCGGCGTGGAAAAGGCCGAATGGCTGGCCGGAGAGACGCAATCCTCGCCCATCGGCACGCCGCGAATGGCGGAAATCTCGGCCGTGACCTTGGCCGCAGGCAGCACCCCGCCATGGCCGGGCTTGGCGCCTTGGCTCAACTTCAGTTCCACCATCTTGATCTGCGGATCGGTGGCAGCCTCGGCATAGCGGCCGGCATCAAAGCCGCCGTGCGTGTCGCGCGCGCCGAAATAACCCGAGCCCAGTTCCCAGACCAGATCACCCCCGAATTCACGATGATAGGGCGAAAC
The DNA here is from genome assembly GCA_947453525.1 of Paracoccaceae bacterium. GTDB lineage: Bacteria > Pseudomonadota > Alphaproteobacteria > Rhodobacterales > Rhodobacteraceae > Stagnihabitans. Next base: position 13,648 of record CANGHD010000041.1, on the reverse strand, counting down.
CCCGCCCTCGCCGGTATCATGGAAGAACCCGCCCTTCAGCGCGCCCTTGTTCAGCGCGCGCACCGCATTGGCCGACAAGGCGCCATAGCTCATGGCGGAGATGTTCAGAAGCGAAGCGGAGTAGGACTTCTCACCGCTGCCGATCACCACGCGCATCGATGCGAAGGAGGCTGCGGATTTGGGCGCTATCGAATGGTGCAGCCATTCATATTGTTCTTCATAAACATTGTATTGCGTGCCGAAGGGCCGCTTATCCAGCGCCTGTTTGGCGCGCTGGTAGACAATGGCCCGCTTGTCGCGCGGGAAGGGCGTGCCGTCCTTGTCACCTTCAAAGAAATACTGACGCATCTCGGGCCGGATCTGCTCCAGAAAAAAGCGCAGGTGGGCGGTGACGGGATAGTTGCGCAGGATGGCGTGACGGGTCTGGGTCATGTCGTGCAAACCCACCAGCAGCACTGCCAGACACATCAGCGCCAAGGGCACCGACAGGAACTTTTCGGCGGGCCAGACCACCGCGAACACCAGAAACAGCAGCAACAGGCCAATAGCGCCGGTGATCGGCAGGAAGCGAACCTCAAAAATCGTGCGTGGCGGCATCGGTTTAAACCTTCGCTGGGGGCTGAAATGCATCATCCCCCAATCTTGGCACAGAAAGATGACTGCACCAGCATGGTTCAACAAGGTTTACAAAGTGCAAACGCCCTAAAACGGGCATAGAGCCGTAAAGGTCATCCATGCGCCGGTGTCCGGGTGGTTGAGGCTCAGCGTTTCGGCATGCAACATCAGACGCGGGAAAGCCGTCGCGTTGTCGGAATAGATTGGGTCTCCCAGAATCGGGTGGCCCAAGGACAGCATATGCACCCGCAGCTGGTGGCTGCGCCCGGTGAGGGGATGCAGGCGCACGCGGGTTTCGGTATCAGAGCCTTCGGTCACCTGCCAGTCAGTCACTGCGGCTCGCCCGTTCACCGGGTCGACCATCTGGCGCGGGCGGTTGGGCCAATCGACGCCGAGGGGCAGATCAACCCGCCCCTCATCCGCCTCCATCCGGCCAAGCACCCGCGCCACATAGGTTTTCTTCGCTCTTCGCTGTTCGAATTCCTGCCCCAGAAAGCCCTGTGCCGCCTTGTTGCGAGCAAAGATCATCACGCCAGAGGTGTCACAATCAAGCCGATGCACCAGCAAGGTGCCGGGAAAAGCCAGACGCAACCGCGTCTCCAGACAATCCGCCCGACCCTCCAGCTTGCCCGGCACCGACAGAAGGCCCGCAGGTTTGTCGGCCACGATCAGCGAGCGGTCCTGATACAGGATGCGCAGGGGCACATCGGGCGGCTGGTAGTCAAACTCCATCATGCGATGGTGTGGCCTTCGGCCTTCAGACGGGCGGCGAGGTGGCGGATATGGGCCGGGCCAACGTCACAGCAGCCGCCGACGATGGTGGCCCCCATCGCAACCCAACCCATTGCGAAATCAGCGTATTTCTCAGGCGTCAGATCGTGGCGGTGGGTCAGTTCCTTCACCGTTGGCGCATCTTTCAGGAAGTTGCCCGAGATATGGGTAAAGCCGTTGGCATAGGCCCCAAAGGGTTTGCCCAAAGTCTTGAGCCCCGCCAACGCCTGCTCCATCGCTTCGGGGACAGAGCAGTTGGCCAGCGTGGCGGCGATCGGATAGTCGCGCACCAGCCGCGCCAGATCGGTGACAGGTTCCCCCGAGCGCAGGCGGCTGCCGTCATGGTCATCGACGGAAACCGACAGCCAGACCGGAACCCCGGCGGCCTGTGCGCCCTTGATCGCGCCTTCCGCCATCTCGACCGACGCCATCGTCTCGCACAGGATCACATCGACATGCGCGCCGAGGATCCCGGCGATCTCGGCATATTTCGGAGCGGCGATGGCCAGGTCTTGCGTGACCTCAGGCCGGTAAGAGGCCACAAGCGGCCCCATCGAGCCCGCCAGCAGACCCCCGCCGTGGGCGGCGCGCGCCTCATGCGCCTCGGCCAGGGCGCGCAGATGCAGGGCGTGAAACAGCGGGTCCAGCCCGAACCGCTCCAGCCGATCATGATGGATGGCATAGGTGTTGGTCGTGGCCACCGAAGCCCCCGCCGCAAAGTAATCGCCATGGATCGCGCGCACCATGCCGGGGTGGTCGATCATCACGCGCGTGGCCCAAAGGGGCGTCGGCTCGTCCCCCGAGCGCGCCACAAGCTCCTGTCCCATGCCGCCGTCGAGAAGGGTGATCTGTGCCATTTTGGGCTCCTTTTGCGGTTGGCTTGCGGGGAAAACGGACGAAAATCAAGCCCCCGCGTTCTGCGGCAGGCCGTCGGTCAGAGTGTAATAATCGCCCTGTTCCGCCGTGAAGATATGACGGCTCAGGTGCCCCCCGGTCGGGTTGGCGATCGCCCCGGCCTCGACCGAAAAGTCATCGCCCTTCCGGAAATACAGACTGGACCCACAGGTCGCACAAAAGCCGCGTGTTCCGCCATCCGGGCTGCGGTGTTCAGCCAAGGCCTTGCGCTGCCAGTGCAAATCTGCCTCGGCCACGTCAAACGATGCCGCGAAATGGCCAGAGGTCTTCCGGCATTGCTGGCAGTGGCAGGCCCAGACCTCGCCCATCGGGCCGGGCAGGGCGAACTGGTTGGCACCACACAGGCAACTGCCAAGCAACACTTCCGCAGCACCGGGCAGCGCATCTGGCGTATAGTAGTCACCCGCATAGTCCAGATGCCAATGGCTGGCGATGCCAAGACCGGTCGGCCCGTCCAGGGCACCCACGGCGATGCTGATGCGGCCCTCGCCCTCCGGCTCCCAGAACAGGCTGGCGCCGCAGCCGTTGCAAAACCCGCGCCGCGCCTTGGGCGAGGATTGATACCAGCGCAAGCCGTGTGCACGAACCACGCGGAAACGGTCCAGCGGAACGGCGGTTGCGGCCCAGTAATGACCGGAGATTTTCCGGCACTGGGTGCAATGGCAGGCGATGACCGGCCGCAGCGGTTCATCGGCCTCGAACACCACACCGCCGCAAAGACAGGATCCACGCATTAGTCGGCCCTTTCAAAGACTTGCGATAAAAGGAGTATCAGCCAGGCCTCGTCCTCGGCGGTGAAGGCGGCTGGAGTGTCGCTGTCGATGTCGAGGACCCCCAGCAACCGGCCATCGCCGTTCCAGACCGGCAGAACCAGTTCAGACCGGGTGGAGGACGCGCAGGCGATGTGGTCGGGGAAGGCGTCGACATCGGGGACGTTCAGCGCCTTCCCGCTGCGCGCCGAGGCACCGCAGACGCCGCGCGAAAACGGAATGACAAGGCAGCCGTGGCCGCCCTGATAGGGGCCGATCTTCAAAAGTTCGGGGCCTGCCACGCGATAAAACCCGGTCCAGTCGGCGAAAGGGTGATTGTGATGGATCTCGCAGACCACCGTGGCCATCAGGGCCACGGAGTCTGTCTCGCCCGCGGTCAGGGCGAGGATGCTGTCGGTGATGGCGGCGCGGTCCATGTCAGTACCCCAAAGCGCAACCATCCTTGCGCGGATCGGAGGCGCCGATCAATATGCCGCTGTCGTCCAAAAGGATGTTTTGCGCGCCGCCCAAGGGGTCATTCGGGATCGAGACGTCATGGCCGAGGTCAGACAGTTCTGCCCGTACCTTGTCGGAATAGCCGCGTTCGACCTGCATGCCATCAACGCCCGAGAAACTGCGGGGGCCGTCGACGGCGGCCTGCTGGTCCATGCCGAAGTCGATCAGGTTTGAGACAAATCGTGCATGTCCGGTGGGTTGGTAGGCGCCACCCATGACGCCGAAGGGCATGATAACCCGATCCTTGCGCTTCAGCATGGCCGGGATGATCGTGTGCATCGGCCGCTTGGCACCGCCCAACTCGTTGGGATGCCCCTCGATCAGGTTGAAGCCGGCGCCGCGGTTCTGGAAATTGACGCCGAATTTCGAAGAGGCGAGGCCGGACCCGAAGCCGAGGAAGATCGAATAGATCAGCGAGACCGCCATGCGGTCCTTGTCGACCACGGTGATCAGGATCGTATCGCGGTGCACGGTTTCCGTCAGCGGCGCTGCGGCGGCCATCGCGCGGTTGGGGTCGATCAGGGCGGCCAGTTTGGCGGCGGTGTCGGCGGACAGCATATGCTCCAGCCTCGGGCTGTGCTCGGCGATGAAACGGTTGCGGGCGTCATAGGCGAGTTTGGCCGCCTCCGCCTCGATATGGGCGCGCTGGCTGCCGTAGGGATCAAGGCTGGCGATGTCGAAGTGCTTGAGAATGTTCAGTAAAAGGATCGCCGTGGCCCCCTGGCCGTTCGGCGGATGCTCCAGCAGGGTCACGTCGCCATAGGTGCCCGAGACGGGCTCGCCCCAAGTGGCTTGGGTGGTGGCAAGATCATCATGGGTGTGCAGGCCGCCTTGGGATTGCAGCGAAGCGATCAGGTCATCGGCGACCTCGCCCTCATAGAATCCGGCGCGGCCAAGGGCTGCGATGCGGCGCAGCACTTCGGCCTGACCAGGGGCGCGGAACATCTGGCCGGGCTTGGGCACGGCGCCGTCGATCAGATAGAAGTCGCGCGCCTTGCCGTGCAGGAAAGGCGCGTCGTCGGCCCAGTCGAAGGCGACGCGGGGCGCCACCGGCACGCCATGGTCGGCATAATGGATGGCCGGGGCGAGGATGCGGTCAAGGCCGAGCTTGCCCCAATCGGCCGAAAGCCGGCAGAAGGCGTCGATTGCGCCGGGCAGGGTCACGGCTTCAATGCCACGCTGCGGCACGGTCTTGTGGCCACTGGCGCGCAGGGCATCCGCCGTCGCCGCCCCCGGGGCGCGGCCGGAGCCATTCAGGGCCAGCACACGTTCTTCCCCCGCCGGTTTGACCAGAACGAAACAATCACCGCCAATCCCCGTCATCTGCGGCTCGCAGATGCCCAGCAACACGGCACCGGCAATCGCTGCATCGACGGCATTGCCGCCGGACTTCAACACCTCAATGGCGGCTTGCGCTGCCAAGGGATGCGATGTCGCGCACATCCCGTTTTCGGCATAGACGGCCGATCGGCCCGGAAGATGAAAATCACGCATGACGCCCCCATTTTGGCGGACCCTAGGGGGCATTTGCGCCGAGTTAAAGGGGCAGTCAGGGAAGGGAACCTCGACGCCGCGAACTGGGTGGGGGCTATGATCCGCAGCGTCGAGGGAAGCTTTATGCAGCTACAGAAGCATCATGGCGGGAAGTGCCGGCAAGATTTTGGGCGGATCGCGTTGATTCCGTGGCAATGTTTCCGGATACAACCAAGTTCCTGTCAGCAGGCGGCAGTGTCCACCAAGACGCCGAAGCTGAGCAGGTTACGCTCGCCCTCCCGACGGTAGGCGAGGTCCTGCGACAGGCTGCGAATCAGGAACCAGCCAAACCCGCCTTCCGGCAGGTCTTCAAATGCGCCGACGGCGGGCAAGCGGCCCGTCGGCGGTGCGGCGCCTGGCATCGGCAGGCCCTTGTCGGCGATGTGAAAGCGCAGCTGAGCCGGATCGCGCCGCACCTCGACCTCGATCTGGCCGGAGTAGCGCGCATAGGCATGTTCGACGACGTTGTTCAGCGCCTCGGCCAGAACGAGCTCTGTCGTGCCAAGGCAATCTGCGCTGAGGTCCTGGATCAAGGGGCAGCGCATCAGGTCGCGCAGGCCCTGTCTGACATCCAGCGTGGTCGCCTCGATCACAAGGCGCGCGCCGTCGGGTGGGGTTAGCGACAGCGTCCCTCCCATTGCGACCTCAGCCGGCACGCCGCAGGGCTTCGGGCAGGCTTTTGTGGATGATGAACACGGAATCCATCCGGGTCAGGCGGAACACCTTTTCCACCGTCGGCGAAAGGCCTGAGAGTTCCAGCCTGCGGATCGGGCCAAGGGCTTTCATCACGGCCACCACGGCACCAAGTCCGGAACTGTCGAGAAACCCGACATTGGACATTTCAAGCACCACTCTCGTGCTTGGTTTGGCCACGATCTCGCGCATCCGTTCCTTGAACTGGATTGCGCTTGCCGCGTCGATCCGGTCGTCCAAAACGCGGATCAAGATGATCTCGCCCTGATGTTCGGTTTCGAGGTTCATAGGACCACTCCCTCCTGCTGCTTGACGCAGGGTAGGGCAAAGGTGTTACCAATAGGTAAGCGTGCTGCCAGATCGCGGTCAGTTCATCTGGAATTGCAGCGGATAGCGGCCATCGGTGAAATCGCCGAACAGATCGGGCAGATCGGGATGGCTGACCGGCTCTCCGGTCTCGTCCGGGACGAGGTTTTGTTCCGAGACATAGGCCACATAGTAGCTTTGATCATTTTCGGCCAAGAGGTGATAGAAAGGTTGATTCTTCGAGGGTCGTGCGTCCTCGGGGATATTTTCGTACCACTCTTCGGTGTTGGAAAACATCGCGTCAACGTCGAAGACAACGCCGCGGAACGGGTGCTTGCGGTGGCGCAGCACTTGCCCGATGTGGTACTTTGCTGCCGTTCTGAGCATCATGTCGAACTCCCCATTTTGGGTTTCTAATCCCGCAGGGTCGCGCTGTCCACCGATCAGCCCGCAACATGTGGAAACAATCTTGGAGCTTTGTTCTGTGAGTGGGCGGTTTTCTGCCCGCTGCGCCGCCCGCCCGCCCGCAGATTTCCGGCGGCAATCCTGCGCTTGCCCATTGGAACTGCGGCCTTTTTCGCCTATCGTGCAAAAAAACAATACGAACGCATGAGGGGCGAATGAGCAGAACTCTCCGTGCGGCGATCCTGTTGCTGTTTCTGGCCTCCTGTGGGGGCGGCAACTTTTCGGCGCCGCGCCATATGGATGACGCCTGTTCGGTCATTCAGCAACGCCCGCAGTATCTGGCGGCAATGAAGAGCGCGCAGCGCAAGTGGGGCGTGCCGATTTCGGTGCAAATGGCTGTTTTGTATCAGGAATCCAAGTTCATCGGCAATGCGCGGACCCCGCATCAATTTGCGCTGGGGGTGATCCCCATGGGCCGTCAAAGCTCGGCCTACGGTTATGCGCAGGCCATCGACAGCACTTGGGACGACTACCGTCACGAGCAGAACCGGATGGGCGCCCGGCGCGACAACATCCGTGATGCGACCGATTTCATGGGCTGGTACATCGACGGCACGACCCAGATGCTGGGGCTTGCCAAGACCGATGCGGAAAATCAGTATCTTGCCTATCACGAGGGCCGTAACGGTTTTACCAGCAAGAGCTACAAGTCCAAAGGCTGGCTGATCGACGTGGCGGCCCGCGTCGGCAGCCGGGCGGCGATGTACCGTACCCAGTTGGCCACCTGCCTGCGCTAGTTCCGGGCGCGGCGATTGGTTTCAAGATCGATGGAAAACAGGCTTGCGGGATAGGTTTCCCCGGGGCTGAGAGCTTCGAGCGCGACCGAGGTCTTGTTGCCGATGTCGTCTGTTATGATCCATTGGGTCAGCGCCACCGGGTCTTCGCTGAAGATCAGTTCGATCGTGCCGTAGTCGGGATGTTTTGGGTCCTGGGCCAGCACATGGGTGGCGCCTTCGAACTCGCCATGATCGACCACCATCTTGGTGGCAGAGAGGTCTACGTTGGCTGCGAGAATCAGGTTCAGCGGCGTGCGAGACAGGGGGTATTGCTCGGGCGGCTGGTTGGATTTTGCGTCGAAGATCGCCACCATCCCGCCCGAGGCAAGGACCAGATTCTTGTCCGGCGGATCATATTCGAAGCGCGCCCGGCCGGGCCGTTCCAGGATGATGCGGCCCTTGGCCGAACTGCCGTCTGCATTTGTCTGGACGAAACGCGCCTCAACGCTTTCTAAGCTATTGATATACATGGAAAGTTTATCCAACGGCACCTCTTCCGCCCGAGCTGTGAGGCCAAGGCAGAGGGCAACTGGGGCAAGAAGTGCTGCGCGGTATATGCTCATGCGGTCATTATAAACACGGATCCAGCCGGTTGCACCCCCTGGCACGTCACTTGCTTGCGACATTGGGCATCGATCGTGCGGGCCTTCGCTTCTGTTGCGTATCCGATGCATGTCTGGCTGTGGTCTTGCCAAGAAGGCGGAGGTCGGTGCTTGGGCGGAGAACGCCGAGGCCGGGCCTTTGCGCTTGGGTTGGGTGCGGGGCCGGGTTAGGCTGGGCGCGAACCCCATGCTGCGGAGCCTGCCTTTGCCCGTAATCTCGCGTCGTAAAACGCTTTTTGGCCTTCTGGCCCTTTTGGCCGCGCCGGCCTTTTCCGAGGATTTCCCGGCCGTGGCCAATGCCGGCTATGACGCTTGGGTGATGCGGTTTCGCGCCCGCGCCTTGAAGCGGGGGATCGGGGCGAAGGTTCTGGATGCGGCGTTTCGCCATGCGGGGTTCCTGCCGGGGGTGATTGAGAAAGATCGCTCTCAGGCCGAAGCCATATACGGCATGGAGGATTACCTCGCGATTACCGCATCGGGCGAACGGGTGGCTGCGGGTCGCAAGGTGCTGTCCTCGAAGGCCAAACTGCTTGGGCAGGTCGAGGCGCGTTATGGGGTCGAGGCGCGGGTGGTGGCGGCAATCTGGGGGGTGGAGAGTTTCTACGGCACCAAGCGCGGAAATATCCCTGTGATTTCAGCGCTTTCCACATTGGCCTACGAGGGGCGGCGGTCGGCGTTCTTTGAGGGGCAGTTGATGGCTGCGCTGAAGATTCTGGCGCATGGCGATGTGGCGCCCGATCAGATGACCGGCGGTTGGGCCGGGGCGATGGGGCATACGCAGTTCATTCCCACCACCTATCTGTCTTATGCCGTGGACTTCAACGGCGATGGCAAACGCGATCTGTGGAGCGATGATCCGGGCGATGCCCTGGCGAGTGCGGCACATTATCTTGCGTCTGCAGGATGGGTGAAGGGCCAGCCATGGGGGTTGGAGGTGCAGGTGACCAAGGCCGCCGCCAAGGCCAATGGCAAGGTCAAGACGGTGGCGGAGTGGCGCAAGCTGGGGGTGGTGCTGGGGTCCGGCGCCCCGGTGCCGGACCATGGCAAGGCCCGGCTGGTGACCTCGTCGGGGCCGGGTTTCTTGCTGTTTCACAATGGGTTGGTGCTTGGCGCCTACAATTCCTCGACAAGGTATATCGTGGGGGTGGGGCATTTGTCGGACCGGATTGCCGGGCAGGGTGATTTGGTTGGAGGATTTCCGCCGGATTCCAATGGCTTGACCCAGGCCGACCGGGTGTTCCTGCAACAGCGTCTGACGCGGATCGGCTATGATCCGGGCTCGACCGACGGGGTGTTCGGGCCGAAGACGGCAGCCGCGATTGCAGGGTTTCAGGCCTCGAGAGGGTTGAAGGCGACGGGTGCGGCCTCGCCGGAGTTGTTGGGGCTGCTGCGCTGACAGGCCGTCGGGTTGGCGTACCGCAGGCGTATGGCATCCGTCTGGCATCTGTACCGACAAGCGGGACGCAGGGTTAACCGGACGTTTACCGGATTTGCCCGCCTCGGGCCGCCAAAGCCGGCCCGAGGCGGGCGCGACCTCTGGTAGGGTGGGGTTATAACCGCACCCTACGGGCAAGCGCTTGGCCGGGCCGGGCATCTCTGCTAGCCCTAAGCCATGCAGACGCCGCGCTCCAGAGTCCTGACGCTTGTGCTGACGATCTTCGTGGGCCTTGCTCTGGCATCCTCGGCCCGGGCGCATCACCTGCCGACCGGGGCGGAGCGGGTCTTGCAGAGACTGGAGGCGGCCGGGGTTCCGCTGGCGGCTCTGTGCGGGCATCCGCAAGGCAAGCCGTCCTGTCCGGACGAGACCTGCGCGGCCTGTCCGGCCGGGTTTGCCGCACCTGACCTCACCCCGGCGATGCCTGACCCGCTGCGGATCCCGCTGCAGTTTGCACTGGCGCTGCCGGTGGATGTGGCTCCGGTGGCGATCCCGCTTTTGCGCTGGCATGACAGCCAAGGACCGCCGCAGGGTCTGACCTGACACTCCGGCGGCGCGCGTTGATGCGCGCTTACCCTGCCATTTCCCGAACAGAGCGACCGGCACGGACCGGTCTGGAGACAATCATGAAACGTGCTCTTGCAATCGCCCTTGTCCTGTCGCTGCCCGCCAGCGCGGTCTTTGCCCATGCCGATCTGGCCAGCGGGGCCCCTGCCGAAGGTGCGACACTCGCGGCACCCGCCGCCCTGACGCTGACCTTCAGCGAACCGGTGACGCCGGCCTTCACCGGGATCCGCCTGAAAGGGGCCGACGGTGGCGAGGTGGCCGTGGGTGTGGCCAGCTTCAGCGCCGATGGTCTGACGCTGACGGTCCCGACCACGACCAACCTTGCGCCCGGAGCCTATGTGGTCACCTGGCACGCCCTGTCGGAGGACGGCCACAAATCGCAGGGCAGTTACGGCTTCACGGTCAAGTAGCCTGCCGTGGAGGCCACGTTGATCCTGTGCCGCTTCTTAGAGTTCGCCACGGCGTCGCTGCTGTGGGGGGCGGCCTGTCTGCGGGCGGATGCTTTTCCGGCGGACCTGCTGCGCCGCTCGGCCAGAATGGCGGTGCGGCTGGGGGGCTGCGCCGCCGTTCTGAACTTGGCTGCGGCGCTTGGCTGGATGGCGGTTGAGGCGGCTTTGGTGGGTGACGGGCCGCAGGATGCGATCAATCCGCAGGTGCTGGCGGCTTTGCTGGTGGCATCGCACTTTGGGCGGGTCTGGCTTTTGCATCTGGTTTTGGCCGTGGCCGTGCTGGCGGGCAGTCTTGCCGACAGGCCGAGGGTGTTCGCGTGTCTCGCCGGGCTCAATCTGGGCTCTCTGGCGCTGACCGGGCACGCGGTGATGCCGGGCGGCTGGATGGGGGCGGCGCATGAGGTGCTGTCGGTGCTGCATCTGCTGGCGGCCGGGTTCTGGGCGGGGGGGCTTGCGGTGATCTTGCCGCTGTTGGCAACGCGACGGCGAGAGGGGGCTGCGGGTCCAGTGCTGCGGCAGTTTTCGCGCTGGGGGCATCTGGCGGTGGCGCTGGTCTTTGCGACGGGAGGGGCCAAGGCCTTGCTGATCCTGACCGCGCGGGGCGGGTTTGATCCGTCGGGCCTGTATCTGACGCTGCTGGCGGGCAAGGTGGCGGCGGTCGTGGGGATGCTGGGACTGGCCTTGGTCAACCGCTATCGCTTCGTGCCGCGGCTGGGCGCTGCGGACGGTGCTGCGGCGCTGGGCGCTTTGCAGCGCGCGACCGTGGCGGAACTGGTGCTGGTGATCGTGGTGCTGGGGCTGGTCAGCGTCTTTGCCACCCTGTCGCCCTTTGCCGGCGCGTGAACTGCGCTTTTCGGTCAAGGGATGTTTCCGGCCAGAAATATCGCTTGCATCTGGAGCGCGGCTCGCGTGATATATTTGGTGAAACATATCGTCTTCCGGAGGACGCCATGCCCTGTCTCACCCGCCGCGCCACGCTGCTGGCGCTTGCCTTGTCCACCGCTTTCGTTCTGCCCGGGCTTGCCTCGGCGGCGGAGGTCACCGTTTTTGCTGCCTCAAGCCTGAAAACCGCCTTGGATGCGATTGCGGCGGATTGGGAGACGGCGACGGGGAACACGGTGGTGATTTCCTATGACAGCTCGGCCAAGCTGGCAAAGCAGATCCAGGAGGGCGCGCCGGCGGATCTGTTCATCTCGGCCTCCAAGCAGTGGATGGATACGCTGGCGGACGGGAAGCTGATCAAGGACGAGAGCCGCAAGACCATTTTGGGCAACACGCTGATCCTTGTGGCGGCGGACAAGGCGGCGGCATCGGTCAAGATCGCCAAGGGCTTTGATCTGGCGGGGCTGGTGGGCGACAGCAAGCTGGCGATGGGCTTGGTGGAGTCGGTGCCTGCGGGGCAGTACGGCAAAGAGGCACTGACCAATCTGGGCATCTGGGACGCCGTTGCGCCATCGGTGGCGCAGGCCGACAACGTGCGGGCGGCCTTGAAGCTGGTCGATACCGGCGAGGCGGCTTATGGCATCGTCTATGCCTCGGATGCGGTGTCGGATGACAAGGTGGCCGTGGTTGGGACCTTCCCGGAAGACAGCCACACGCCGATCGTCTATCCCGCAGCCGTTGTCGCCTCTAGCAAAGTGCCGCAAGCGCAAGCGTTTCTGGATGACTTGTCATCCGACGCCTCCGGGGCGATCTTTGCGGCGCAGGGCTTCATCGTCCTGAAATAGGAGCCTGATGCCCAACTGGTTTTCCCCTGACGAATGGCGCGCGGTGGCCTTGTCGCTGCGCGTCTCGCTTTGGGCCGTGGCGCTGAGCCTGCCTTTGGGGATTTACGTGGCCCATGTGCTGGCGCGGCGTGAGTTCTGGGGCAAGCAGGTGCTGAACGGGCTGGTGCATCTGCCGCTGATATTGCCGCCGGTGGTCACGGGGTATCTGCTGCTGCTGACCTTTGGCCGGAAAGGCTTTGTCGGGCAGTATCTGGATATGGTGGGAATTGTGCTGGCCTTCAAATGGACGGGCGCTGTGTTGGCGGCCGCTGTCATGGCCTTTCCGCTGATGGTGCGGGCGATCCGGCTATCGATCGAGGCGGTGGACCCAAGGCTGGAGGCGGCGGCGCGGACTTTGGGTGCCTCGCCTTTTTGGGTGTTCGTGACCGTCTCCTTGCCGCTGATCCTGCCGGGAATCATTGCGGGCGCGGTGCTGGCCTTTGCCAAGGCCATGGGAGAGTTTGGCGCCACGATCACCTTTGTCGCCAACATTCCAGGGCAGACGCAGACCCTGCCCTCGGCGATCTACGCGTTTCTGCAGGTGCCGGGCGGCGATCCTCAGGCGTTTCGGCTGGTGCTGGTGTCGATCTTCGTGGCGATGGCGGCGCTGGTTCTGTCAGAGTGGGTGAGCCGCGCCGTGGCGCGACGGGTGTCGGGGTCATGACGCTGCAGGTTGCGCTGGCGCATCGGTTTGTGGGCTTCGCGCTGGATGTGGCGTTCGAGGTGCCGTCGGGTGTCACGGCGCTTTTCGGCCCCTCCGGCTCGGGCAAATCGACCATCGTCAAGGCGGTTGCGGGGCTGTTGCGGCCCGATGCGGGGCGGATTGCCGATGGGGCGCAGGTGCTGCTGGACACCCGCCAAGGCATAGACCTGCCGCCGGAGCGCCGCCGGGTGGGGTATGTCTTTCAGGAGGATCGGCTGTTTCCGCATCTGACCGTGCGGCAAAACCTGCTTTATGGCCGCTGGTTTGCGCCCAAGGGGCTGGGGGTTTCGTTCGAGCGGGTGGTGGAGATGCTGGATGTGGGGCCCTTGTTGGCCCGGCGTCCCGGCACCCTGTCGGGCGGTGAGCGGCAAAGAGTGGCCATCGGGCGAGCGTTGCTGGCCAACCCGCAGATATTGCTCATGGATGAACCGCTTGCGGCGCTGGATGACGCCCGCAAGGCCGAGATCCTGCCCTATATCGAGCAGCTGCGCGACAACACCAGGGTGCCGATCCTGTACGTCAGCCACGCGGTCTCCGAGATCGCGCGGCTGGCGGGGGCGGTGGTCTTGCTGCAGGCCGGGCGCGTGGTGCGCAAGGGCACGGTGGCTGAGGTGTTCTCGGACCCCGCAGTGGTGAATGCCATGGGGGTGCGCGAGGCGGGGTCTGTCATGGCGGCACGGATTGCGGCGCAGGACGAGGACGGGCTGACCCGGCTGGACACCCCGGCCGGGCCGATCTGGCTGCCGCGGATCCAGGGGGCGCTGGGCACACAGGTGCGGGTGCGGAT
>CANGHD010000040.1 GCA_947453525.1 Paracoccaceae bacterium | reverse complement strand
GGCGCGGCTGGCGGCGGAACTGGCCCGGTTGGCACCTAAGGAGGTGCTGGTGTCGGAGGCTCGGGAAGGCGTTTGGGCCGAGGTGGTGCGGGAGGCGGGGGCGGCGATTACAGCGCTGTCGCGGGGGAGTTTTGATTCTGGGTCGGCGGAGGCGAGGGTTTCGGCGTTGTATGGGGTGGCGAAGCTGGACGCCTTCGGCGCGTTTGGGCGGGCTGAGGTTTCGGCGATGGGCGCGCTGGTCGATTATCTGGAGCTGACGCAGCGGGGGAAGTTGCCGTTGTTGCGGGCTCCGGTGCGGGAGGCGAGCGGCGGGACGGTGCAGATTGATGCGGCGACGCGGCGGAATCTGGAGTTGACGCAGGCGTTGTCGGGGGGGCGTGAGGGGTCCTTGCTGGCGGCGATGGACCGGACCGTGACGGCGGCGGGGGCGCGGTTGCTGGAGGTGCGGTTGAGCAGCCCGTCGCGGGATTTGGCGGTGATTGGGTCGCGGCTGGAGGGGGTGCGGTGGTTGGTCGAGGGGCCTCGGCATGAGTTGCGAGGGGCGCTTCGGATGGTGCCGGATATGGATCGGGCGTTGTCTCGGCTGGCGTTGGAAAGGGGCGGGCCGCGGGATTTGGCGGCCATTCGGGCGGGGTTGGCGCAGGCCTCGCGGATTGAGTTGGTGGGGGCGCCGGAGGGGTTGGTTGCGGCTTGTATCTCGCTGCGGGGGCAGGAGGATTTGGTGGAGTTGTTGGACCGGGCGCTGGTGGCGGAGCCGCCGTTGATGGTGCGGGATGGGGGCTATGTGGCCTCGGGCTATGACGCGGAGCTGGATGCGACGCGGCGGCTGCGCGATGAGGGGCGGGCGGTTGTGGGGGACATGCAGGCGGAGTTTATCGAGGCGACGGGGATTTCTTCATTAAAGATAAAGCATAACAATGTGTTGGGGTATTTTATCGAGGTCACTTCGTTGCATGCGGAGAAGTTGTTGGGGGGAGGGCGGTTCATTCATCGGCAGACCAATGCGAATGTGATGCGGTTTTCCACGGTTGAGTTGAGCGAGATGGAGACGCGGATCCTCAATGCGGGGAATCTGGCGTTGGAGCAGGAGAAGGCGCATTTTGAGGCGCTGCGGGCGGAGGTTTTGGCGCGGGCGGCAGCGATTGCGGCGGCGGCAAGGGGGTTGGCGGAGTTAGATCTGGCCGCAGCCTTGGCGGATTTGGCGGTGGCGGAGGATTGGACAGCACCCGTGGTGGATGACAGCCGGGCGTTTGATGTTGTGGGTGGGCGGCATCCGGTGGTGGAGCGGGCGTTGAAGCGGACGGGGACGGCGTTTGTGCCGAATGATTGTCGGTTGACGGAGGGGGGGACGCCGGCGATTTGGCTGCTGACGGGGCCGAATATGGCCGGTAAGTCCACGTTTTTGCGGCAGAATGCGGTGATTGCGCTGCTGGCGCAGATGGGGAGTTATGTGCCGGCGAAGGCGGCCAGGGTCGGGGTGGTCAGTCAGTTGTTCAGCCGGGTCGGGGCGGCGGATGATCTGGCGCGGGGGCGGTCGACCTTCATGGTGGAGATGGTGGAGACGGCGGCCATTTTGAATCAGGCGGATGATCGGGCGCTGGTTATTCTGGATGAGATCGGGCGGGGGACGGCGACCTATGACGGGCTGTCGATCGCATGGGCGACGCTGGAGAATTTGCACGATGTGAATCGGTGCCGGGCACTGTTTGCCACGCATTACCATGAGATGACGGCCTTGGCGGGTAAGTTGCGCGGCGTGAAGAACGCCACCGTCACGGTCAAGGAATGGGAGGGCGACGTGATCTTCTTGCATGAGGTGCGGGAGGGTGCTGCGGACCGCAGTTACGGGGTGCAGGTGGCAAGGTTGGCCGGGCTGCCGCATGCCGTTGTAGAGCGGGCCAAGGTCGTGCTGGAGGCGCTGGAGAAGGGCGACCGGGAGCGGCCGGGGCAGCGCGCTTTGATTGATGATCTGCCGTTGTTTCGGGCAGTGCGGGCGGAGCCCGCGGCGCGGGGAACGGCTTCGGCGGTGGAGGCACGGATGCGGGACATCAGCCCGGATGATCTGTCACCGAAGGAGGCGCTGCAGATGCTGTATGAGTTGAAGGGGTTGGTGGGAAAGGCGGGATGAACGCCGGCCTGCGCGATGGGGCCGTGCGTGCGAAGACGCATCCTACCAGCGACCGCTGGCGCCGCCTCCGCTGGACCTACCGCCGCCGGAGGAGGAACCGCTGGAACTGCTGAGACGCGGGATCGTTTGGGTGACCGAGTGCTGGGCGTTGCAGTTGTGGCAATGATAATCGATGCGCCTTTGGCCGGTTGAGGACCGGGTTGCGGCAATGAGGGTCGTTGTCTTGCCCTCGAGGGTGTGGAAATTGCAGGACTTGCAGGCACCGTACTTGCTGAGCCAGCGGAAGTAGGGTTCCACCGTGACATGGTTGCACTGCGGGCAGGCCCAGACGTCGTAGTCCATGCTGCCCAGACGCTCTTCCAAGATCTGCCCCGGCTGAAGCTTGGCATCGTCGGCGTCTTCCGACATTCGCTCCATCCGGCGGCCGTCAACCGGACAGAAGCGGGGGCGGTTGCGACACCATGTTTGCAGACCCCAGAGGCCGAGGGCCAAAAGTGCCGCAAAGAGCCCACCGGCAATGGCGTAAACCGTGCCGGAAAGATGCATCAATGTGCTGGAAACCTGTTCGATGACACCGGGGGGCGCGAGAACCCCGGTCCTGACCTCCAACACCCGGACCAGTTCAGCGACACCGGCGCGAATGCCCCTGTCGTATTGCCCGTCACGGAATTGGGGCAGCATTTTGGAATTGATGATGTCTTCCATAGGGGCGTCGAGCGCGCGGCCATAGCCAGAGCCGACTTCGATGCGCATTTGGCGGTCGACCGTTGCGACCAGCATCAGGACGCCGTCGTTCTGCTTGGCGTCCCCGATGGCCCAGGTGTTGAACAGGGCCGTTGCATAGGGCTCGATCGGGCCCTGATGGCCAAAGCGGGCCATCAGGGCCATGGTGACAACCACGGCCTCGATCCCGGTCTTGTCATGGAGGGAGATCAGTTCGGCGCGGATCGCGGCTTCGTCGTCCGGGCTGAGGACATTGGCAAGGTCATCGACATAGGGGTCGCTCCGGGCCGGGTATTTTTCGGCACCGGCGGCGGACGCAACAATCAGGGCCAAGGCGAAGAACAGCCAGACCGGGAGCGCCCGCCGCACGATGCTAGCCTTGAGTGTTGGACGAAACGCCCACTTGCGCGGGGCGCAGGAGGCGGTCGTGGAGCATGAAACCCTCGGTCATCACCTGGATGATGGTGCCGGCCTTGGTGCCTTGCAGGGGCGCCTCGAACATGGCCTGCATGGTTTGGGCGTCGAAGATATCGCCGTCCTGCGGGGTGATTGGTTTGACGCCGTGCTTGGTCATCACCGAGGTCAGTTCGCGCAGGGTGAGGTCGACGCCCTCGAGAAGGGCACCGGCAACGGCCTTGAGTTCGTCTGGCACGGCGATCAGGGCACGCTTGAGGTTGTCATAGACGGGCAAGAGGTCGCGGGCAAGCCGGGTGGAGCCATATTGCTCCGCCTCGCGGCGGTCGCGTTCGCCGCGCTTGCGGGCGTTTTCGGCATCGGCAAGGGCGCGCATATAACGGTCGCGCATCTCTTCCCGTTCGGCCTTGGCGGAGGCCAGTTCTTCACTTTCCATGAAAGTTTCAAGCTCTTTCAGGTCGATCTCTTCGGGACCGGATTTGTCGTCTGCCATCTCATTCACCCTTCTGCTTCACCCTTTGCCCCGACCGGAGACCATCCGGCCCACCAGTTGGGCGGTATAATCCACAATCGGTACAATCCGCCCATAGTTCAGGCGGGTCGGGCCGATGACGCCGATGGCGCCAATGATCTTACGGTCGGTGTTCATATAGGGAGAAACGACCAGAGTGGAACCCGAAAGTGAGAAAAGCTTGTTCTCGGAGCCGATAAAAATGCGGACGCCTTCGCCGGTCTCGGTCATTTCGAGGAAATCCGCGATATCGCGCTTGCGTTCGAGGTCGTCGAAGAGGGTACGGATGCGGTCGAGGTTGAGAGATTCGGTGCCGGATTCGATCAGGTTGGCCTGACCGCGGACGATGAGACGCTCACCCCGTTCGCCGGCGTTCTCCCAGAGGGCAAGGCCGTTCTCGACGAGGTCTTGGGCGAGGGTGTCAATTTGCTGGCGGTTGAGGGCGATTTGCGCGGCGATCAGCGGACGGAGTTCGGAGATGCGGCGGCCCTCGGCGACGGCGTTGAGGAAGTTGGCGGCCTCGCGCATCGACGACGGGGTTTGGCCCGGCGGCGGGGTGAAGACGCGGTTTTCGACATGGCCGTCGACGAAGACCAGTACCACCAGCGCGCGCTCGAGTGAAAGGCTGACGAATTCGATGTGGCGGATGGCGGTTTCCTGCTTGGGCGCCAGAACGAGAGAGGCGGAGCGGGTGATGCCGGAGAGAACGCTGCCGACCTGATCGAGGAGGGAGGTGACGTCGGGTTCGTCCCGCTCGACCGAGGATTCGATCTTGGCGCGGTCGGCGGAGTCGATGGTGCCGACCTCCATCAGGCCATCGACGAACATGCGCAGGCCGAGTTGGGTGGGGATGCGGCCGGCGGAGACATGGGGGCTGTCGAGGAGACCCAGGTATTCCAGATCCTGCATGGTGTTGCGGATCGTGGCGGCGGAGAGCTTTTCGGTCATCGAGCGGGTGAGGGTGCGGGAGCCGACCGGGTCGCCGGAAGAAAGATAGGATTCAACCACGCGGCGGAAGACCTCGCGCGAGCGGTCGTTCATTTCGGTCAGGAGGGAGGGTTTGTCTGCCATGGGTCTATGTAGGGACGGGATGGGCGGGCCGTCAATCGGGGTTGCGTCATGGCGGCGCTGCGTCATATCTGGCCTTTGAATATTGATGCAGCAAAAGGTGCGAACATGCGTCCCTCTGGCCGGAAATTGGATGAATTGCGGGCGGTTTCGATGGAAGCCGGGGTGATGAAACATGCGGAAGGCTCTTGCCTGATCAAGATGGGCGAGACGCATGTGCTGTGCTCGGCCACGATCGAGGACAAGGCGCCGAGTTTCTTGAAGGGGACCGGTTTGGGCTGGGTGACGGCAGAGTACGGGATGCTGCCGCGCGCGACCGGAAGCCGGACCAAGCGCGAGGCTGCGATGGGCAAGCAGTCGGGGCGGACGCAGGAGATCCAGCGGCTGATCGGGCGGGCGTTGCGGGCGGGGGTGGATCGGTCGGCCCTGGGCGAGCGGCAGATCGTGGTGGATTGCGATGTGATCCAGGCAGATGGCGGGACGCGCTGTGCGTCGATCACCGGGGGCTGGGTGGCGTTGCGGCTGGCGATGAACAAGCTCTTGAAGGCGGGCACGATCATCAGCGATCCGATGATTGACCATGTCGCGGCGATTTCCTGCGGGGTCTATGCCGGGCAAGAGGTGCTGGATCTGGATTATGCCGAGGATTCGGTGGCGGGAACGGATGGGAATTTCGTGATCACCGGGCGGGGCCGGATGATCGAGGTACAGATGTCTGCCGAAGGGGCGACGTTCTCTCGCGATGAGATGGGCAAGTTGCTGGATCTGGCGGAGGCCGGGGTGAAGGCCTTGGTCGCGGCGCAGAAGGCGGCGGTGGGCTGATGCGGATTCTGCCGGGGGAAAAGCTGCTGGTGGCAACGGGCAACAAGGGCAAGATGGCGGAGATTTCGGCTCTGTTATCGCCTTTTAGGGTGTCTGTGGTGGGTTTGGCTGACTTTGGATTGGTGGAGCCGGAGGAAACGGAACGGAGTTTCGCCGGCAATGCCTTGCTGAAGGCACGGGCCGGGGCCAAGGGGTCTGGTCTGGTCACGCTGGCGGATGACTCGGGGCTGATGGTGGAAGCTTTGGGCGGGGCGCCGGGGATTTACACGGCGGATTGGGCCGAGGGCGCGCGGGGGCGCGACTTTGGCCGGGCGATGGAGAAGACTTGGGGGTTGCTGGAGGGCGTTCGGGCGAAGGCGCCCCGACTGGCAGCGTTCTGCTGTACTTTGGCGCTGGTGCGGCCGGATGGCGAGGAGCGGGTATTTGAAGGGCGCGCGGCCGGGCAGATTGTCTGGCCGAAGCGCGGCACTTCAGGGCACGGCTATGATCCGATCTTCCTGCCGGATGGCTATGCGCACACGTTCGGCGAGATGGATGACGCGGTCAAGAACCGGATCAGCCATCGCGCCGATGCATTTGGCAAGCTGATGAAGGAATGTTTCACGTGAAACATATCTCAACCGGGTCACCCTTCGAAGCAACGATGGGCTACAGCCGCGCGGTCGTGAAGGGCGGGTGGTGCTTTGTGTCGGGGGTAACCGGCTATGATTATGCAACGATGACGATGCCGGAAAGCATCGCGGATCAGGCGCGCAATTGTTTTGCGACGATTGCGGGCGTGCTGGGGCAGGGCGGGTTTGACATGGGCGACATCGTGCGGGTGCAGTATACGGTGACGGATGTTGATCTGGTGAAGGACCTTGTGCCTGTGCTTGGTGCAGCACTTGGCCAGATTCGCCCGGCGGCGACGATGGTGATTGCGGGGCTGATCGAGCCTGAGATGAAGGTCGAGATCGAGGTCACGGCCTTCAAGGGGTGATAAGGACGTGGGTTGATGGAAGATTGGCGCAACGGCGGATTCGGCCTGTATCTGCATTGGCCGTTTTGCCAATCCAAGTGCCCGTATTGCGATTTCAACAGCCATGTAGCGGCGCAGATCGATCAGAAGCGCTGGCAAGCAGCCTATCTTGCCGAAATTGACCGCATTGGCGCAGAGACCAAGGGGCGTGTGCTGAACTCCGTATTCTTTGGCGGCGGCACGCCGTCGTTGATGGAACCGGCGTTGGTCGGGGCAATTCTTGAGGCGGTGCGCGGCAACTGGACCCTGGCCAATGATGTCGAGATCACCATGGAGGCCAACCCAAGCTCGGTCGAGGCCGGGCGGTTTGCGGGCTACCGCGATGCCGGGGTGAATCGCGTTTCGATCGGGATGCAGGCGCTGAACGATGACGATCTGCGGAGGCTGGGACGGATGCACAGCGTGGCGGACGCGCAGGCGGCCTATGGGATCGCGCGGTCAACCTTTGACCGTGTGAGTTTTGACCTGATCTATTCCCGACAGGATCAAAGTGAAGCAGCGTGGCGGGCCGAATTGCGCGAGGCTTTGGCGATGGAGCCGACGCACTTGTCGCTGTACCAACTGACGATCGAGGACGGGACGGTGTTTGGCGCCAGACACGCCTTGGGCCAGTTGCGCGGTCTGCCGGATGAGGATTTGTCGTCTGATATGTTCCTGCTGACCCAGGATATGTGCGATGCGGCGGGGCTGCCGGCCTACGAAGTCTCAAACCACGCCCAACCGGGACAGGAATCGCGGCACAATCTGATCTATTGGCGTCTGGGGGATTACGCCGGGATTGGGCCGGGCGCCCATGGGCGGCTGACCTTGGGCGGGAAGCGCTGGGCGACGGAAGCTCCGAAACAGCCGGGCGACTGGCTGCAGCGCGTGGAGCGCGGTCAGGGTGGCGAATTGCCGCGCGACATCAGCAGGGCGGCGGATCAAGCGGCGGAATATCTGCTGATGTCGCTGCGGCTGGGGGAGGGGAGCGATATGGACCGCTTCACGGCCGTGTCGGGCAAGGCATTGCCGCAGGCGAAGCTCGCCGATCTGGTGGAGAGCGGATTGTTGCGCATCGAGGGCCGACGCGTGAGCACGACCACGCCGGGTCGGCTGTTGTTGAATGCAATTCTGCGCGACTTGCTCGTCGACTGAAGCCGGCAGATCAGAAGGTTCGGTCAGGCAGTATATCGCGCGGAATTTTCGACAGAACGTCGCACAGCAGGTCAAGATCCTCCAACGTGCGATAGCTGATGCTGAGGACGCCACCCTCATCGATGCCGCGATGATCAATGCGGACAACCATGCGCAGATTGGCAGACAGGTCGGCCTCGATGGCGCGGGTATCCGCGTCTTTTTCGGGTTTGCCGCCGGACCGCGGTTGCTTGGTGCCAACGGCCTTGGCCAGCTTTTCAGTTTCCCGCACGGAGAGACCGCGGCGCACGACCTGCGCGGCCAGCAGGGCGGGATTGGGCGCCGTGATCAGCGCGCGGGCATGGCCTGACGACAAGTCGCCCTTGCGCAGCATGTCCTGGACCGGCTCCGGAAGCGTCAACAGGCGCAGCAGGTTGGTGACGTGACTGCGGCTGCGCGACAGCGCCTCGGCCAGTTTTTCCTGCGTGTGACCAAAGCGTTCGATCAGTTGCCGGTAAGCCATGGCCTCTTCGATCGGATTGAGGTCCTCGCGCTGGATATTCTCGATGATCGCGATTTCAAGAACTTCGACGTCGGTGAACTCGCGGACCACGACGGGAAGTTCATGCAGACCGGCGATCTGGGCGGCACGCCAGCGGCGCTCTCCCGCGACGATTTCGTGCTGACCGTCCGCACCAATGATCCGGACGATCAGCGGCTGAACGATGCCTTTCTGGCGGATGGATTGCGCCAGCTGCTCCAAAGCTTCGGGGTCGAATTCCCGGCGGGGCTGGTTCGGGTTGGGCTGAATACGCTCTACTGGCAAGACAACCGTTGGGCGGGGCGCCTCCGGGCCATCGCCCGCCGGTTCTGCGAGATTGACGTCAGCCAGAAGAGCCGAAAGGCCACGCCCCAATCCACGACGGTCCATCTTCTTCTCCATAGCTATGCCTTCTGCGGAATTTTGGTGAGCGGATGTCGCGACAGGATCTCGGCAGACAGGGCACGATAGGCCTCGCTCCCTTTCGACGCGCTGTCGTATTGCATGACGGGCATTGCGAAAGACGGGGCTTCACTGAGCCGGACGTTGCGCGGGATAACGGTTTTGAACACCAGATCGCCGAGGGTCGCACGCGCATCCGTTTCGACCTGCTGGCTGAGTCGGTTGCGACCATCGTACATGGTGATGACAACGCCTTCAATTCTCAGGTTGGGATTGGCGGTCGCGCGGATCTTGCGGACGGTCAGCATCAGATGGGACAGGCCCTCCAGCGCGAAGAACTCGGCCTGCAGCGGGATCAGAACGAATTGTGCGGCGACGAGGGCATTTACGGTCAAAAGGCTGAGGGAGGGCGGGCAATCGATCAGAATGAAGTCGAAGGCCAGTTGGGCGGCGGCCGGCTGGCGCAAGGCGTCATGCAGGAGATAGATGCGCTTTTCATTCGCCACCAGATCGATATCGGCAGAAGCGAGGTCCGAGTTGGCCGGACAGATCATCAGGTTCGGAATAGACGTGGGCAAAATCACGTCGGCGATCGGGCGCTCTTCGATCAGAAGGTCGTAGGTGGTGGCGCGGCGTGCTTCTACGCGAATGCCGAGGCCGGTGGAGGCGTTGCCCTGCGGATCAAGGTCAATCACCAGGACGCGCGCGCCAAGATCCACCAGACCGGCCGCCAGGTTGATGGCGGTTGTCGTCTTGCCAACCCCACCTTTCTGGTTGGTTATTGCGATGATGCTGGGTGAGCCGTCACGGCTGGGTTCAGGCATGGTGAAGATTCTTCATGATGACGATACGTCCTGCAGGGTCAGTGTGGCTGGGCAGCAAGGTTGCGTCAAACTGCCAAAGCGCGCGGGCAACCGCCACCTCTGAAGCCGCCTGAGCGCCCTTTGGAAAGATCCCTATGCCGCCGGGTGCCAAGTGGTGCGCCGCGAGGCGGCAGATATCCACCAAAGGTGCGAGGGCGCGGGCAGACATCACATCTGCGAACACTGGTGACAGCGTCTCTGCGCGATCCTTGACGAGGTTGAGGCGAAGATCAAGCTGGCGCGCGGCCTGCATCAGAAATGTTGCCTTGCGCTTGTCGGATTCGACCAGTGTCACTTGAAGCTCCGGTCGAGTCTCGGCCGCCAACAAAGCAATGATGATCCCCGGAAAGCCGCCACCGCTGCCAAGATCGACCCAGTGCCGTGCCGCAACCGGGCAGAATTCAAAGAGTTGGGCGGAATCCAGCACATGCCGTTCCCAAGCAACGGGCAGCGAAGCCTTGGCCACGAGATTTATCGTCGGCTGCCACTTCTCGACAAGCGCCAGGAAGGCATCCATTCGAGCCAATGTTTCACGTGAAACATCAAGCCAGGCTGGCGCGACGCCGCGCGGCACTGCCGTCATCTTGCCGCAGCCCGGCTCTGAACCGACTTGCGGCAGTGCGCGAGGATCAAAAGCAAAGCTGCAGGAGTCATGCCTTCGATACGTTCGGCTTCGGCCAGATTTGCCGGCCGGCGGCGTTCCAGCTTTGCAGCAAGCTCATTCGACAAGCCGGGCAGACCGGGAAACTCCAGATCGGTCGGAATGAGCACATGTTCGTTGCGCAACAACGTGTCGGCTTCCGCGTCCTGTCGATGCAGATACTGCGCATACAGCGCGTCCCGCCAGACTTGACTCCGTGTGTCAGCGTCGATGCTGGCAGCCTGCGGTTCCAGTCTGCAGATGTGATCCCAAGTGACATCCGCGCCCGCCAAGACCTGAAGCAGGTTTCTGCGGGCGCCATCACGGCTGACCGCAACACCGGCCGCCAACAAGTCTTGCGGCCCCCAGGTACGGCTCGACAGCATCGCCCGGCCGGCAGAGAGCCGATCCATCTTCTCGGCATAGACCTGCGCGCGTTCCGGTCCGACAAGGCCACTGGCCACACCCTTCGGCGTCAGGCGTTGATCAGCGTTGTCGGCCCGCAAATGCAACCGGTATTCAGCCCGCGAGGTGAACATCCGATATGGCTCCGTTACCCCTCTCGAGATCAGATCATCCAGCATGACGCCAATGTAGCTTTCGGTGCGGGAAAACAGCAGCGGGTCACGCCCCAGCACGGCTGCAGCCGCGTTGGCGCCCGCCACCAACCCCTGAGCTGCGGCTTCCTCGTATCCGGTCGTTCCATTGATCTGACCCGCGAAGAACAAACCAGACAGCGTCGATTCAAGCGTCGGCCGCAGCGCCGATGGGTCAAAGAAATCATACTCGATCGCGTAGCCGGGCTGCAGGATCTGTACCCGCTCCAGTCCCTTTATGCTGCGGACGTAATCGAACTGGACTTCGGCCGGCAGCGACGTGGAAATCCCGTTCGGATAGACCGTATCGTCATCCAGTCCCTCCGGCTCAAGAAAGATCTGATGCCCGGTCTTGTCGGCGAACCTCACCACCTTGTCCTCGATCGAGGGGCAGTATCGCGGCCCGACGCCTTCAATATGGCCGCCGTACATCGCCGAACGGCCCAGATTGGCCCGGACGATGTCATGGGTCCGCTCGTTCGTGTGGGTGATCCCACAGGACACCTGGCGCACCAGAGGTTGCCTGTTGCGGAACGACAGCATTACCGGCTCTTCATCGCCCGGCTGGGTTTCCAGCGCATCCCATTCGATGGTCCGGCCATCCAGTCGCGGAGGCGTGCCGGTCTTCAGCCTGCCACGTGCCAGCCCCAGAGTGCCAAGCCGCTGACCGAGCCGGATCGAGGCAACGTCACCCTCGCGTCCACCGGACTTGCGCTGGTCTCCGATGTGAATGATTCCGTTGAGGAACGTGCCCGCCGTCAGCACGACGGCGCCAGCGCTGAGCCGGGTTCCGTCCAGCAACTCCACTCCCTCGACGCGCCCACCCGGTCCTTCGATCAGATCAACCACTTCGCCTTCGATGATCTCCAGTCCCGATTGGCGAGAAAGCAGCGCTTGCACCGCCTCGCGGTACAATTTGCGGTCTGCTTGTGTCCGTGGCCCTTGCACAGCCGGACCCTTCCGCCGGTTGAGCAAGCGGAACTGGATGCCCGCCGAATCGGCAGCCAGCCCCATGATACCGTCGAGCGCGTCAACCTCTCGCACCAGGTGGCCTTTGCCCAGGCCACCAATGGCCGGGTTGCACGACATGACACCGATACGGTCCTTCCGCATCGATACAAGCGCCGTCCGCGCGCCCATCCGTGCCGAGGCCGCCGCCGCTTCCGCGCCAGCATGCCCGCCGCCGATCACAACCACATCGAAATGTTTCACGTGAAACATCCTCACTTGCCTATGCAAAAGCTGGAGAAGATTTCATCCAGCAAGTTTTCAACGTCCAGCCTGCCCACCAGCATATCCAGGGCCCGCATCGCCTGCCGCAAATCCGCCGCCACCAGTTCGGCAGCTCCACCGGGCTTCTCTATCTGACTTCTCGCCGATTCCAAAGCCTCAAAGGCACGCAACATCGCAAGCCTGTGGCGTTCCCGCGTCATGGCACCGGCAGAGGCCGCCATCGTGCCCAGACGTTCAGCGATCCGCGAAACCAGCGACTCGACGCCCTGACCCGTCAGGCCCGAGATCGCGCCCGGAGTGTTGGGATTCAGATCGGCCTTGCCCAGAACCACAATATCGCCAGATTGCGGCGTCAACATTAGAACTTCATCCGGATAGGTCAGCAGGAACACCCGCAACTCCGCCGCCTGCGCCCGCTCCATCGCCCGCGCGACTCCCATCTGTTCCACCCGATCGTCGGTATCCCGCAAACCGGCGGTATCCAGTATGGTCACCGCCAGGCCGGCCAGATCCATCCGGACTTCGATGACATCCCGCGTCGTACCGGCAAACTCGGAGGTTATTGCCGCCTCGCGACCCGCCAAAGCATTGAG
Organism: Paracoccaceae bacterium; assembly: GCA_947453525.1. Taxonomy (GTDB): domain Bacteria; phylum Pseudomonadota; class Alphaproteobacteria; order Rhodobacterales; family Rhodobacteraceae; genus Stagnihabitans. The sequence continues at coordinate 12,672 of CANGHD010000040.1, read as the reverse complement.
AAGCGTAGACTTTCCAATGTTCGGCGCCCCAAGGATCGCCACTTCGAACCCATCGCGCACCCGCTCGGCGGCGGTGGTCCCGGCGATCTCGCGCTGCAAATCCGCCGTCAGACCGTCGATCAGCGCCAGCACTTCCGGCGTGACATCCACCGGCACATCCTCATCGGCGAAATCGATCGTCGCCTCAATCAGCGCCCCGGCCCGGATCAGCCGCTGACGCCAGACCTGAGCCCGACGGCCGATTGCGCCCGACAGGACCCGCATCGCCTGCCTGCGCTGCGCCTCGGTTTCGGCTTCGATCAGATCAGCCAACCCTTCAACCTGCGCCAGATCAAGCCGGCCGTTTTCCAGCGCCCGCCGGGTAAACTCACCCGCTTCGGCCATGCGCAAGCCCGGCATCTCACCCAAAGTCCGTGCCACAGCCGTCACCACCGCCAGACTGCCATGCACCTGCAACTCGGCCGAGGCCTCACCGGTAAAACTGGCCCCGGCGTCAAAGACCAGCACCAAGGCTTCGTCCAGCACGTCCCCCTGCCAAACCAGTCGCCGCACGACCGCGCGCCGTGCCTCTGGCACGCTGCACAGTCGACCAACCGCCTGATGCGCCAAAGGCCCCGAGATCCGGAACACCGCCACACCCGCTTTGCCCCGCGCCGAGGCCAGGGCAAAGATCGTGTCGCCCATGGTGACCTCTTACGTGTTCATCGATTCGAAGAATTCGCCGTTCGTCTTGGTCTGCTTCAGCTTCGACAGCAGGAACTCGATGGCATCCGTCGTCCCCATCGGGTTGAGGATCCGGCGCAGAACATAGGTCTTCTGCAGATCGGTCTTCTCGACCAGCAGTTCTTCCTTCCGCGTCCCGGACTTCAGGATATCAATCGCCGGGAAGGTTCGCTTGTCAGCCACCTTGCGGTCCAGCACGATCTCAGAGTTGCCGGTACCCTTGAACTCTTCGAAGATGACTTCGTCCATCCGGCTGCCTGTATCGATCAGCGCCGTGGCAATGATCGTCAGGCTACCGCCCTCTTCAATGTTTCGCGCCGCACCAAAGAACCGCTTCGGCCGCTGCAACGCGTTGGCATCGACACCACCGGTCAAGACCTTGCCCGACGACGGCACAACCGTGTTGAACGCCCGCCCCAGACGCGTGATCGAATCGAGCAAGATCACCACATCCCGCTTGTGCTCGACCAACCGCTTCGCCTTTTCGATCACCATCTCGGCCACGGCGACGTGCCGCGAGGCCGGCTCGTCGAAGGTCGAGGACACAACCTCGCCCTTCACCGACCGCTGCATGTCCGTGACTTCTTCCGGCCGCTCGTCGATCAGCAGCACGATCAGATAGCATTCCGGATGGTTCACCGCGATGGAATTGGCAATGTTCTGCAGCAACACTGTCTTGCCGGTCCGCGGCGGCGCTACGATCAAGGCCCGCTGGCCCTTGCCGATCGGACACACCAGATCAATGATCCGCGCGGACTTGTCCTTGATGGTCGGATCCTCGACCTCCATCTTCAACCGTTCATCCGGATACAAGGGCGTCAGGTTGTCGAACAGAACCTTGTGACGCGCCTTCTCTGGATCGTCAAAGTTGATCCGCGTCACCTTGGTGATCGAGAAATACCGCTCGCCATCCCTCGGCGCCTGCATCAGGCCTTCAATCGTATCGCCGGTGCGCAGCGAGAACTGGCGCAGAATCTCGGGCGACACGTAAATGTCATCCGGACCCGCCAGATAGTTGGCCGCTGTCGACCGCAGGAACCCAAACCCATCCTGCACCACTTCCAGCACGCCATCGCCGCCGATTTCCCAGCCTTCCTCGGCATGCTCTTTCAGGATCGAGAACATCATCTCGCCCTTGCGCATGGAAGGCGCGTTCTCAATCTCCCATTCTTCAGCCATCGTCAGCAATTCAGCCGGCGTTTTGGCTTTCAGATCAGCAAGATTCAGATGTTCAACAGTCATGGAAAACCCTTGGATAGGCCGGGTCGACCCCGACTCAGTGCAGCAATGTCAACGGAATGCGGGTACGGCCGGACGGCCACGCAAACCGCCCTTTAGGCCCAACCACCCACAAAGTCAACGGTAGGGTGTGCGCTCGCACGCACCATCGTTCAAAACTTCACGATCACCGAGGCGACAATCACCAGCATCAACAGCGTCGGCACCTCGTTCATCAACCGGTACTGCCGCCCCGTTACCGAGTTGCTGCCCGCCACGAAATCCTTCCGCCGCAACCCCAGCCAATGCTGGAACCAGGTCATCGCCAGTACAGAGGCCGCCTTGGCCCAGGGCCAGACCATACCCCAGTCGACGATCCCGGGTGTGACCACGAGACAGAGCCCGAACAGCCAAACGGACACCGAGGCCGGGCCGATGATCCCCTTCAGCAGACGCCGCTCCATCGTCTGGAACATGGTGTCGGTCGCCGAACCCTTCTGCACTTGTTCCACGTGATAGACATAAAGCCGGGGCAGATAGAACAGCCCGGCCATCCAGGCAATCACGCTCACCACATGCGCCGTCTTGATCCATGGGTACCAGTCCGACAGGACGTCAGTCAAAAATTGCGGCATCGCCTTCCCCCTACTTCTTTAAAGATAAGATAAAGAAAGGAATGATGATGTAATAGGGGCCGTGGATATCTGAATCCCTGCTTTCCTCCCGCAACTTCCCCACAGGGGCAACTCTGTGGAGGAATCGAGGGCATGGTCCAGACTGCACGGAGTCAATCCAAAAAAAATTTCTGCAAAATCAAATTATTAACTCAAGCTGTCGTAACAGGCGCTTCTGCCCCCAGCCCGTGTCCTGGCCAGTTTTCCCCGCTGCGGCTGGTCATTCGTCCCCATGGGGAAAGACACTTTTCGTTCTCATCCGGTTCCAGCTGAAACTTCGTCACCGCGGGTCTCGCCCCCTTTTCACCTGCCGAACAAACCCGCATTGTCCACAGAGCCGTCCCCAAGGTGCATCGCATGACCCCACTGCTGCTCGCCTCGCAATCCGCCATTCGCCTGACCCTGCTGCGCAACGCCGGGCTGACGGTGCAGGCCCATCCGGCCCGCATCGACGAAGACGCCCTGCGTGCCGCCCTGCAGGCCGAGGCGGCCACGCCACGTGACATCGCCGACGCGCTGGCCGAGGCCAAGGCGCTCAAACTCGCTCAGCGCCACCCGGACGCCCTCGTCCTCGGCTGCGATCAGGTCCTGGCCCTCGGTTCCCGCATCTTCGCCAAGCCGCAATCCCGCGACGAGGCGCGCGCGCAGTTGGACGCGCTTTCCGGCCACACCCATCAGCTGCTGTCGGCCCTCGTGCTTTATGACAAGGGGGAACCGATCTGGCGCCATGTCGGCGTGGCCCGCCTGACCATGCGCCAGGCCTCGCCAGACTATCTCGAATGCTATCTTGACCGGACCTGGCCCGAGGTCAGCCACTCGGTCGGCGGCTATCAACTCGAATCCGAAGGGATCAGGCTTTTCTCCGAGGTCGAAGGCGACTACTTTACCATTCTGGGTCTGCCCCTTTTGCCGTTTCTGAATTACCTGTCCTTGCGAGGTTTCATCCCATCGTGACCGATTTGCCCCGCATTCCCTTGGCTGGCGTGATCGGCCATCCCATCGCCCACAGTCGCTCTCCGGCGCTGCATGGCCATTGGCTCAAGCGCTATGGCATCAAGGGCCATTACATCCCGATGGACATTGCGCCCGCCGATCTGGTCGATGCGCTGAAGATGCTGCCAAAACTAGGTTTCGTCGGCATCAATGTCACGATCCCGCACAAAGAAACCATCCTCAGGCTTGCCGATGTGGTTACTGACCGCGCCGCGCTGATCGGGGCGGCCAACACTTTGATCTTCCGCAAGGATGGCAAGATCCACGCCGACAACACCGATGGCGCGGGCTTCATGGCCAACCTTCGCCAGCTTGCCCCGCAGTGGCAGCCGACCGACGGCCCGGTCGCCGTCTTCGGCGCCGGAGGGGCTGCCCGCGCCGTCATCGCCGCGCTGATCGAGGTTGGCGTGCGCGAAATTCGCCTTGCCAACCGCACGCGTATCCGGGCCGAGACGTTGCGCCACGACCTTGGGGCGAAACTCGTGGTCTATGATTGGGTTCACGCCAGAGATATGCCGGATGGTGCCGCGCTGGTCATCAACGCCACATCGCTGGGCATGTCTGGCAAGCCGGACCTGCGCCTGCCGCTTGAGCGGCTGGAACGCGGCGCCGTGGCGACCGACTTGGTCTATACACCCCTGATGACGCCCTTCCTGACCGAAGCCCAAGCGCGCGGGGCCCATATCGTCGATGGTCTGGGCATGCTGCTGCATCAGGCCGCGCCAGGGTTTGAACGCTGGTTCAATTACCGCCCAGAGGTCGACGACGCCACCCGCGCTGCTGTCCTGTCCGCATGAAGCCGCCGTTCAAACTGGGTCTCACCGGTTCGATCGGCATGGGAAAATCCACCACCGCGGCGATGTTCGCCGCGGAAGGCGTCCCGATCTGGGATGCCGATGCTGCCGTCCACAGGCTGTATGCCAAAGGCGGCGCGGCGGTCGGCGCGGTTGCGGCGCTTTGCCCCGAGGCCCTGACGCAAGGCGCCATTGACCGCGAGGCCCTGAAGATCTGGATCGCCCGTGATCCCGCCGCATTGCCGCAGCTTGAGGCCGTCGTTCATCCGTTGGCGGCCGCCGACCGTGCGGAGTTCTGCGGGCAGGTCGGCTCCGACATCGCGGTGTTCGACATTCCCCTGATGTTCGAAAAGGGCACCGATGGCGAGATGGACGCCACGCTTCTCGTCACCGCTCCGCCGCAACTGCAGCGGGACCGGGTCCTGTCGCGCCCGGGCATGACGGAGGCGCAGTTCAACCTGATCCTGTCGCGCCAGATGCCCGATGCCGAAAAGCGCGCCCGCGCGACGCATATTGTCGAGACCCTCGATGCCGCTTCGGTCCGGGCCTATGTGACTGCGCTTCTGACGCATATTCGCGCCAAGGACGCTTAGCCTTACAGGATCGCCAGAACGATCCCCATCAGCGTGCAGCCCACAACGGCATTCACCCCGTCCAGCAGCGCCAGCTTGAAAGGCCGTGCGGCGAAGGCGTAGTTCATCGTGACCCAAGGCGTAATCAGGAAAGCCCCGATCCCGAAGCCGCCCATGATTCCCTCGACCAGCGTGTCCAGATGCGCCATCGCAAAGACGTGCCGCATCATCCCGGCGACCAGAAGTTCCGCGACAAATCCGATGATGTAGGGCAGCGGATTGCTTCGGCCCAGCGGCTTGCCGGTCGCATCCACCGGAATTCCGGCTGCGGCAATCCAAGGTTCGGCCATCCGGGTGTACCAAAATGCGCCAAAGCCATAGGCCACGACGGCTGCGATGATCACGGCGATAAACTGCATGGGCTCTCTCCCGTTGTCTTGAGCCGAAACGATACCCACAAGCGCCGTGTCAGCAAACGAAATTCAGGCCTCGACCCCACCCAGACCACAGATGATGCGCCATTCTTCGGCACTCACCGGCTGCACGGACAGCCGCGAGTTGTTGATCAGCACCATGTTTTCCAGCCCCGGTTGCACCTTGCACATCTCCAGCGTGACAGGTCTTTCCAGCTTGGCCACCGGGCGAAAGCAGACGCAATCCCAGCGCGGGTCATCGGTCTTGCTGTCTTGCTGCGACAACCGCGTTACTTCCACCACGCCGACAATCTCCTTGCCGATGTTGGAGTGGTAGAAGAACCCTCGTTCGCCCAACTGCATCAGCCGCATGTTGTTGCGTGCGCCGTAGTTGCGGATGCCGTGCCATTCCTCGTCGGCGGGCAGCTTGTCCCACAGGCTTTGAAAGCTGATCGCATTGGGTTCCGATTTGAAAAGCCAGTAATTCATCCGATCACCTTCTTCCATTCGCGAAGCTCGACCGAGGAGAACAGTCCGGCCATGGTATAGGCATCCTCGGCCACCCAAGCCTCGGCCTCCGCCATGCTTTCCACCGACAGCACGATCAGTGAGCCGCACATCGCACCATCGGTGTCCAAAAACGGCCCGGCCAGTTCCACGACGCCCGAGGCGTTCAGGTGTTCGACATGCGCCGGCCTGTTGGCCATCCGCAGGTCGAGAGAGCCAGGTTTATCGATACATATCAGGGCTACGCGCATGTCATTCCTCTTTCAAAGGCCGCGACATCAGGCTGCGGATGGCCTGATCGAGCGGGATTTCTCGGGCAATCAATCGGGCCACCATGGTGGCAATCGGCATGTCGATGCTTTGCGCTTCGGCCAGACGGCGGATGGCTTGCGCCGTGGCCACGCCTTCGACCGTCACGTGCGGATCAAAGGCCAGACCCTGACCCAGCGCCAAACCATAGCGCAGATTGCGCGACTGGGTCGAGGTGCAGGTCAGGATCATATCGCCCAGACCCGAGAGACCCGATAGCGTCTCCAACCTGGCCCCGAAGCGCAGGGCAAAACGCTGCATTTCGGCAAATCCCCGGGTGATCAGCGCGGCGCGAGCGGATTCGCCCAGACCCGTCCCAATCACCACGCCTGCCGCAATGGCGATGACATTCTTCAAGGCCCCGCCCAGTTCCGCGCCCGTGACATCGCTGGTTCGGTACAACCTCAAGCTTGGGGTCGACAACAGGTGCTGCAGCCCCTCCCCGTCGATAGATGCGCAAGCCAGCGTCAGCGCGGTCGGCAGACCCCGGGCAATGTCGGCGGCAAAGCTTGGTCCGGTCAGGATGGCGACGACGCTTGCGGGACAGGCGGCCCCGATCAGCGCCGTTGGACCACGCAGGGTCGCAAGGTCGACGCCCTTGCAACAGGCAACAAGGGCCATGCCGTTCAACCCCGCCGCCTGTTCCACCAGAAACGCCCCAAGCGCCTGCGTCGGCAAGGTCAGCAGGACAGCCTGTGCCCCCGCAAGGTCGGTGATCAGTTCCGAGACGTGAACCCGGTCCGGCAAGGCAATCCCCGGCAGACGGGCTGCATTGGTCCGCGTCCGCGCGGTCTCTGTGGCCTGAGCGGCACCGCGCGCCCATAGCGTGACGTCCCGCCCTTCGCGCGCCAGCGCCACCGCCAAGGCGGTGCCAAAGGCTCCCGCTCCGGCAATGCCGATCATGCCTTTGCCCCCTTCTTGCCGGACCCGATCATCGGCGCTGCACTTGCGTCCAAAGGCCAGCGCGGACGAGCGGTCAAGTCACTGCCCGGCCTGGCCCCCGCCAGATGCCGCTCGATCCCGGCCCAGGCAATCATCGCCGCATTGTCGGTGCAAAGCCGCAGCGGAGGCGCTGTAAAAGCCACGCCAAGCCGGGTGCAAACAGTCTCCAGATCCGCCCGGAGCACCGAATTCGCCGCCACGCCTCCGGCCACGGCCAGCACCGGAACCCCGGGATTTTCCGCCAGATAGATCTCCAGCGCCCGGCGGGTCTTTTCAGCCAGAACGGCCGCGACAGCCGCCTGAAAGCCTGCGCACAGATCGGCGCGGTCTTGCACGGTGATCCCGCCTTTTTCCGCAATCACCGCATCGCGGGCGCGCAGCACGGCGGTCTTCAGCCCGGAGAAGGACATGTCGCAACCCGGCCTGTCCAGCAAGGGCCGGGGCAGGGCAAACCGCTTGGCGCTGCCCTTGACCGCCTCGGCCTCGACCCAAGGTCCGCCAGGCTGCGGTAGGGCCAGCAGTTTGGCGATCTTGTCAAAAGCTTCACCCGGGGCATCGTCGATCGTGCCGCCGAGCCGCTGGAACTGGTCCGGCGCGCGCACGATCAGGAACTGGCAATGCCCACCCGAGACCAGAAGCATCAGATAGGGAAAGGCCAGCCCGTCGGTCAGTCGCGGCGTCAGCGCGTGGCCCGCCAGATGGTTGACCCCCAGCAGGGGCAGCCCGGTGGCCGCTGAAATGCCCTTGGCCAACATCACGCCGGACAGAACCCCGCCGATCAGACCGGGGCCAGCGGTGACGGCAACGCCATCCAGGTCGGACAGCGTCAGGCCCGCGGCCGCCAAAGCTCGTTCCACACAATGATCAAGCCGTTCGGCATGGGCGCGGGCGGCGATTTCCGGGACAACGCCGCCAAAAGCGGCATGCAGCGCCGACTGACCCTCCACCTCGGAACTCAATACCTCGCCCCGGCCATCAGGCAAGCGGCGGACCACCGCGGCGGCGGTGTCATCACAGCTGCTTTCTATGCCCAGAAAGGTGAGTGACCCGTTCATCGACCCATCAAGATTGCCCCAGACCCAATGCCGAGGTAACACCTTGGTCATGGCCGCACAATCCTTCGCCCCTGTTGTCTTGCTGACACGGCCCGCCGTGCAATCGGCCCGTTTTGCCGAGAGCCTGCGCGCAGGCATCGCGGGCTGTCGGACCGTCACCTCACCCTTGATCGCGCCGGTCTTTCTGGACCCCGTTCTGCCGGTGAAACCGTGGCGGGCCATCATCCTCTCCTCGGAAACCGGGGCAGAGGCTGCCGGGCGTATCAGGGCCTCTCTGCCCGACCTTGCCTTCTGCGTCGGCGACCGGACGGCGCAGGCGGCCGAGGCGGCGGGCTTTCTGGCCCGATCCGCCCGCGGCGATGCCGAGGCGCTGCTGGCCCTGATTCTCTCCGATCCCGTCCATCCCCTCCTGCACCTGCGCGGGCGTGACGCGCGGGGTGACCTTGCTGAGCGGCTTTCGGCCAATGGTGTCGAAGCGGATGAGGCCTTGGTCTATGCTCAGGAAGAGCAGCCGCTGACTGCCGAGGCGATTGCACTTCTGCAGGGCATCAATCCCGTGCTGGCCCCGGTATTTTCACTACGAAGTGCGGAAATCCTCGGTGCCGCGTGCCGGAGAATCGGGGCGAAAGCCCCCGTGACGCTGGTCGCGATGAGCGCCGCAGTGGCCGCTGCCGCGGGCCCCTGGGCCAGGAATACCCTTGTCGCAACAGAACCAACCGCCGAAAGCATGGTCTCGACCCTCATCAAACATTTCGCCGCGGGGCAGGGCGCTTGAATTGAAGGTTGTTGCAGCATTACTTTGCGCTACACGCGCTGAACGGAAGGATCGACGATGGCCGAGACGGATGAAACAGGCACGGGCACCGCTGACATCAAACCCCAGATCAAACCCGAGATTACGCCAGAGCCAATTGTCGAAGACGCAGCCGTCGTGGCCCCAAAGGCCCCGGAGCAGCGCAAGAGAAATTCTCCGCTTCTGCCGGCGCTGGGTGGCGTGCTGGCGGCGCTGGCTGGATTTGGCGCGGCGAAGCTGGTGCCCAATGGCTGGCCCATAAGCGGCACTTCCGCGCTGGAAACCCAACTGACGGGGGCCATTGGTCAGGTCGACGCCCTAAAGACCCAGGTGCTGGAACTGAGCCAAAGGCTCGACTCCGCTAAGCTGGCCGACCGGATCGCGGCGCTTGAGAAGGCGCCGGCCCCCAAACCGCAGGCCGTCGTTGACACCTCGGCGTTGGAGGCCCGGATTGCGGCGCTGGAGGCGCGCCCGGCTGGAGCCAGTGCAGACCCTGCCGCGATGGCCCAGCTTCGTACCGAAATCGATGCCCTCAAAGCGGGCGGTGCCGCAACGGTCTCGCCCGCCGTGCAGGCGAGCCTTGATGCCAAGGTCAAGGAAACCGAAGCCCGTCTGGCCACGATTGAAGAAACCGCCAAAGCCAACGCCGCCACCGCGATTTCGCGCGCCGCGGTGCGCCAGATCGCCGCGGCGCTGGACAGCGGAACGCCCTATGGCGCGGCCTTGGCCGATCTGGCGGGCACGCATTTGCCTGCCGTGCTGACCGATCATGCGGGCACAGGCTTGCCGACCCTGCAAAGCCTGCAATCCGGCTTCCCTGATGCGTCAAGGGCCGCGCTGGATGCCGCCCTGCGCGCCAATATGGGCGCCACATGGACCGAGCGGGTGACGAATTTCCTGCGCAGCCAGACCGGGGCCCGAACCCTAATACCGCGCGAAGGCTCCGATCCGGATGCCGTGCTGTCGCGCGCTGAAGATGCCACCGCCAAGGGCGACCTTGCCACCGCGCTGAAGGAAATCGTAGCCTTGCCGCCTGAAGGTCTTGCAGCCCTGACCGACTGGCAGGCCCGCGCGCAACTTCGGCTGGACGCCGAGGCGGCGGTTCAGGCCCTTATGGCAAAGGCAGGCTAGACCATGCTCTTTTCGCTGTTCCGCATCTTCGTCTTTGTCGTGGTCTTTCTGGCTCTGACCTTCGCGGCCATCCTGCTTATGCAGGCTGACAGCGTCATGCGCCTCGCCTTCGCGGGATGGGAGTTCAGCCTGCGCCCGCTGCAACTTGTGATCGCCGCCCTTGTCCTGATGCTGGTGGTCTGGCTGCTCCTCAAGCTGCTGGGTCTTCTCTTTGCCGTTCTGCGCTTTCTCAACGGCGATGAAACCGCAATTTCCCGCTATCTGGACCGCGATCGCGAGCGGCGCGGATTTCAGGCGCTGACCGACGGAATGATGGCCCTGGCTGCGGGCGAGGGCCGTCTGGCGCTGATCAAGGCACAGCGCGCGGAACGCTATCTGGACCGTCCGGAACTGACCAACCTTCTGATGGCACAGGCCGCCGAAGTGGTCGGCGACGGCAAGAGGGCGGAGATCGCTTACAAGGCCCTCTTGGCCGACCCCCGCACCCGATTTGTCGGGATCCGGGGCCTCCTGAAGCAAAAGATGCTGGAGGGCGACACGGACACCGCGCTGAAACTCGCCGAAAAGGCTTTCGAATTAAAGCCCCGCCATGCGGAATCACAAGACATCCTGCTGAAGCTGCAATCCGGCGCTGCCGACTGGAAGGGCGCCCGTGCCACCCTGACCGCGCAGAACAAATCCGGCGCCTTGCCGCGCGATGTCTACCGCCGCCGCGACGCCGTGATGGCCTTGCAGGAGGCCAAGGTGGTGGTGGACGAAAATGCGACGATCGAGGCGCGCGAGGCCGCGATTGCCGCCAACAAGTTGTCGCCCGACCTGATCCCCGCCGCGACGATGGCCGCGCGCAGCTATGTGCAGAAGGGTGACAAGAAAAACGCGACACGCGTCCTGAAAAAGGCGTGGGACGCCCGGCCCCATCCCGACCTCGCCGCCGCCTTCGCCGAGATCGAACCCGAGGAAAGCCCCGAAGCCCGGCTGCGCCGCTTCAAGACGTTGACCGCGATCCACCCAGACGACCCGGAAAACAAACTGCTGCTGGCCGAACTGTCCATCGCCGGAGAAGACTTTCCAGCCGCGCGCCGTGCTTTAGGTGATCTGCCGACCAGCCATCCGACCCAACGCAGTCTTGCGATCATGGCTGCCGTCGAACGGGGAGAGGGCGGTGACGATGCTACCGTGCGCGCTTGGCTCTCCAAGGCGCTGATCGCCCCGCGCGGCCCGCAATGGTGCTGCGACAAGTGTCAGGCCGTCCATTCTGCATGGGGTCCGATCTGCGAGAATTGTCAGGGCTTCGACACGCTGAGTTGGCGCGAGCCGACCGAAACGCGGGGGGCAAGTGCCACCGGCGCCGAACTGCTGCCGGTGATCGTCGGTGCGCCAAAACCCGTCGTGTCCCCCACACCGCCTCCGCCGGAACCGATTGACATCGAAGCCATCGGCCGTCGAAGCAACTGAATACCGGTCGCTTGACGACCCACCGCGGCATGGCCGCAAGTCACCCGCTGGCAGCGGGTGACAACTTCTGTGCTGTTCTCATTTTGGGTTCAGCTGTCACCACGTCTCTGACAGAGGTGGCTGCGAAAATCTGAACAGCCGGGATAGGTGGATTTTCCGCGCAACGGCGGCACGATGCCGCGAGCGAGGAGAAGATCATGGGAAGAAGACCGCGCAGGAACCACATCCCGGCATTCAAAGTATGAGGAGGATCAGAAAACAATCCGGGCGATCGTTCTCCCAACGAATGAGGTGCGGGGACCGTGATCAAGGGAGAGTGGACACTGACCGAACCGGCGCAAGATCTCGACCTGTATCCGAACCAGATCAAGCCGTGGCGCGGCCAGTTGCTTGAGGGCGCAACCGGGGTGTTCTGGGACGCCGCGAAGACGGAGCCGGAACCGACCATCGATGTAAAGACCCTGCATGCGAAGATCGGGGAGCTGACGCTTGAGAATGATTTCTTGTCTGGCGCGCTCGGCAAGGCGGGTCTGTTGCCGGGCGCAAAGAGATGATCGATCTTGCCGCGAAGCTGAGCGTCAGCCGCCAAGCCATCGTGTTGGGGATCAGCCGCGGCAGCGTCTCCTACAAGCCCCGCCCGGTATCGGATGCCGATCTGAAGCCGATGCATCACATCGACAAGCTGCACATGGAGTTCCCGTTCGCAGGCAGCCGGATGCTGCAGGGACTGCTGGTTCGGGAAGGGTTCAAGGTCCGAAGGCTGCCGGTTGTCACGCTGATGAAGCGCTTGGGCATAAAAGCGCTTTACCGACGGCCAAACCCCTCGAAACCGGCGCCAGAGCACAAGATCTACCCCAATCCGCTCCGGAAATTGCCGATCACACGGCCCAATCAGGGGTTGGCGATGGACATTGCCCACATCCCAATGGCGCGGGGCTTCATTTGCCTGAAGCCTGTTTGATTTAGATTGAAACATATCCGGCTTGACGAAGGTGGTTCTGGCAATCGGTTGGTGGGAAAGCGTCAAGGAGAGTCCCGACGCTTCGTCATGAGGCCTCGATGCTGCGCCCGTCGGCTTTCGGAACAGCGTTCC
>CANGHD010000039.1 GCA_947453525.1 Paracoccaceae bacterium | reverse complement strand
GGCCTGACTGCGGAGGGCATCGCCGCCGCCGCACGGCGTTCGATGATGCGGGCCGCAAGATGAGCTTTGTTCTGGCGATTGACCAAGGCACCACCAACACCAAGGGCGTGCTGGTGGATGAAGGCGGGCGGATCGTCGCCCGGGCGTCCTCGGCCCTGACCACGACCTATCCGCAGAATGGCTGGGCCGAGCAATCGGCCTCTGCCGTCTGGGAGAGCGTTCAAGTCGTCATTGCCGATCTGGTGAGGCAGGCGAGCGGCGACATCAAAGCCATCGCCATCGCCAACCAACGCGAGACTTTGGTGACTTGGGACGCTGACACCAGCCAGCCGATCCATCCCGCCATCATCTGGCAATGCCGCCGCACGGCGGCGGTCTGTGATGACCTGATCGCTGCGGGCCATGACGCGGCGGTGGTGGACGCGACGGGCCTTGGGATCAATCCGCTGTTTCCGGCCTCCAAACTCGGTTGGGTGATGCGCCATGTGCCTGCAGCGCAGGCATTGGCCGACAAGGGAACATTGCGGGCTGGTACCGTGGATGCATGGATTTTGTGGAACCTGACGGGCGGTGCCAGTTTTGCCACCGACCATTCCAACGCCTCGCGCACGCAACTGTTCGACACCGAGAAGCTGGCGTGGCGCGCGTCGCTTTGCACGCTGTTCGGCGCGCCGATCAGTGCCTTGCCGCAGCCTATGCCTTCGGACGCCCGCTTCGGCGAGACGGCCTTGACGACAGCCCTGCCCGCTGGAGTGCCGATCCTTGCCATGTTGGGCGACAGCCATGCCGCGCTTTACGGCCACGGCATCCGCGCACCGGGGACGGTGAAGGCGACCTATGGCACCGGGTCGAGCCTGATGACGCTGACGCCGGGGCGGGTGGCCTCCTCCAACGGTCTGTCAGGCACGATTGCGTGGAGCGACCGGCACGGAACGGCCTATGCGCTGGAGGGCAATATCACCGTCTCCGCCCAGGCGGCGGGCTTCATGGCGCGGCTTTTGGGGCTTTCGGTGCAGGCCCTGTCGGATTTAGCCCAGACCGTGCCGGATAGCGGTGGCGTGGCCTTTGTGCCCGCACTGGCGGGCCTCGGTGCGCCGTATTGGGATGACCATGCGACCGGCATGGTGACGGGCATGACGCATGGCACCACCAGCGCTCATCTCGCGCGCGCGACCTTTGAGGCCATCACGCTGCAGATCGCCGACGTGCTGGCGGCGATGGAGCGGGACATGGGTCACAGTCTGGCAATTTTGCGCGCCGACGGCGGCGCTTCGGCGAATCTGTTCCTGATGCAGCTACAGGCGGATGTGCTGGGGCGTCCGGTCCTGCAAAGCCCCGTGGAGGAAGTTGGCGCACTCGGGGCCGCCGCGATGGCCTTTGCCCATCTGGGGCACGAGATGCCGCTCGAACAATCCCCTCCGGCCCGGTTCGAACCGGGGCAGGGCAACGCGACCTTGGGGCAAGTCTGGGCGCAAGCGGTGGCGCGGGCACAGGTCAGGCTTTAGGGCTATGCGGCAGGCGCATGGCGGCTTGCCGGGAATGTCGGGTTATCGCTAACGGCTTTGGCCTCTATGATGACGCATACCAAAGGAATTCACATGGCCGACGTGACCTATATCGCTGCCCAAAGCCGACCCACGCAGGGGGCTTTGCTGATGGCGACGGCCGTGCTGCTGTTTTCATGCATGGATGTGACGACCAAGCACATGGCGCTGGCCTATGCCGTGCCGCTTGTCGTCTTCATGAGGTATGCTGGCAATTTCACCCTGCTGCTGGCGATCTTCGGGCCGCGCAAGGGTCGCAGTCTGTTTGCCACGCAACGTACCGGGCTGGTGCTGCTGCGGGCGGCCTCCCTTGCCTGCTCATCGCTTTGCGCGGCGCTCGCGTTCCAGCGGATGCCGGTGGCCGAGACCATCGCCATCCTCTTCCTGGCCCCGTTCGGCGTCATGCTGCTGGCCGGGCCCTTGCTCGGAGAAAAAGCCGGACCCCTGCAATGGGCCGCTGCGGGTCTGGGCTTTGCCGGCGTTCTTCTGGTGGCCCGGCCTGGCAGTGGACTTGACCCCGTGGGCGTGGTCTTTGCGCTGGTGTCGGCGGCCAATGGCATCGTCTACAACACACTGTCTCGCACGCTGGCCCGCAGCGAAACGACCGAATCCATGCTGGTCTGGACTGCCCTTGTCGGCACGCTGGCCTTCGGTGCCGCGCTGCCGTGGAGCATGGCAAACCATTGGCCGACAGCCCTTGACCTTGTGGGCTTTGCAGCGCTTGGAATCCTGTCGACAGCGGGGCATTTCATGTTCACCCAAGCCTGCCGTCTGGCCCCTGCCTCTGTCATCGCACCCGTCAATTACCTGCAACTGGTCTGGTCGGGGCTTCTGGGCTTTGCGGTGTTCGGTCACGTCCCTGATCACCTCGGGCTGACCGGCATGGGGTTGATCGCCTTGGGCGGCGTATCGGCCGCCCTCTGGCCGATGATCGCTCCGCGCCCGGTGTTGCGGGCTGGGGCCTGCTGAAAAGGCGGGCCTTGATCGCCATGTCGCCTGATATTTAGGCATTCTGCAATTCGCTTCCCCTGCGCTTCACGCTTCCCCGTTCGCTTGACGGCTGTCATGCTAGGCAGGATCAATGGTGCGGGTCCCGTGGCCCTGCGGAGGTTTCATGTCGATCAAAGCGTCCATCCATCACCTGACCCATTACAAGTATGACCGCCCGGTCATCCTTGGCCCGCAAGTCATCCGCCTGCGGCCCGCGCCGCACAGCCGGACCAAGGTGATCTCGCACAGCCTCAAGGTCTCGCCGGCGCAGCATTTCGTGAACCATCAGCAGGACCCGTTCGGCAACTGGCTGGCGCGGTTTGTTTTCCCCGAGCCGGTGACCGAGTTCAAGATCGAGGTCGATCTTGTGGCCGACATGACGGTCTACAACCCCTTCGACTTCTTCACCGAGGACTACGCCGAGTTCTGGCCCTTCACCTATGCCGCTGACCTGACCGATGACCTTGCGATCTATCGCCGCGCCGATCCGGTCGGGCCGGAGCTTGAGGCCTTCCTGCGCATGGTGCCTGCTGCCAAGACGCGGACCACCGATTTCGTGGTCATGCTGAATGCGATGGTTTCGGGCAAGGTCGCGTATACGATCCGGATGGAGCCTGGCGTCCAGACGCCCGAGGAAACCCTGTCCATCGGCAGCGGCTCTTGCCGGGACAGTTCGTGGCTTCTGGTGCAGGCGCTGCGCCACTTCGGCCTCGCCGCGCGCTTCGTGTCGGGTTATCTGATCCAGTTGAAGCCAGACCTGATCGCCTTGGACGGTCCGCCCGGCACCGCCGTCGATTTCACCGATCTGCATGCCTGGGTCGAGGTCTATGTTCCCGGCGCCGGCTGGGTCGGGCTAGACCCGACCTCGGGGCTCTTGGCGGGGGAAAGCCATATCCCGCTGGCAGCCACGCCGCATTATCGTTCGGCCGCGCCGATTTCCGGCCTTGCCAGCTTTGCCGAGGTGGAATTCGCCTTCGACATGCAGGTGTCGCGGGTCGCCGAACATCCGCGCATCACCAAGCCATTCTCGGACGAAAGCTGGAATGATCTCAACGCCTTGGGGCGCAAGGTTGATGCGGTGCTGGAACAAGGTGACGTGCGCCTTACGATGGGCGGCGAGCCGACCTTCGTGTCCATCGACGACTATCAGGGGGCAGAGTGGAACACTGACGCCACCGGCCCCACCAAGCGCGCCAAGGCGGATCAGCTGATCCGCCGCTTGCGCAACCGTTTTGCGCCCGGCGGCTTCCTGCATTATGGCCAAGGCAAGTGGTATCCGGGCGAGACGTTGCCGCGCTGGACCTTCTCGCTGTACTGGCGCAACGACGGTCAGCCTGTCTGGCAGAACCCCGCCCTGATCGCCGAAGAAGGGGCGCAGACCGGCGTGACGCCGCTGGAAGCTCAGGAACTGCTGCGCGAAATCGCGGCAGAACTGGAGGTCGAGGAGGAGAATATCCTGCCCGCCTACGAAGACACCGCGACGTGGCTGGTCAAGGAAGCCAACCTGCCCGCCAATGTCACCCCGGCCAATTCGGAGTTGGAAGATCCCGAGGCGCGGCACCGTCTGGCCACCGTTTTCAACCGAGGCTTGGGCAATCCGTCTGGCTTCATCTTGCCCATTCAAAGCTGGCAGGGTCGATCCTATGGCCGGCGCTGGCGGTCGGAGAAGTGGCGTCTGCGGCGCGGCTACATGTTCCTTGTGCCGGGTGACAGCCCTGTGGGCTACCGCTTGCCGCTGGATAGCCTGCCGTGGATTCCGGCCTCGTCCTATCCCTACATCAACCCGATGGACCCGACCATCGACCGCGCCCCCTTGCCGCCGGTGGCCCCCTTTGACCCCGAACGCAAAAGCCAACCGATGGCGAGTTTCATCGCCAGCACGCCGCAGGGTGACCAGGTCAATCAGGGCTCTCCGGTGATGGAGGTCGATGGATACATCCGCACCGCTTTGTCGGTCGAACCTCGTGACGGGCGGCTTTGCGTTTTCATGCCGCCGGTGGTCAGTCTGGAAGACTACCTCGACCTCCTGCAAGCCGCCGAGGCTGCCGCTGCCCGTTTGGCCCTGCCGGTGCATATCGAGGGCTACGCACCACCGCAGGACCCGCGCCTGAACGTGATCCGTGTGGCCCCCGATCCGGGTGTAATCGAGGTCAACATCCACCCCGCTCGCAGTTGGACAGACTGCGTCGACATCACCACCGCCGTCTACGAAGAAGCCCGCCAGACCCGCCTTGGCGCTGACAAGTTCATGATCGACGGAAAACAAGCGGGCACCGGCGGCGGCAACCATGTGGTGGTCGGCGGTGCGACGCCGAACGACTCGCCCTTCCTGCGCCGCCCGGACCTGCTCGCCAGCCTGATCCGGCACTGGAACCGGCACCCTTCGCTGTCCTACCTCTTCTCCGGCCTTTTCATTGGCCCGACCAGCCAAGCCCCGCGCATGGACGAGGCGCGGCATGATTCGCTCTACGAGATGGAGATTGCGCTGTCCCAGATCCCCGCCCCGGGGCAGGGCAATCCGCCACCCGCCTGGCTGGTCGACCGGCTTTTGCGCAACATGCTGACCGATAGCACCGGCAACACGCACCGCTCGGAAATCTGCATCGACAAGCTCTATTCCCCTGATGGCCCGACCGGTCGCCTTGGCCTTGTGGAATTCCGCGGATTCGAGATGCCGCCGGATGCTCGCATGAGCCTTGCCCAGCAACTCCTCCTGCGCGCCCTGATCGCTCGGTTCTGGAACGCCCCGGCCACAGGTGACCTCACCCGCTGGGGCACAGCCCTGCATGACCGCTTCATGCTGCCGCATTACGTCTGGGCAGATTTCCGCGATGTGCTGGCCGATCTGCGCCAGCACGGCTTTCCCATGCAGGAAGACTGGTTCGAGGCGCAGGCCGAGTTTCGCTTCCCCTTCTGCGGCGAGGTCACTTATGAGGGCGTCCATCTGGAACTGAAACAGGCGCTGGAGCCGTGGCATGTGCTGGGGGAAACCGGGGCTTTGGGTGGCACGGTGCGCTACACCGACAGTTCCACGGAACGTCTGCAAGTGAAGCTGTCGGGTGGCAACCCGGGCCGTTACGCCGTGACCTGCAATGGCCGTGCCTTGCCCTTGGCCGACATAGGCGGAGGGCAGGCTGTCGCGGGCGTACGCTACAAGGCGTGGCAACCGGCCACCGCCATGCATCCTGTCCTGCGGATCGACGCTCCTCTGACCTTTGACATCTACGACAGCTGGTCAACCCGCGCCCTGGGTGGCTGCACCTACCACGTCAAGCACCCCGGCGGGCGCAGCTATGATACTTTCCCGGTCAACGGCAACGAGGCCGAGGCGCGCCGCCTGTCACGCTTCGAACCCTTCGGCCACAAGGGCGGCTTCTACACCCCGCCGCCCGAGCGTGTCTCGAAAGAGTTCCCGATGACGCTTGACCTGCGCCGCCCCATCGGGCTTTGACCGATGAGCCCCGAGGAGCGCAAACTTCCTGCAACGCCTGTCGAGCAAGCTGCGGATGACGCGGTGGCAAAGGCTGGTCCGGGGCCGGTGGAGCGGACGGGTTTGGACAAGCTGAAGGCGCAAGCCAACACGGCAGAGGCAAACAAGATTGCGATCCGCAGGAACGAGGTGGCGCAGGCCGCTTCGCCAGGTTCGGAGCCTGATCTGGCGGCAACCCAAAAGGCCATTGCTGACAAGGCGCTGGCCGAAAAGATCGCAGAGAAGGTTTCGGTCGAGCCGCTGGCGGCGGAAAAAATTGAGGCCGCCAAGCTTGCGGCGGCACTCAAGGGCTACAAACCCTTGCCTGCCACGCCGGATGAAATGGTCGATGCCACGGGCAAGCTGCGGCCGCTGTGGCGTGACTTTGCCAGTGCTTTCGCCGGCCTTACCGCCGATGACATCGTGCGCCGCACCGCTCGTGCCGAACAATACCTGCGCGACTCGGGGGTGTTTTATCGACAATATGGCGGCGGCGAATCCGTCGAACGGCCTTGGCCCCTGTCGCCCGTCCCGGTCCTCATCGCCGAAGCGGATTGGGCCGCCTTGGTCCCGGGCCTGATCCAGCGCGCCGACGTGCTGGAGGCGCTGATGGCCGATCTGTACGGCGAAAATCGCCTCGTCGAAGGCGGGCATCTGCCGCCCTCGCTGATCACTGCAAACCCGGAATGGCTGAGGCCCATGGTGGGCATCCCGCCACAATCGGGGCACTACCTGCATTTTCTGGCGTTTGAAATCGGTCGCGGCCCGGATGGCCAATGGTGGGTGCTGGCCGATCGCACGCAAGCGCCCTCGGGTGCCGGATATGCCCTCGAAAACCGCGTCGCCACCTCGCGCGCTTTCAACGAGCTTTATGCGCAAGGTCACGTTCACCGGCTGGCGGGCTTCTTCCGCGACTTCCGCGATGCTTTGTTGGGCATGCGGCAAGACCGAGATGCTCGCGCGGCGATCCTGACGCCGGGGCCGCTGAACGAGACCTATTACGAACATGCCTATATCGCCCGCTATCTTGGCATCACGCTGGTACAGGGCGAGGATCTTGCGGTGGAGAATGGCCGCCTGATGGTGCGCACTGTCTCGGGCCTGAAGCCGGTCGATGTGCTGTGGCGCAGGTTGGATGGGTCCTATGCCGACCCGGTTGAACTGAATGCGGCCTCGCGGTTGGGTACGCCGGGGATGGTCTCGGCGCTGCGGGCGGGCGGGTTGACCATGGTCAACGCGCTGGGGTCGGGCATTCTGGAAACGCGCGCCCTGATGGCCTTCCTCCCCAAGCTGGCCCCGCGTCTGATCGGCCAATCGCTGAAGGTGCCCAATATCGCCACGTGGTGGTGCGGCGGCTCTGTCGAGCGCAAAGAGGTGGTCTCATCGCCCAGGCGCATGTTGCTGTCGCCGGCCTTGGCCACCGGTCTGCCGTTCGACCGGCAGGAAGAGATCATCGCGGCCTCCACCCTGTCCGCCAAGGACCTGAAGTCCAAGCTCGAGGCCGAGGGCAGGGGGCTTGTGGCGCAAGAGGCCGTGACGCTGTCGACCACCCCCGCGCTGGTCGATGGCAAGCTGGCGCCACGACCGATGACGCTGCGGGTCTTTCTCGCCCGCACGCCCGGGGGTTGGCAGGTCATGCCCGGCGGCTTTGCCCGGATCGGGGCTACGCCAGACCCCACCGCCATCGCCATGCAGCGCGGCGGGACGGCGGCGGATGTTTGGATCGTCTCATCGAAAGAGGTCGAGGCGGTGTCAATGGTTCCCGCCTCCACCGGGCCTTTCCGGCGGATGGGGCCGGGGGCCCTGCCGTCGCGTGCCGCCGACAACCTGTTCTGGCTGGGCCGCTACATCGAACGGACCGAAGGTCTGGTCCGCCTGCTGCGCGCCCGCAATGTGCGGCTGGCCGAGACGGGGGCGGCCTCTGCCCCGATCCTTGCTGCCCTGCAACCCTTGTTCAAATCGCGCGGGATCGACCCGGTGCCGGGGATTCCGCCGGGGCTCTTGGAAACACTGTCGGCCGCGATTTCCAGTGCGGGGCAGGTGCGCGACCGTTTCTCGCCCGACGCATGGCAGGCGCTGGTCGATATCAACAAGACGGCCCGGCGGATGGCCCTGCAGGTCAGCGCGGGCGATGACGCCGCCCGCGCGCTCTCGGCCCTGCTGCGCAAACTGGCGGGGATCACCGGACTTGTGCATGAAAACATGTACCGTTTCATGGGCTGGCGCTTTCTGACCATTGGCCGCCTGCATGAACGCGCCATGGGGATGATCGAAACCCTCGCCGTACTGGCCGATGAGAAGGCGGCACCCGGTGCGCTGGATATGGCCATCGAACTGGGCGACTCGGTCCTGACCCACCGCCGCCGCTTCACCGTGGCGACTTCTCGCGACACGGTGATCGACCTGCTTGCGCTGGATCCGATGAACCCGCGCTCGATCCGCCACCAGATCGAGGCGTTGGACGAGCAGGTTCGGATGTTGCCCGACGCCGCCGAGAATGGCGTGCTGTCACCCCTCGCCCGCGCCATGCTGCGCTGCCTGACCGACCTTGCCACGCAGGAGCCGGAAACCCTGACAACGACGGCGCTTTGGGCCTTCCGGGGCCAGGTGGCAGACCTGTCGAACCTTGTGACGGAGGCCTACCTGCGCTGATGCATTACGACCTGTGCCTGGTGATCCGCTATGACTTCGACCGCCCCACCGGCGCAGGCCGTCAGTTGTTGCGCATCCAGCCGGCCGACATGGCAGGTCAGCAAAGCCTGCTGTCGTGTGACATCACGATCACTCCGGAACCCTCCGAACGGCGCGAGTTCACCGATTTCTTTGGCACCAAGGTGCTGGAGGTCGTCATGGCCCCCGGCCTGACAAAATGCGAGATTGCTATGACGGCCAAGGTCGTCCGGCTGTCTCTGGGCCGCGAACTCGACATCTCGCCGCCGCTGGACCGGTTGGTCGAGGAACTGGAAGAGATCACTCAGATCGGCGCCACCTCGCCGCATCATTTCCTGACCGCCTCGCCGCGCATCGCGCATGACCCGGCGATTGCCGCCTTTGCGCTGGCGGCCGTGGCGGGGGCGGAAACCACCCGTGCGGCGATTGCGGCCGTCGGCAATGCGCTGCACAAGTACATGACCTTCGACGGCGATGCGACCGAGGTCGACACGCCGCCCGCCGAGGCCTTCAAGCTGAAACGCGGCGTCTGTCAGGACTTTGCCCAGATCATGATCGCGGGCCTGCGGTCCTTGGGGATCCCTGCGGCCTATGTCGGTGGCTTCCTGCGCACCTTGCCGCCCCCCGGCAAACCCCGGTTGGAGGGGGCGGATGCGATGCACGCCTGGGTGCGGGTCTGGGCTGGGGCAGAGGCGGGTTGGATTGACCATGACCCGACCAATGCGGTCTTTGCCGACACCGATCACATTGCCGTCGGCCATGGCCGCGACTATGGCGACGTGGCGCCGGTGACCGGCGCGTTGCGGATGGATGGGGGCCAAAAGGGCAGCCATGCTGTCGACCTGATCGAACGCCCCGCCGTCAAACGCCAGTCGTAGTGCGGGAACCAGTCAGTGTGGCCCATAGGCGGGCACTGGCGCATCCGTGCCTCACCCCTTTGTCTATTTTCCTTGCGCCACTTGGCCTTGGCCCCCGAATCTCTATAGACTGCCGCGTGGGGTCCGGCGGGCGGGCTTGCGGTTCGAGGGTTCTATGCAGCGTTACGAATACCGTGTGGTGCCAGCGCCGCGCAAAGGCGAGAAGGCCCGTGGTCTCAAGACCTCGGAAGAACGGTTTGCCTTCGCGCTGACCGGACTGATGAACCGCATGGGGGCAGAGGGTTGGGAGTATCAGCGCGCCGATACCCTGCCAGTGGATGAACGGGTCGGCCTGACCGGCTCCAAGACCTCGTTCCAAAGCCTTCTGGTGTTCCGCCGCTCTGCCGAAGAGATGGGCAGCGACATGGTCGAGACCTCGGCAGGCCAGTTGCGGGTCACTTCGCTGGAGCCTGGTTCCTTTGGCTCTCCGCTGATGGCCGCCCCGCTGATGGCCACCGCACCTCTGGCTGCTGCGCCGATCTTGGGTGCGGCCAAACAACCGGCAGGCGCAGCGCCGGCCTTGGGCCCGGCCGACCCGGACCTTGCCGCGCAATAATCAGGCCAGATCGGCCAGCGCCAAGGGCAAAGCGGCCGCGAAAGCCGCCATGGATGGCGCGTCACCGATACTGACCCGGATGCAGCGGTCCAGCGGTGCCACGCCGGGCATTCGCACGAAGATGCCGCGCCGGATCAGCGCGTTCAGCAGGGCGCGGGCATGGTCGCCATCCCGCCCGCAATCTATCGTGACAAAGTTGGTGGCCGAGGGCAGGGGGGTCAGCCCGTTCGCCCGCGCGATCTGCCCAAGCCGTTGCCGTCCGACCTCGGCCCAGTGCCGCACTGCCTGAAGGTGGGCGGTGTCGCCCAAGGCCGCAATCCCCGCCGCCTGCGCAATCCGCCCGACACCGAAATGGTTGCGCACCTTGTCGAAGGCCCGCGCCAGATCGGGTGCTGCCAAAGCGTAGCCCAACCTTAGCCCCGCCATGCCATACGCCTTGGAGAAGGTGCGGAATCGGATCACCCTTGGATCATCGGCCGCCACCTGTGCCGCTGTCCCGTCAGGCGCGAGTTCGACATAGGCCTCGTCCAGCACCAGAAGACAGCCTTCGGGCAGCGCCTCGACCATCGCCGAAATCACCGGCGCGGCATGATGGCTGCCCATCGGGTTGTCAGGATTGGCGAGGTAAATCAGCCGCGCGCCAGTATGGCGGGCGAGGGCCACCAGCGCCTCCGGGTCCTCGAAATCGCCTCCGTAGGGTGCGCGGTGCAGGATGCCGCCAAAACCCGCGACATGGAAGTTGAAGGTCGGATAGGCCCCGGCCGAGGTCACCACAGGATCCCCCGGCCCGACCAGCAGCCGCACCAGAAGGCCCAAAAGCCCGTCGATCCCCTCACCCACAACGACATGGCCAGGCGCGACCCCATGATGCGCCGCAATCGCGCCCTTCAGGTCATGGCATTCCGGATCGCCATACATCCAGACATCCTGCGCCGCCGCCTCCATCGCGGCCATCGCCAAGGGCGAGGGTCCGAACAGGCATTCATTGGCCCCGAGCCGTGCAGCAAAGGGCCGTCCCCGGACGCGCTCTTGCGTCTCGGGCCCGACAAAAGGCACGGTTGAGGGAAGGCTTTCGGCCAAAGACGTCAGGATCGGCGTTTTCATGCGGCCAAATTGACCGGAAGGGTCGGGGGTTTCAACCCCCCGCACATCTCGCTCGGCCTTTGCTGAATGTCCCTCATCCTGGACCGCCTCGCCCGCCGACGTCCGGCCTCGATGAAAGTGGCCCGCGCCTGAAGAAAGCCCTCAATGGGCCTGACTTTCCTGCCCGTCGCCGCGCAGCATCTTCAGAACGCCCCATTCGCGGTAGACCAGCACGATCATCACGCTGTCGAGGAAGGACAGGATCAAAAAGGTGATCGACCCATGGGTCAGGAATTCGCTGAACTGATAGATCACGAAGCCACCCAGCAGCGCCATTGCCCCCGGATAGGCCCAGAGGATGCGCCGGAACAGCATATAGACCATGCCGAGTTTGATCGCGCCATGGGCCAGGAGGTAGAAGGCGTAGAAATGCTGCACCTGGATCGGGAAAGCTTCCGTCAGGTGATGCACCCATTTTGCCATATCGGCATCGGGTTGCTGGGCAAGGTTGTAGGTCGTCAGCCAGCCCACGAAGCTGATGATCGTCAGGTTCGGTGTCAACAGAAGGCCAAGCCCGCCGAGGCTTTCCCCCGCGGCAAACAGGGCCTTCAAGATAAGGCTGGCTTCGAACAGCCAATGCAGCCATTTGCCCAGCCGGCTGGCCGGATTGATCAACATGTCACCCTCAGGTCCGCCTCCATCAGTCTTGTCCGCGGAAGGGCTGTACATATTGCAACGCCATGTCCCACGGAAAGAATATCCACGTGTCTTGTGACACTTCCGTGATATAACTGTCGACCATCGGCTTGCCCGAGGGTTTGGCGTAAACTGTGGCAAAATGCGCTTTTGGATACAGGCGGCGCACCAATTCAAGCGTCTTGCCGGTGTCAACCAGATCATCGACGATCAGAATGCCGGTGCCGTCACCCATCAGTTCGGGCTGCGGGGCCTTAGTGACAATGGCCTCGGCGGCCTGCGCCTGATGGGAGTAGCTTTTCACGCTGATCGTATCGACCACGCGAATGTCCAGTTCCCGGCTGACGATCATCGCGGGCACAAGACCGCCCCGCGTGATGCCGACCACGGCGCGCCAGGCGCCGTTGTCCGGCCCCTTGCCATCCAGACGCCACGCCAGCGCACGGGCATCGCGGTGGATCTGGTCCCAACTGACGTGGAAGCCTTTTTCATGCGGCAGGCGGTCGATCATGGTGTCCTCGGCTGGTCGGCGGTGGGCATTCGGAGTCAGAAAGCGGCGATCTTGAACCCCAGCACGGCAAGCAACCCGGCCAAAGTCCGATCGATCACAGATTTGAGGCTGATATAAGCCCGCCGCGCCGGGTTGAAAGAGAA
The DNA here is from genome assembly GCA_947453525.1 of Paracoccaceae bacterium. Lineage (GTDB taxonomy): Bacteria > Pseudomonadota > Alphaproteobacteria > Rhodobacterales > Rhodobacteraceae > Stagnihabitans. The sequence goes on along the minus strand of CANGHD010000039.1, from coordinate 12,759 downwards.
AATCCGCGCAACGGCGGAATTCCACAAAGTTTCGTTGAGGAACACAACCAAAAGCAGTGCGCCGTAGACCCAGATCGGGGTGCCTTGCGGAACGGTGCCCAGAAAGATCGCCGAAAACAGCACGGCGGGCTTGGGATTGGACAGTTGGGTCCAAAGCCCCAGCCGGAAGGCCGCGAAGGCACCGCGCGGTGGCAAGGCCTCGCCGGCCACGATCGGCAGGTCGGCATCGCGCCAAAGGCCCCAAGCCATCCAGAACAGATAGCCAGCCCCGCCGAGCCGCAAAGCCCAAAGCAGAGATGGAGCAGCCTGAAACACGATGTTCAACCCGAACAACGCCGCCGCAGCCCAGACGACGCCGCCTACACCGATTCCGGCTGCGACAAGCACCCCGGACCGCAGGCCTTCGGTCAGGCCGATGCGCGCCGACATCAGCACGGCGGGGCCGGGGCTGATCGCGGCCATCAGATGCATCACGGCAACCGTCAAGAAGGCGGCGAGCGTCATTGCCCCTCTTTGCGTCCCGTCACCACGTCGATGTCCGGCGCATCGACGGCCTTCATCCCGACAATGTGATAGCCCGCATCGACATGCAGAACCTCTCCCGTGGTGCCCGACCCCAGGTCGGACAGAAGGTACAGCGCCGACTTGCCGACCTCCTCCTGATCGACGTTGCGGCGCAGGGGCGAGTTCAACTCGTTCCACTTCATGATGTAGCGGAAATCACCGATCCCGGATGCCGCCAGCGTCTTGATCGGCCCGGCCGAGATCGCATTCACGCGGATGCCATCCTTGCCGAGATCCTCGGCCATGTAGCGCACCGAAGCCTCAAGCGCCGCCTTGGCCACGCCCATCACGTTATAGTGCGGCATCACCCGTTCCGCACCGTAGTAGGTCAGCGTCAGAAGGCTACCGCCCTGGGTCATCAAAGCAGCGGCCCTGCGGCTGACCGACGTGAAGGAGTAGACCGAGATATCCATCGTCATGGCGAAGTTCGCCTTCGACGTATCGACATAGCGGCCGCGCAACTCGGTCTTGTCGGAAAAGCCGATGGCGTGCACCAGAAAGTCCAGTTTGCCCCATTTTTCCGCCAAACCCGCGAACAAAGCGTCAATGGAGGCTTCGTTGCTGACATCGCATTCCACCATCTCTGACATGCCGATCGAGGCGATCAGCGGATCGACACGCTTCTTCAAGGCTTCGCCCTGGTAGGAAAACGCCATCTCGGCGCCATGGTCGGCCAAGGTCTTCGCAATGCCCCAGGCAATGGATTTGTCGTTCGCAAGGCCCATGATCAGCCCGCGTTTACCCGCCATAAGTCCAGTTGACATTCGGTCTTCCCCAGCCACCCTATTCGCTGAGGCCCGGTGTAGGCGAAAGCTGCTGCTGCATCAAGGGCGGGGCTTGCGTCACGAAAAGGAAGCATGACATGGACAGAACTGGCATTTTCGCAGGCGAGGACCCCTTCGCCCTCGTCAGGGCCTGGCTGACAGAGGCGGAAGCTTCCGAGGTCAACGACCCCAACGCCATCGCCCTGGCCACGGTGGACGACGCAGGGATGCCCAATGCCCGCGTGGTCCTCTTGAAGGACATCGAGCCCGGGGCCTTCGTGTTTTATACCAATTACGCCTCCAAGAAGGCGCAAGAAGCCGAAGGCGCGGGCAAGGCGGCCTTCGTCATGCACTGGAAATCGCTGCGCCGGCAGGTTCGGGTCCGTGGGCTGGTCACGCGGGAGGACGGTGCGCCGGCCGATGCCTATTATGCCTCGCGCAGCCTGAAATCCCGCCTTGGGGCTTGGGCCAGCAAGCAATCCGAACCGCTGTCGTCGCGGGCGTCGCTGATGGCCGATGTGGCGCGGGTCACTTTGGAACACGGAACCAATCCCAAACGCCCGCCATTCTGGGGCGGATTGCGCATCACCCCGGTCGAGATCGAATTCTGGGCCGATGGTGCGTTCCGCCTGCACGACCGGTTCCGCTGGACCCGGGCCGACGCCGCCAGCCCATGGTCAGTCGAACGGCTCAACCCGTGACGCAACCTCTTTTATCAACAGGTAAAATCTATTCCTTGGGATAGGTCCGCGCACCTTTGCGTCTTTGCCTCTTGCATGTTCGTTTTTGTTCGAGTCATGCATGTGCTGGCGAGGATTATACCGGAAAAAACCGCGGACTATGGAAGACGAAGACAAGGCGCCCTTGGCCATTCAGGGACGGGTAAAGTGGTTCGATCCCGGCAAGGGGTTTGGCTTCATCGTAGCCGATGAGGGCGGTGCCGATATCCTGCTGCACGCCAACGTTCTGCGGAATTTTGGCCAAAGCTCGGTCTCCGACGGCGCCGCCATCACGGTGAAAGTGCAAAAGACACCGCGTGGCCAACAGGCGGTCGAGGTGATCGAGATCGCCCCGCCGCCCGGTGTGCAGTTGAATCTGACCGAGGAAGACGGCGGTCTGCCCGAGGATTATGCCGATCTTGCGCTCGAACCGGCGCGGGTGAAGTGGTTTGACAAGGACAAGGGCTTTGGCTTTGCCAATGTCTTCGGGCGGCCGGAAGACGTGTTCGTGCATGTCGAAGTGCTAAGGGTTTCGGGTTTTGCCGATCTTCAGGCTGGCGAGGCGGTTTGCTTGCGCATCATGGAGGGCAAAAGGGGTCGGATGGCTGTACAGGTGGTGTCATGGGAAAGTGCTTTGCGTCGCGGTTGATGGTCTCGGGGCTGATTGCTGCCGGACTGATCGGAATGGCTTCGGGCGCGGTCACGGCGGCCTGTGCGCCCGATGCTGTTGAATTTCGCTGGACCGGCGGGCAGGCCCGCTTCTCGGTTGAAATCGCCGACACCGTGGCGAAGCGTGAGCATGGGCTCATGGACCGCGCGCATTTGCCCGCCTCTGCCGGGATGCTTTTCGTCTACTCGGCGCCCGAACATGCTTATTACTGGATGAAAAACACCCTGATCCCGCTGGACATGGTCTTTGCGGATCAGACGGGGCGCGTGACAGGTGTGCATTCCGATGCCGTTCCGGGTGATCTGACGCCGATTGATGGTGGCGAGGGTGTGCAGTACGTCCTCGAAATCAATGGTGGATTAGCGTCGCGCATGGGCATAGTGGCCGGCGCAGAATTGCGGGCTCAGGCGGTTGATCCGGCCAAGGCGGCGTGGCGCTGCACGGACTGACGTCGCAATTCTGCCCGGTCATGCACTCGGGCGCTTTCCAAACCCCGCGAATCCCGCTAGGAAGCCCCATGTTCGGAGTGTAGCGCAGTCTGGTAGCGCATCTGGTTTGGGACCAGAGGGTCGGAGGTTCGAATCCTCTCACTCCGACCATCTTTCTTTAGGGCAGAGGCAGCCGCGCTGAAGCGCGGATTTTGGATCAGAGCTTCTGGGCTCCGCTTGGGTCGCCTGCAAAGCTGTGCCATGCGAGCCGGGACTTGCCCCGAAGTGCGCGGCGCGCCATATCAGGGCAAAGGAGATGCCATGACCCTGTCCTTCCAGCACTCATATGCCGCCGATCTTCCGGGCACCTATCTTCGCGACCGCCCCGCCGTTGCCCCGGCGCCGCGGCTTCTGGTGCTGAACGAGGCTTTGGCCCGCGACCTTGGACTTGACCTGACCGAAGTGCGCGAAAATGCCGCCCGGTGGTTCTCTGGCGCGACCCTTCCCGATGGCGCCGATCCGATTGCACTGGCCTACGCCGGCCACCAGTTCGGCGGCTTTTCCCCGCAATTGGGCGATGGGCGGGCGCATCTTCTGGGCGAACTGGTCACGGCAAAAGGGCGCTTCGATGTGCAATTGAAAGGCTCCGGCCGTTCGCCCTTCTCACGCGGCGGCGACGGCAAGGCGGCAGTGGGGCCGATGCTGCGCGAATACCTGATCTCGGAAGCCATGGCGGCCCTGGGCGTGCCCACCACCCGGTCGCTGGCGGTGGTGGCCACCGGGGAGGACATCTGGCGCGACACCGGCAAGCTGCCGGGGGCAGTGCTGACCCGCGTGGCGGCCAGCCATATCCGCGTCGGCACATTCGAGTTCTTCTCGGCCCGCGAAGACGCGGCGCAATTGAAGGCACTGACCGCCTATACCATCGCCCGACATGACCCCCATCTTGCTTCCGATGACGCCCTTGGCCTGTTTGACGCGGTGACCGCACGGCAGGTTTCGCTGATCGCGCAGTGGATGGGTTTGGGCTTCATCCACGGTGTCATGAACACCGACAACATGGCGCTCTCGGGCGAGACGATCGACTATGGCCCCTGCGCCTTCATGGAGGCCTATGCTCCGAACACCGTCTTCTCTTCGATCGACCGGAGCGGGCGCTATGCCTATGCCAACCAGCCGCTGATTCTCGCCTGGAACCTGTCCCGTCTGGCCGAGGCTTTGCTGCCCCTGATCGACCCTGACCAGACCCGCGCGGTCGACATCGCCAACGACAGGCTGGAGGCCATCGCCCCAGCCTACCGCAAAGCATGGGAAGCGGTGATGCGCGCCAAACTGGCGCTGCCGGATATGACGCCAGAGGATGGCGTGCTGGCGGATGACTTCCTCAAAGCCATCACCGGTGCGGACTGGACCCTGTCCTTCCGCCGCCTCGCCGATGCGGCAGAGGGTCGTGAAGGCGCCCTGCTGGCCTTGATGCCCGACCCTGACCTTCTCATCCAATGGCTGCCCCGCTGGCGCTTGCGCCTTGACGCGCAGGCCGCAACCCGCTTGCGTGCGGCCAACCCCGCCGTGATCCCGCGCAACCACAAGGTCGAAGAGGCCCTGACGGCCGCTACCGCCGGTGACCTCGCCCCCTTCACGGCCTTGCTCTCAGCCCTGCAAGACCCCTTTGCCCCCGAAGCCGGCCGGGAGGCCTTCACGCTTCCCGCCCCCACGGGCTTTGGCCGCTACGTCACCTTCTGCGGCACCTGAGCCCTTTCATACTTGCACAAATATCCCCGCCGGAGGCATCCCCCGCCTGCCCAAGGCGTTGACGGCGGGGCACCCTGTGGGATCATATGCCACCCATGAACCCGCGCTCCGACATCCACGACCGACTGGCAGCTTCTCTGCGCGAGGCGCGCAAAGCGCGTGGCCTGAGCCTCGATGCGGTGGCCAAACTCTCCGGCGTCAGCCGGTCCATGGTCAGCCAGATCGAGCGCGGTGAATCCTCGCCCACCGTGGCGACGCTGTGGAACCTGACCCAGGCGTTACAGGTGGATTTTGCAGGCCTTCTGGAGGGCCGCCCCACCCCCGGCATCGAAGTGATGCGCGCCGAGGCCGCCCCGATCATCGCCGGGCGCGGCCTGAACCTGGCGATCCGCATCCTGTCGCCCGCCGGGGCCGTGGGCGAGCACGAGGTCTATGACCTGACCTTCGGTGCAGGCGGTGAGCTGGTCAGCGACCCGCATTCGCCCGGCTGTCGCGAGCAGCTGACGGTGATCGAGGGCCAGATCCGTGTCGTTTCGGGCGACGAGGAAAGCCAGCTTGGCCCCGGCGACACCGCCCGCTATCCGGCCGACCGGCCCCATGCCATCTATGCCCTGAACGGCGCGGCGCGCTCTATTCTGATCGTTCAGGACAGCTGAACCCGGCGGGGGTTTCACACCCCCGCACCCCCGTGGGATATTTAGACCTAAGTGAAGGTGAGTATCCGCTGTGGCGGATTTCTATCCGCTATGTTGACATCCATGCCGTTACGCAGTTCATTCCGTTAAACCCAAGGAGATTGCGCCATGTCAGACGTCTTTCTGGACCATCTGCGACAAACCCTTGCCGAGATAGAAGCCGAGGGGCTGATGAAACGCGAGCGATTGATCGAGGGCCCGCAGGGCGCGCGGGTGCGGATCGGCGGGCGCAGCATGCTCAACCTTTGTGCCAACAATTACCTCGGGTTGGCCGATGATCCTCGACTGATTGCGGCGGCGCGGGCGGCGATGGACAGTCATGGCTATGGCATGGCCTCGGTTCGCTTCATCTGTGGCACCCAGGATCTGCATCGGGACTTGGAGCAGCGGTTGGCGGCGTACCTCGGGATGGAGGATTCAATCCTGTTCGCCGCCTGCTTCGATGCCAATGGGGCGGTCTTTGAGCCCTTGCTGGGAGAAGCAGACGCGGTGGTGTCCGACAGCCTCAACCATGCCTCGATCATCGACGGGATCAGGCTGTCGAAAGCTCGGCGGTTTCGGTTTCAGAACAATGACATGGACGATCTGGAGCGGCAGTTGAAGGCTGCGCGCGAGGGCGGCGCGCGGTTCATTCTGGTGGCGACGGATGGCGTCTTTTCAATGGACGGGACCTTTGCCAATCTGGCCGAGGTGACAAGGCTCGCCACCGCTTATGGCGCCCTCGTGATGGTGGATGACTGCCACGCGACGGGGTTTGTCGGGCCGCAGGGCAGGGGCACTCCGGCGCGGGCGGGGGTCAAGGTGGACATTCTGACCGGGACCTTCGGCAAGGCTTTGGGTGGGGCTTTGGGCGGCTACATTGCCGGGCCGCAGCCGGTGATTGACCTGCTGCGGCAGCGGGCGCGGCCCTACCTGTTCTCCAACGCCTTGCCGCCGGCGGTGGTGGGGGCGGCGCTGGCGGCTTTGGATATCGTGGAGGGGGCCGACACCTTGCGGGCGCAACTGGTTGAGAACGCGGGGTTTTGGCGTTCTGGGCTGGAGGCTTTGGGCTTCCGCCTGCTGCCGGGCAGCCATCCGATCGTGCCGGTGATGATCGGCGAGGCGCCTTTGGCGCAGGCTTTCGCGCGGGCATTGGACGCGCGGGGGGTCATGGTGTCGGCCTTCTTCTTCCCGGTGGTGCCGAGGGGGCTGGCGCGGATCAGGACGCAGATGAACGCGGCCCTGACGCAGGGGGATCTGGATTTCGGGCTGGCGGCCTTTGCAGAGGCCGGGCGAGAGGTGGGGGTATTGTCATGAAAGCGCTGGTCAAGTCTGCGGCAGAGGTGGGTTTGTGGGCCGAGCAGCGCCCGGTGCCCGAGATCGGGCCGGAGGATGTGCTGATCCGGGTGAAGAAGACGGGCATCTGTGGCACCGACATTCACATCTGGAACTGGGACGAGTGGGCGGCGCGGACGGTGCCGGTCGGGCTGGTCACGGGGCATGAGTTTGCCGGCGAGATTGTCGGGAAAGGCGCTTTGGTTCAAGGGCTTGAGATTGGGCAAAGGTGCTCGGGCGAGGGGCATCTGATCGGCAAGCTGTCGCGCCAAAGCCGGGCCGGGCGCTTCCATCTGGACCCTGCGACGCGGGGGATCGGGGTCAATGAACCCGGGGCCTTCGCCGAGTATCTGCGGCTGCCCGCCTTCAACGTCGTGCCGCTGCCGGATGCGATTGACGATGACATTGGCGCGATCCTCGACCCCTTGGGCAATGCGGTGCATACCGCTTTGAGCTTCGATCTGGTGGGAGAGGATGTGCTGATCACCGGGGCGGGGCCGATCGGCATCATGGCGGCGGCGGTGGCGCGGCATGTTGGCGCGCGGCATGTGGTGATCACGGATGTGAACCCGGTGCGGCTGGAACTTGCCGCGCAGGTCGCGGATGTGACGCCGGTGAACGTGGCGAAAGAAGATCTGCGCGAGGTGCAAAGTCGCCTGAAGATGGCGCAAGGCTTTGATATCGGTATGGAAATGTCAGGCAACCAGCAGGCGCTGGACCAGATGATCGACAGTCTGGTGATGGGCGGCAAGATCGCCATGCTGGGGATTCCGCCGGGGAAATCGCCGGTGGACTGGAGCCGGATCGTCTTCAAGGCGATCACCATCAAGGGTGTCTATGGCCGGGAAATCTTCGAGACCTGGTACAAGATGATCGCCATGCTGGAAAACGGGCTGGACGTGCGCCGCGTCATCACCCACCGCTTCAAGGCGGCGGACTTCGTGCAGGGGTTCGAGGTGATGCGCTCAGGCCTGTCCGGCAAGGTCGTGCTGGACTGGACGTGAAGCAAATTGAGCGCTTGCGCGCACTGCTTTTATCTCGCCTCTGGCGTGCCGCCAACCGGCTCGGGGCGGCGCTCCGCGGGGAGTATTTGGGCAAAGATCAACGTGCAAGGCTTTGTTTTGCCTTTCATATTTGCACAAATATCCTCAGGGGGTGAGCGCTTGCGCGAGGGGGGCAGACGGCCCCCCTTCTTAGGCCAGGATGCCGTCAGCGGCGATGCGGGTCTTGCCGCCGAGATAGGGGTGCAACGCCAGTGGCAGATCGACGGAGCCATCGGCTTGCTGGCCGTTTTCCAGGACGGCAATCAGGCAGCGGCCAACGGCAAGGCCGGAGCCGTTCAGGGTGGCGAGGTATTCCGGCTTGCCGCCCGGCGCGCGGTAGCGGGCGTTCATCCGGCGGGCCTGGAAGGTGCCGCAGGTGCTTACGGAACTGATTTCGCGATATTTTTGTTGGCCGGGGAGCCAGACTTCCAGGTCGTGGGTCTTCTGGGCGCCAAAGCCCATGTCACCTGTACAAAGCACGATAGTGCGGTAGGGAAGCCCGAGTTTTTCGAGGATGGCTTGGGCGCAGTTCGTCATGCGGTCGTGTTCGGCAAGCGCCGTTTCGGGCGTGCAGATCGTCACCATCTCGACCTTCTCGAACTGGTGCTGGCGCAGCATGCCGGTGGTGTCTTTCCCTGAGCTTCCAGCTTCGGAGCGGAAGCATTGGGTATGGGCAGTCATCCGGATAGGCAGTTGATTTTCATCAAGAATGTCGCCTGCGACCGAGTTGGTCAGGGTGACTTCAGAGGTCGGGATCAGCCACCAGCCGTTGGTGGTCTGATAACTGTCCTCGGCGAATTTCGGCAGCTGGTTGGTGCCGTACATCGCCTCTTCCTTGACCAGAACCGGGGTCCAGGTTTCGGTCAGACCATGCTCTTCGACATGGGTATCAAGCATCAGTTGCGCCAGCGCGCGGTGGACGCGGGTGACCGCACCTTTCAGGACGACAAACCGGCTTCCAGACAGTTTGGCGGCGGTGGCGAAGTCCATGCCGGGTGTTACGCCCTTGATGTCAAAGTGTTCTTTCGGGGTGAAGTCGAAATTGCGCGGCGTGCCCCAGCGGTGAATCTCGACGTTGCCGGACTCGTCCGCGCCGCTTGGCACTTCGTCCAAGGGCAGGTTGGGCAAACCCATCAGAAGGTCGCGCAGGGCCTTGTCCTGTCCGGCGGCGTCTTCGGTAAGACTTTGAATTTCGGCCTTTTTCTCCGTCACCAGTGCCCGCAGACGGGCGAATTCGGCCTCGTCGCCGCGGGCTTTGGCAGCGCCGGCCTCCTTGGAGGCGCGGTTCTGTTCGGCGGTGGCGGTCTCAGAGGCGAGGATCTTGCCCCGGCGGTCTTCATCCAGCGCCAGCACCCTGGTGGTGAGCCCGGACAACCCGCGACGGGCCCAGGCTGCGTCATAGGCGGCGGGGTTTTCCCGGATGGCGCGGATGTCGTGCATGATGTTCCCTCAGGTCAGATCGTGGTCTCCATATGCCCGATCCGGGACGGCAGGAAAAGCCAAGAAACCTGTCGGATCGCCGTCGGGTTTGCGTCGGTTCTTCGTATGGCATCTGTACCGACACGCGGGACGCGGCGTTAAGCCATGCTTAACCCCGGCCCGCAGCAGCCAACCCGCGCATTGGGCGGCGTAGGATGGGCCATGGGCCCATGTTTGGGCTTGTCAGGCGGGCCCGAGGGGCTCAGGCTTGACGTAATTTTCAGCGAGAGGTTTCACCATGGCAGAGCGTGACACGCAGTTCATTGGCCCGGTCCCCGAGATTTACGACCGCTTCATGGTGCCGCTGATCTTTCAGCCCTATGCCGAGGATATGGCGGCGCGGGTGGCGGCGCTGCGCCCCGGTTCCGTGCTGGAGACCGCGGCGGGCAGCGGGGCGGTGACGCGGGTGCTGGCGCCGTTGCTGGCCGCAGAGGCGCGCTATGTCGCCAGCGACCTCAACCCGCCCATGCTGGAGCGGGCGAGGGCAATGCAACCGCAGGACGCGCGGATGGAATGGTCGGCGCTGGATGCCCAGCATCTGAACTTCGCCGATGAGAGTTTTGACGTGGTCTTCTGCCAGTTCGGCGCGATGTTCTTTCCGCACCGGCGCAAGGCCTATGCCGAGGCGCTGCGGGTCCTCAAGCCCGGCGGCACTTTCCTGTTCAATGCCTGGGACAGTCTGGCGCAGAACGAAGTGCCCGCCACGGTCTGGGAGACGATCCTTGCGAGCTATCCCGACGATCCGCCGGATTTCTTCACGCGCATTCCGCACGGCTATCATGACGAGGGCCTGATCCGGGCCGATCTGGCCGAGGCAGGTTTTGGCGATGTCACGGTCGAGACGGTGACGCGGCACAGCCATGCGCCTTCGGCTCGCGACGCGGCGGTGGCGCTGTGCATGGGCACGCCGATCCGGATGGAGATTCTGGCCCGCAGTCCCGACGGGCTGGAGGAGATGACGGACCGGGCCGAGGCGGCGCTGCGGGCGCGGTTTGGCGATGGGCCGATTGCGGGCAGGATTCAGGCGCTGGTGGTCACGGCGCGGGCCTGAGCGGCGCGGGCCTGAGCGGCGCGGGGCGCGAGGGAGCGGGGGTGGGCAGATTGGCGCGGGACCGGGCTTGAAACCGGCCCTGCGAACCGACATCTGCCGATTGTAGGATGGGCAATCTGCCCATGCCTCCGGCCTTGGACCCTGCCTTGCGCCCGGGGCTTGGCCTCTGTAGGGTGCGCGGCAAAACAGGGGGCCTGTGCTTCCCCGCAAAGGACTGACAAATGACCCTGACCGATCTTTTCGTCTCTACCGCTTACGCCCAGACGGCTGCGCCCGGCGGGGCCATCGGCTCTGGCATCGGGACGATCGCGCCCCTGTTCCTGATCTTCGGGATCATGTATTTCCTGCTGATCCGTCCGCAGCAAAAGAAGATGAAGGACCTTAAGGCGATGATCGAGGCCGTGCGGCGCGGCGATCAGGTGCTGACCGGTGGCGGCATCATCGGCAAGGTCACCAAGGTGGGCGAGGACAATGTGCTGGAGGTCGAGATTGCCGACGGCGTCAAGGTCAAGATCGCCAAGCACACCATCACCTCGGTGATGTCCAAGACCGAACCCGCGAGTTCCTGAGACCGACATGCAGCTGGAAACACCTCTCTGGAAGCGCCTGGCGATCTGGGCTGTCGTTGTCGTGGGCCTGATCCTCGCCGCCCCCAACCTGTTCTACAGCCGGGTTGAAACCCACAACGATGCCGCAACGGCGATTGCCAAGGCGGCCAAGCTTGGCGTGGCCGCCACGCCCGAACAGCAGGCGGCGCTGGATCAATGGCCGGCCTGGGCACCCTCGGCGCTGGTCAACCTTGGCCTCGATCTGCGCGGTGGCGCGCATCTCTTGGCCGAGGTGCAACTGGCCGATGTCTACAAGCAGCGGATGGACGCGTTCTGGCCTGAGGCGCGTGATGCGCTGAAAGAGGTGCGTGAGGCCACTGGTCCGGTCAAGCGCAAGCCCGCGCCGGATGGCATTCTGCGCATCACCGTGACCAATGCCGACGGCGTGCAGGCGGCCTTGGCCAAGGTGCAAAGCCTGACCTCGAACGTGGTCAGCCTGACGGGTGCCGGGCAGAAGGACATGAATGTCGTAGCCGATGGGTCTGACATCGTCGTGACCCTGTCGGATGCCGAAAAGGCCGCGACCGACAACCGGACCATGCAGCAGTCGTTGGAAATCATCCGCCGCCGCGTGGATGCCGCCGGCACGCGTGAGCCATCGATCCAGCGGCAGGGGGCCGACCGTATCCTGATCGAAGTGCCGGGCATCGGCTCGGCCGAGGAACTGAAAGCGATCATCGGCACCACGGCGAAGCTGACCTTCAACACGGTGATCAGCACGACGAGCGACAAGTCGGCCGCACCGGGCTTGGGCAATCTGCTGCTGCCCTCGGCCGACCGTCCGGGGGAGTTCATCGTGGTCGAAGAGGCTCCGGTGGTCACCGGCGATGATCTGGTGGATGCGCAGCCAAGCTTCGACCAGAACGGCCGCCCCGCCGTCAGCTTCCGCTTCAACACCACCGGCGCGCGCAAGTTCGGCGAATATACCGGCGCGCATGTCGGCGAGCCCTTTGCCATCGTGCTGGACAAGCAGGTGATCTCGGCCCCCACGATCCAGACCGCCATCACCGGTGGGTCGGGGATCATAACGGGCAATTTCACCGTCGAAGCCTCGACCAATCTGGCCGTGCTGCTGCGCGCGGGGGCCCTGCCGGCGACGATGTCGTTCCTGGAAGAACGGACCGTCGGCCCGGAACTGGGGCAGGATTCGATTGATGCGGGCAAGGTTGCGGCTTTGGTGGGCATGGCCTTGGTGGGTCTGTTCATGCTGGCGAGCTACGGCATCTTCGGGCTTTTCGCCGATATCGTGCTGGTTTTGAGCATGGGAATCATCTTCGGCATCCTGTCGATGATCGGCGGCACGCTGACATTGCCGGGGATCGCCGGTCTGGTCCTGACCATCGGCACGGCGGTCGACGCCAACGTGCTGGTCTATGAACGCATCCGCGAGGAATTGCGGCACGCCAAGACCCCGGCGCGGGCGATTGAACTGGGCTATGAACGCGCGATGAGCGCCATCGTCGATGCCAACGTCACCACGCTGATCACGGCGATCGTTCTGTACTTCTTCGGCGCTGGCCCTGTGCGCGGCTTTGCCGTGGCCTTGGCCATCGGCATCATCACCTCGGTCTTCACGGCACTTTATGTGACGCGGCTGATCATCCAAGTTTGGTTCAACTGGCGCAAGCCCAAGACCTTGATCGTGTAAGGAGAACCATCATGGCATGGCGTT
>CANGHD010000038.1 GCA_947453525.1 Paracoccaceae bacterium | reverse complement strand
GTGGCGTATGCAGGTGGCGATGGCTTTCATGGTGATGCCAGCCTCGTGCTGAAGCACATCGGCTGTCTCACGCATGGCCTGCAGATATTCGCGCCACGCCCCGCGGTCGCGACCGCCGCAGAAATCGGGGGAGAGGAAGATTTCGGTGTAGATGACGCCCTGTTCCGCCTGCGCCTCCAGCACGGCGCGGGTCAGGCGCTGGTAATCTTCGGGGCGGGTCAGGGTGGTGCAGGCGGCTTCGTAGATCCGGACGAACTCGGCGAAGCCTTCGAAACGATAGCCGCCTTCGGGGGTGAAGATGCCCGCGATGTCGATGTGCTTTTCCTTCGCCAAAGCCGCGATGAATCGCGGTGGGGCGGCGCCTTCCAGATGGAGGTGCAGTTCGAGTTTGGGCGTCATGCGGAGCACCTTTTGAAAGGCTGGGGGGGCCGACTGCCCCCCCAGACCCCTCCGTGAGTATTTGGCAAAGCGCAAGAGGTCACAGCAAGGACTTTCCCAGGCCCCGGTTTGCAATGCCAAGATGGGCCGCAATCGAGGCCGCGACGTCGGTAAAGCCGCAGACCCCGATCGGGCCGGTGCCCAAGCCTGCGACAAGAACAGGGACGCGCTCACGGGTGTGGTCCGTGCCGCGCCACGTCGGGTCATTGCCGTGGTCGGCGGTGAACAGGGCGAGGTCGCCGGGCTGCAGGGCTTGCAGGAAGGTGCCTGCACGGGTATCGAACCATTCCAGCGCACGGGCATAGCCCGAGACGTCGCGCGGGTGGCCATACAGGCTGTCGAACTCGACAAAGTTGGCGAAGGTCAAGGAACCGGGTTGGGCTTCGGCCCCAAGGCGGTCGAGATGATCGAAAAGGTCAGCGTCGTTCTTGCCCTTCCACAGCTTGCCTATGCCCTGCATCGAGAAGATGTCACCGATCTTGCCCACGGCATGGGTCGCCCGGCCCGCGTCCAAGGCCCAGTCCAGCAGGGTCGGGGCCGGGGGGGCTATGGCATAGTCATGCCGGTTGGCGGTGCGCTTGAAATTGTCCGGCGTGCCGAGGAAGGGGCGGGCGATGACGCGGCCGACCTTCATCGCGTGCAAATGCGGGGCGAGGTCGGCGCAAAGCTTCAAAAGCCGGTCCAGACCGAAGGCCTCTTCATGGGCGGCGATCTGGAAGACCGAGTCGGCGGAGGTGTAGCAGATCGGCCAGCCGGTCCGCAGGTGCTCGACGAAATGCTGGGCGATGATCGGCATGCCGGAGGAATGGCAGTTGCCAAGGATGCCCGTCGTGCCCGCCAAATGGCAGACCAAAGCCGTCAGTTCGGCCGGGAAGGCGGGCACGGTGTTGGGAAAATAGGTCCAGTCCCACGGCACCGGCACGCCCGCCAGTTCCCAATGGCCCGAAGGCGTGTCCTTGCCGCGCGAGAGTTCCTGAGCGGCCCCCCAGCGGCCTTGCGGCGTGGCGGCAAGGCTCGTTTCCGCGCCGGACGCGAGCCGGATCGCGGCACCAAGACCCAGGGCATCAAGGTTGGGCAGCTTCAGTGGGCCGGAGCGCCCCTGTTCCGCCAGACCTGCAGCACAGGCGGCAGCGATGTGGCCGAGCGTATTGGCCCCCTCATCCCCGAAGGCCGCAGCATCGGGCGCGCCGCCGCAGCCGACGGAATCCATGACGATCAGGAAGGCCCGACTGCGGTCACCGGTCATCAGGCGATCCTTTTCAGCACAAGCGGCGGATCATCGGGGGCTGTCTCACCCAGAACATACGCAGCCTGAATGGCGCGGATCGCCTCTTCGGCCTGCGCCTCGGTCGCGGCATGGACCATGCACAGGGGATCGCCTGGACCGATATCCTCACCAATCCCGGCGAGATCGGACAGACCGACCGAGGGGTTGATCTTGTCGCCCTCGCGCTGGCGACCGCCGCCGAGGCGGACGACGGTCAGGCCCAAAGCCTCGCCATCGATGGACTGGACGAAGCCTTGGCGCGGGCAGGGCACCTCGCGGATCACGGCTGCGGCGGGCAGGCGGTCGGGCCAGCGGTCGACGAAATCGGCCGGGCCGCCCTGGGCTGCCACCATGCGGCCAAAGGCGTCAGCGGCGGCGCCGGATTCCAGTGCTTGGGCGATGCGGCCCTCGCCGTCCAGCACGTCGTCTGCGATGCCGCCGAGCGCCAAGGCCTCGCCGCCCAGGGCCATGGTCAGGTCCCAGAGGGCAGCGTTGACCGAGGTGCCGGTCAGGGTCTCCATCACCTCGGACACTTCCAGCGCGTTGCCGGCGGCGGTGGCCAGCGGTTGGCTCATGTCGGTGATCAGCGCCGAGGTCATGCAGCCCGCGCCCAGGGCGGTGAAAACGAGGGCGCGGGCCAGCGCCTCGGCGTCTTCCAGCGTCTTCATGAAAGCGCCGGAGCCGCATTTGACATCCAGAACAAGGGCTTCCAACCCCGCCGCCAGCTTCTTCGACAGGATCGAGGCGGTGATGAGGTCGATCGACTCTACCGTGCCGGTCACATCGCGGATGGCGTAAAGGCGGCGGTCGGCGGGCGCGATTTCCGCGCTGGCCGAGACGATGGCGCAACGCACCTCCTTCATCTGGCGGCGGAGCTGGTCTTCGGGCAGGCCGGTCCGCAAACCGGGGATCGCTTCCAGCTTGTCCAGCGTGCCGCCGGTATGGCCCAAACCCCGCCCCGAGATCATCGGGACATAGGCGCCACAGGCGGCCAAAGCCGGTGCCAGCAGCAGCGAGATGCTGTCGCCTATGCCACCGGTGGAATGCTTGTCGATCACCGGGCCGGGCAGGTCCCAGTGCAGCACCTGACCCGAATCGCGCATCCCCGCCGTCAGCGCGACGCGGCCCGCCTCTCCCAATCCCTTCAAAAGCACGGCCATGGCGAAAGCGCCCGCCTGGGCATCGCTGACAGCACCTGACGCAAGGCCGCTGGCGAACCATTTCAGTTCCTCTGCCGACGGCACCTTGCCGTCCCGGATCTGGGCGATGATGGACCGGGCGTCCATCAGACTTTCGCCATATGGGCGGCGGTGAAGACGCCCGGCAACAATTCGCCCACTGTCATCACCCGTTGCCCGCCATCGGTGGTGCAAAGGGTCACTTTGACCTCGGGGCCTGCAAATTCCGCGATCTTCTGACGGCAGCCGCCACATGGCGGGACCGGCGATGGGCTGTCCGCGATCACCAGAATCTCGGCAATCGCCGTATCACCTGCGGCGATCATGGCGGCAATGGCCCCGGCCTCGGCGCAGGTGCCTTCAGGGAAGGCCACGTTTTCAACATTGCAGCCGACATGGACTGCGCCCGAGGTGCTGCGCAATGCCGCGCCGACCTTGAAGCGGGAATAGGGGGCATAGGCGCGCAGGCGCACGTTGGTGGCGAGTTCTAGAAGCATGGAAACTCCTTTGTCCATATGGACAGGAATTGTGGGCTGAATGCGCTTGGCTTGCAAGCGGCGCGCTTGGGGCAGGCGCCGGGGGTTTCACACCCCCGGACCCCCATGGGATATTTGGGCCAGAATGAAAGGGGTCAGAGTGCTGTCGTCTTGAAGCTGCCCGGCAAGGAGACTTCGAGGAGTTGCAGGTCTGGCGTCGTCTCGGCGTAGCGGGTGGCCATGCCGGGCGGGATGACGAAGGCGTCGCCGGCGGTGAGGCGGTAGGGGTCCTTGCCCTCGCCCTCGAGGGTCATTTCGCCGGACATGACGAAGGTGAAGAGGATGTCGCCTTCGTGTTTGGTCCAGGGGGCCTGGCCGGTGGGCCTTGCGACCATGACGGAGGCCACGCCCTTGGTGTTGGCGTTGATCGTGGTGTCGCGCGCCTCGAAGCCGGGGATGCGGAAGGGGGAGAAGGTGCCGGTGCTGCCCACATTGTGAACAAAGCGCTGGCCGTCCCATTCGCGGTCGGGGTTGAAGGCCTCGTTGGGCAGGGTCAGGACGTGGTCGATTTCGGTGATATGTTCGGCCGGGACGCCGATTTCGATGACTTCGATGTCATTGCCGGATTCGATGACGCGGTGCCGGATGGTGGGGGGCTGGATGAAGCAATCGCCGGCGTGGAGCCGACGCAGGCCGCCCTGATCCTCGTAAAGGACGTCAACCCAGCCCTTGATGCAGAAAATCAGCTGGAAACCGACTTTGTGAAAATGCACCAGATCAGGCACCTTGCCATCGGGCACCCGGATATGGCTGGCGATCATCGCCCCGCCAAGCCGTGTCGGCACAAGGTCGCGGTACATCATCCCCGCCCGACCGATGACCCAAGGGGCTTGGTCGGCCAGACGGCGCACGACGAAAGCGTGTTCGGTCTTGGGCAGCACCAAGGGTGGGCTCAACTCGTCCAGTTCCACCGATGTGCCGCCCGGAGAGGTCAGGGAGGCCTGACCATCGGCGATCTGCGCCCAGTCGTCGGACAGGATGCGGATCAGGCCCGGCGCGGTTGTCGCCTCGGCATCCAGACGCAGGCGCAACCCGTGGCCCGAGATCACCGCGACATGCGGGTTGTCGGCGGGGTAGATCATATCGAGCCGCATTTTCAAGGTCTTGGTGAAAAAGGGCAGGTCACCGCGCAGGTCCTTGGTGGGCAGCAGGATTTCGGCACGGGTTTCGCTTTGGGGATCGGGCATGGCATTCTCTTTCGCTTTGCGACATGGTGGCCTTCGCTTCCCGGATTTGCAAGGCGCGCAGACAGGTGATGCAGGAAACCTGAGTGCAGCCGGATGGCCCCGGGTGTAGCAGGGTAGGCGGATGGGGTGAGGAGACGGACATGACCGAAGCACGGGCGGACAATGCGCGGCAAGCCGCACTGGATTACCATGAATTTCCCAAGCCCGGGAAGCTGGAGATCCGGGCGACCAAACCGCTCGCCAATGGCAAGGACCTGGCGCGCGCCTATTCGCCCGGCGTGGCCGAGGCCTGTCTGGAGATCAAGGCCGACCCCGCGACGGCCAGCCGCTATACCTCGCGCGGCAATCTGGTCGGCGTTGTCACCAATGGCACGGCGGTGCTGGGCCTTGGCAATATCGGCGCGCTGGCGTCGAAGCCCGTGATGGAAGGCAAGGCGGTTCTGTTCAAGAAATTCGCCAATATCGACTGTTTTGACATCGAGTTGAACGAACCCGACCCGGTGAAGCTGGCCGCCATCGTCTGCGCGCTGGAGCCGACCTTTGGCGCGATCAATCTTGAGGACATCAAGGCGCCCGATTGCTTCATCGTGGAAAAGCTCTGCCGCGAGCGGATGAAGATTCCGGTCTTTCATGACGACCAGCACGGCACGGCCATCGTTGTGGGGGCTGCGGCCACCAATGCGTTGCATGTCGCCGGCAAAGGCTTTGGCGACATCAAGGTCGTCTCCACCGGCGGCGGGGCGGCGGGGATTGCCTGCCTCAACATGCTGCTGAAGCTGGGGGTGAAGCGCGAGAATGTCTGGCTGTGCGACCTTGCGGGCCTTGTCTACAACGGCCGGGTCGATCAGATGACCGATCAGAAGGCCGAGTACGCTCAAGGCACCGCACCTGCCACACTGAACGATGTGATCGAGGGCGCGGACCTGTTCCTTGGCCTCTCTGGCCCAGGCGTGCTGACGGCGGAGATGGTCAAGAAGATGGCCCGCCAGCCGATTGTCTTTGCTTTGGCCAATCCCTCGCCTGAAATCCTGCCCGATGTGGTGCGCGCCGCCGTGCCCGATGCCATCATCGCCACCGGGCGCAGCGATTTTCCCAATCAGGTCAACAACGTGCTCTGCTTCCCCTTCATCTTCCGGGGCGCTTTGGACGTTGGCGCCACCACGATCAACGCCGAGATGGAACTGGCCTGCATCGAAGGCATCGCAGCCCTCGCCCGCACCACCACCAGTGCCGAGGCCGCTGCCGCCTATGCCGGTGAAAAGCTGACCTTCGGGGCGGATTACCTGATCCCGAAACCCTTCGACCCGCGCCTGATCGGTGTCGTGGCCTCTGCCGTGGCCAAGGCCGCGATGGAAACCGGCGTCGCCATGCGTCCGATCAACGATCTGGACGCCTACCGGCAGAAGCTGGACTCCTCGGTCTTCAAATCCGCCCTGATCATGCGGCCGGTGTTTGACTCGGTCCGCAACTCCTCGCGCCGGATCATCTTCGCCGAGGGCGAGGATGAACGCGTGCTGCGGGCGGCCAATGCCATGCTCGAGGAGATGACGATCAAGCCGATCCTGATCGGCCGTCCCGACGTGATCGCCACGCGCTGCGAACGCTTTGGCCTGTCGATCCGGCCCGACCGGGATTTCGAGATCGTCAACCCGGAAAGCGACAACCGCTACCGCGACTATTGGGGCAGCTACCATCAGTTGCTGGAGCGGCAGGGGGTCACCCCCGACACGGCGCGGGCGGTTTTGCGCACCAACTCCACCGCGATTGCGGCGATTGCCGTGCACCGGGGCGATGCCGACAGCATGATCTGCGGCGTCTTCGGGCAATATCTGTGGCACCTCAACTACGTGCGCCAAGTGCTGGCCCGGGGCGGCAGGCATCCGCTGGGCGCATTGTCCCTGATGATCCTTGAGGATGGCCCGCTGTTCGTGGCCGACACGCAGGTCAACCCGATCCCCTCGCCGGAACAGATTGCCCATGCCGCCATGGGCGCCGTCCGCCACGCCCGCCGCTTCGGGGTCGAGCCGAAGGTGGCGCTGTGTTCGCATTCCAACTTCGGCAACCTTGACAGTGACTCGGGCCGCCGGATGCGCGGAGCGATGGAGATCATGGATGCCCGCGAATGCGACTTCGAGTATGAAGGCGAGATGAGCCTTGATGCGGCGCTGGATGACGAGTTGCGCGACCGCATCTTCCCGAACTCGCGCCTGAAAGGCGCTGCGAATATCCTGATCTTCGGCTATACTGATGCCGCCAACGCTGCGCGCAACATGCTGAAGATGAAGGCCGGCGGGCTGGAGGTCGGGCCGATCCTGATGGGCATGGGCAACCGGGCGCATATCGTCACCCCGTCGATCACCGTGCGCGGGCTTCTGAACGTCTCGGCGCTGGCCGGGGCACCAGTGGCGCATTACGGTTGAGTTCTGGACTTTGACGGGTGAACGCGTAACCTGAGGTTGAATGGTGTCGGCCCGGTTTTAGGCTGGCTGACCCAAGACGGATAGGAGCGTGCGGCACGTGACGGCTGACGGAACCCAGATGATCCCGCCGGGCCCGCAAGGCTTGGACGAGGTGGCGTTTTTGCGGCTTTTGACCTCGGCAGGGGCGACAGATGGGCCTGAGCTGATGCGCCGTCTGCGGACTGATTTGGGTCATTTGGTCGCGGGCTTGACCGAAGCCTTTGGCACGGGCGACCGGGCAGCACTCCGCACGCACAGCCATGTGCTTGTGGCCATCGCGGGCACGATCGGCGCGCGGCACATTCACCGGCAGGCGCAGGCGCTCAATGAATGCGCCAAGGATCCAGCCTGCGTGCTGTCCGCCTTTGACGCCGCAGACCTGATGCGGCGGCTGGATGTCCTGATCAACCGGCTGCGGGAGATTGCGATCGATCTGGGCTTGGAGGGTTGACATGGCCCCTTTGCGCGGCAAACCCGTAACGGTTCTGCTGATCGAGGATACGCCCTCGCTGCAACTGATCTACAGGTCGGTTCTGGTCGGGGCCGGCCACGACGTGCGGGTGGCGGCCTCCGCAGCGGAGGGCCTGGCGCGGTTTCTGGCGTCGGACGTTCAGGTGGTGCTCCTGGACCTTGGCCTGCCCGACCGCGACGGTCTGGATCTGATGGCCGAGATGATGGCCACGCGCCCGGACACCCGCGTCATCATCATCACCGCCAATGGCTCGATCAACAAGGCAGTCGAGGCGATGCGGGCGGGTGCGCATGAATTCCTCGTCAAACCCTTTGACGAGGCGCGCTTTCTGAACGCGGTCGGCAATGCCATCGAACGCAGCCAGCTGCGCAGGGCTCTGCCCAAGGCGGCGGGGAAAGGGGTGAGCGGTTTCATCGGCTCGTCCGAGGTGATGGCGCGCATTCAGGCCAAGATCAACTCGGTTGCCAATTCGATGGCCACCGTCTTCATAACCGGCGAAAGCGGTACCGGGAAAGAGCTTTGCGCGCTCGCGGTCCATGGCAATTCGCCCCGGTCCAAAGGACCGTTCATCGCGCTCAACTGTGGCGCCATCCCGCATGATCTGCTGGAATCCGAGGTGTTCGGCCATGTGAAGGGCAGCTTCACCGGCGCGATATCTGACAGGCCCGGGGCTGCCACGGCGGCGGATGGCGGCACGCTGTTCCTTGATGAAATCTGCGAGATGGCCCCGGCCTTGCAGACCAAACTGCTGCGGTTCCTGCAAACTTCCACGGTTCTGCCGGTCGGTGCGACAAAACCCATCAAGGTCAATGTCCGCATCGTCTGCGCCACGAACCGTGACCCGCTTGATGCCGTCCGGCGCGGCCAATTCCGCGAGGACCTCTATTACCGGCTGTTCGTCGTGCCGATCCACATGCCGCCGCTGCGTGACCGTGGCGATGACGTGATCGAGATCGCCTCAAACGCCCTCGCCCGCTTTGCCGAGGAAGAGGGCCGCCGCTTTGACGGACTGACCCCCGAGGTGGCCGACCTTTTCCGTCGTCTGCCCTGGCCGGGCAATGTGCGGCAGGTTCTGAACGTCATCCGCAACGTGGTCGTTCTGAACGAGGGTGGCCCGGTGACCTTGCAGATGTTGCCCGAAGACATGGTACGTGCCATTGCAGCGATGACTTCGCTCGCGCAAGCCCCCGCCAGTCCCGAAGCAGACCCCCTGATCGACAGCCTTCTGGGGCGCCCGCTGGCCGAGGTGGAGCGGGTCATCGTCACCGCCACCCTCGCACGCTATGGCGGCTCTGTCCCCAAGGCGGCGCGCGTGCTGGACCTGTCGCCGTCCACGCTTTACCGCAAGCTGGAGGCCTGGGCCAAAGACCCGATCGTCCGGTAAGCCTCCTCCGTCTGCCGCCAAAGTGCCACAAGCGCCGGCAGTTCGGCCTGAGCTTCGGATTTCTTGCCGGTCTTGCAAAGGTCCTCAACCCGCGTCAGCAGCCGGTGCAGACGGGCGGCGCCGAACATAGCGGCGGTACCGGTCAGGCGGTGAACTTCGCCGACAAGCTCGCCTTCGGAACCGTCATCGTTGGCGCGCCGGGTCAGTTCGGACAGGCGTCGATCGGTATCGGTCAGAAAACGGGTGATCAGATCATTTGCCTTCGCCGCCCCGAGCCCGGCACGCAGTTCGCCCAATGTCACCAGATCGACAAGCTCTTCCGTCGCTCGAACCCGCTCCGCGCGGGGCAGCCCGGTCAACGCCGCCCGCAGGATCTCGCGGGTGATCGGCTTGACCAGCACATCCGTCATGCCGCCTGCGCGAAACCGCCCGGTCTCATCGTGCAAAGCATGGGCGGTCAGCGCCACGATCGGGGTCGACCTTGAGGCCCCTGCACCTTGCCTGATCCGTTCGGCGGCCTGCAAGCCATCAATGCCCGGCATCGAGATGTCCATCAGGATCACGTCAAACCGCTCGGCATTGGCCAGCCGGACACCTTCCAGCCCGTCATGCGCCTCTGTGACCCGGTGGTGTTCGGCCAAAAGCATGTCGCGCACGATCAGGCGGTTGAAATCATTGTCCTCCACAACCAGAATCGACAGACCGCCCAGTCTGTCCGAACCCGGTTCCGTCACCAACTCGGGCGGGGCTTCATCCAGGAGGGTCAGCGGCAGGGTGACGCGAAACGTGCTGCCCTCGCCGGGGCTGCTATCCACCGTGATCTTGCCGCCCATCCGCGTCACGATCCGCCGAACGATGCCCAGGCCCAACCCGGTGCCCGCCGCGCGCCGGGCGTAAGACGGGTCAAGCGTAACGAAATCCTCGAAGATCCGGCCCTGATCCTCGGGCGGTACACCCACACCGGTGTCGCGCACGGTGATCTCGGTCGGGCCTTGCGGCGACAGATGCGCCAGTTCGACCGTGACCCTGCCATCACGGGTGAATTTCACCGCATTACCCACAAGGTTCATCAGGACCTGCCGCACCATCGCCGCATCGCCCAAAACCCGGTCGCGCCTATCCGGGGCCGGGGTGAAGTTCAGCACATTGCCATTGGCGAGACTGGTCGGGGTCTGGTTCTCGATCACCTCGCGCACCAGAAGGGCCAGATCGATCTGGGTCAGATTCAGCGAGGCCTTGCCGCTGTCCAGCCGGGCAATGTCCAGCACATCGTTGACATGGTGCATCAGCAGCCGACCCGAGGCCGCCATGATCCGCAGATACTCGCGTTGATGCGGCGCCAGATCGGTGCTTTCCAGCAGGTCGATCGTGCCGATCATGCCATTCAGCGGGGTGCGAATCTCGTGGCTCATCACCACCAGCAGATCGGCTTTGGCCTTCTCTCCGGCCAGTGCTTCGTCTCGTGCGGTGACAAGGGCCTGTTCGGCGGCCAGTTGCTGGGACAGGTCGCTGAGGAAGACCACATGCACCCGCCCGGTCCCCGCCCGCGCCGAGGCCAATGACACCTCTGCCGGAAAGCTGTGGCCCAGACGATGCCGCGCCGTGACCCGGCGACGACGTTGGCTGGCGTCCAGCGTCTGTCGGCGTGGTGGCAATTGCGGGCGCCCTTCGGCGTTCAGCGGAATGACGAGGGTCAGCGACTTTCCCAAGGCCTCATCACGCCGATAGCCAAAGGTCTGGACGGCGGCCTGATTGAACTCGGTGATCCGTCCGTGGTCATCCAGCGTGATCACCGCATCCAGTGAGGTGGCCACGACTGCGTCCAGCCGCGTCAGGGTTTCGATGTTCTCGGCGGCCTTGGCTTGGTTGACCCGGCCAAGCCACATCACGCGCCACAACATGGCCGCCAGCGCCGCCACCAGAACGAGCGTCATCACCGCAAGTTCGACCAACGTGAACTTGACGGCCTGCCGCCGCAGATCGGTCAACCGGGCGAAGGCTGAAACGCCTTTCAGCGCGATGAAATGCGAATCCGAAAAGAGTGCCCGCGCCTGTTGGCTGATCCCGGGAAGGGCCTTGAGCAACTCCTGATCCCGCCCATCCATCAGACGCGCGGTTTGTGCCACAAAACGCTGCAGCCGGTCAAAGCTGGAGAGGAAATCGGGGCCTTGCCGAAGGTTCTCATAGATGCTCCCGACCTGCAGGGTGTTCACACGGCTATAGAACACGTCAAAGCGCGTCCGCGCCTCCATCAACTTCGAGGGTTCTGCCATGGCATCATCCAGCGCCACGGTCAGGGTTAAAAGCTCGACATCGACCTGGCTCAGTGACCATTGTACGTTATCCGACGTGGCACTGCTTTGTGCGTCAATCTGCCGGATGACCCCAACTGTCAGCACCGCAATCCCGATCGCGATAGCCCCCAGAATCACCGACACCAGCGCCATGCGCGCAAAGGGGTGCGCTGGGTCGGTTGATTGAGGCAATGCGCGGGACTCCAAATCTTTGTGCAATGCGACAAGCCTAGCGCAGAACCTCGATCTGGTCGAGTTGCCAGACACTTCGGGTATAGATTGTATCGGTCCTGTACTGCGCCCCGGCATCATAGGGATAGATGATCCAGATCGGCCCCTTGTCGCGCACGGGCATCGCCGCGCCGTCCATCTCGTAGGCCAGAATTGGCACCTCCGGTTCTGTCTCGGACAGCGGCATGTCGACCGAATAGTCGTTCAGGGCATGCATCCGCAAATTCGCATCGGTCAGCTTCAGGTGCTGCGCCAGCGCCGCAAGCGGCACGCCGGTGAATCGATGCAGGCCGTCCGTCCAGACCGAGGTGGTTTCGATCGTGGCCTGCGGCAGGGCTTGCAGCATGGCGAGATCGAACTCCTCCCGTCCGCCGGGATGAAGTGCTGGATCAAGGCCCACGACGGTCAATATCGTCGGACCGACCGGGGCGGACAGGGTCTGTCCAAAACCGGGCAGGATCAGCAGGGCGCCCGCCAGAATGCCAAAAACGCCGCCTCGCAGCCAAACGCGACTGAACATAATGCACCTTCTTTCCGAACTCGGTCCGGTTTAGCAAGCACGCCCCTTTCCGGCGATGGAAAACGCCCTATCCCTTAGGATAGGCATGGCGTACAGTTGATCGCGTCCCTTGGTCAACCCGCCACGAGTCACGCGAAAATCATCGGATTCGGGCTGGCCAAGGAGGTATCAGTGCGGGCTTGGCCCGAAGGAATGATTGTATGACGCGGATTCTGGTGGCGGACGATCACGATTTGGTGCGCGAAACCCTTGCGGCCTATCTGGAAGCCGAAGGCATTGCCGACGTCCGCGTCTGTTCCGACGTGGCCGAGGCCGAGGCGCTGATCGCCGCCACCGGTCCTTTCGATCTGGTGCTCCTGGATTACAACATGCCCGGGATGGAGGGGCTGAAAGGGATGGCCCGGATCATGGCCGCCAACGCCGATCGTCCGGTGGCGCTGATCTCGGGCTCGCTCTCGACGGAGGTGGCCGAACAGGCGCTCGAGGCTGGCGCGGCGGGGTTCGTGCCCAAGACGCTCAGTTCGCGCTCGCTGGTGGCGGCGGTGCGCTGCATGATCAGCGGCGATATTTTCGCGCCGGTGTCGCTGATCACCAAACCGGATTTCGGCGAGGAGGGGCTGTTGACCCAGCGCGAGATGGATGTGCTGCGTGGCATCTGCGCCGGCCAGTCCAACAAGGAGATCGCCCGCGCGCTGGACCTGCAGGAGGTGACGGTGAAGCTGCATGTCAAGACGATGAGCCGCAAGCTGGACGCCAAGAACCGCACCCACGCCGCGATGATCGCCCGTGACCGCAAGCTGGTCTGACGTCAGGCAGGATGAGCGGATCGCCCATCCTGCCTTGTACCGGCTGTCGCGCGCTTGGCTGGCCGCTGGAGGGTTTCACACCCTCCAGACCTCCCGTGGGATATTTGGACCAATGTGAAATGGAACAGGTGTCTGATTTTGGTAGGATGGGCGATCCGCCCATGTTGGCTGCGGTCAGTAGAAACTTTGAGGATCGATGTCGATCGCCAGCCGCAGGTTGGCGGGTTGCTTCAACTGTCCGATCCATTCCGCCAAAGCGGCCTGCAGGGGCACGGATTTCTCGGCCTTG
The DNA here is from genome assembly GCA_947453525.1 of Paracoccaceae bacterium. Lineage (GTDB taxonomy): Bacteria > Pseudomonadota > Alphaproteobacteria > Rhodobacterales > Rhodobacteraceae > Stagnihabitans. Next base: position 12,448 of record CANGHD010000038.1, on the reverse strand, counting down.
ACCAGAAGCCGCACCCGGTGCCGCCCACGGACCCGCGCCACCGGAGCGGGAGCCGGCCCATAGACCACGGCCCCAATCCGGCGCAAAGGCCCGTCCCGCCGCGCCAGTTCCGCACCGAAGTCGAAGACCTGTGCCACATCGGGCGAGGACAGGATGATCCCCGCCATCCGGCCATAAGGCGGCACACCCGCCGCCTTGCGCTCGGCGGCCTCGGCGGCCCAGAAGGCCTCCTCATCGCCACCAAGAATCGCCGCGATCACCGGATGGTCGGGCTGGAAGGTCTGCAACAGCGCCGTGCCACGCTTCTCCGCCCGTCCGGCCCGGCCGGCCACCTGCCGGATCAGCTGAAATGTCCGCTCGGCCGCCCGCAAGTCAGACCCCTGCAAGCCAAGGTCGGCGTCGATCACCCCGACCAGAGTGAGCAGCGGGAAGTTGTGCCCCTTGGCCACGATCTGCGTGCCGATAATGATATCCGCCGCCCCGGCGGCGATCTTGACGATCTCTTCCTTCAAAGCCCGCGCCGAACCGAACAGGTCGGAGGACAGCACCGCCAACCGCGCCTCAGGGAAGGTGGCCTTGACCTCTTCGGCCAACCGCTCCACCCCTGGACCAACCGGAGCCATCTTGCCCACGACCTTGCAGGACGGACATTCTACCGGAATGGGCTTGGTGGCCCCGCATTGGTGGCACACCAGTCGTTTCAGGAACCGATGCTCCACCATCCGCGCATCGCAGTGATCGCAGCCGACCTGATGCCCGCAGGCCCGGCAGATCGTCACCGGCGCATAGCCACGGCGGTTGAGGAACAGAAGGCTCTGCTCCCCCTTCGCAATCCGTGTGGTCATGGCCTGCTGCAAGGGGGCGGAGATATAGCGGTCGCCCGCCAGTTTTTCATTGCGCATGTCGATGGCATGCATCGCCGGCAGTTCCGCCACGCCATAGCGCGAGCCCAAGTCCATCCGCGCATATTTTCCGGCCTGTGCATTGGCCCAGCTTTCGAGACTCGGCGTGGCCGAAGACAGCACCACCGGACAGCCAAGGATCGAAGCCCGCAGCACCGCCATGTCGCGGGCGTGATACAGGACCCCCTCCTCCTGCTTGTAAGAAGTGTCATGCTCCTCATCCACCACGATCAGCCCCAGATCGCGGAACGGCAGGAACAGGGCCGAGCGTGCCCCCACCACCAGCCCCACGCCACCTTCCCCCGCCATCCGCCACAGCCGACGCCGTTCGGTGGCGGTCATGCCGGAGTGCCACTCCCCCGGCCTTGCACCGAAACGCGCCTCGACCCGCGCCAGAAAATCCCCGGTCAACGAGATTTCTGGCAGCAGGACGAGGGCCTGCTGACCCTTGCGCAGGGTAGCGGCCACCGCCTCCAGATAGACCTCGGTCTTGCCCGACCCGGTGACGCCTTTGAGCAGGGTTGTCGAATAGCCCCCCTTCGTCACGGCCGTATCCAGTGCCGCCCCGGCGGCAATTTGGTCGCCAGCCAACCGCGCTGGGCGCAGAGGGTCCAATGTCGGATAGGGCAGGTCCTTGGGCGCATCCTGCTCGGCCAGAACGCCTGTCTTGACCAGACCCTTGATCACGCTGGCGCTGACATCCGCCAGTTCCGCCAACTCGCTCAAGGTGACCGGCGACGGCCCAACCCCGCGCAGGGCCTCGACCACCTTGTGGCGCGCCTCAGTCAACCTGTTGGGCACGGTGCCCGCCAACACATAGGTCCGTCGCATCGCGGGCGGCAGGCCCAGACCCGGCGCGCGCGTGGCAAGGCGCAGCATGGCGGGTAAGGGTGTCAGCGTGTAATCCGAGGCGCGCGCCAGAAATGCCCGCATCTCGACCCGCATGGGGGCGGCCTCCAGCACCGCCCCGGCCTGGCGCAGCTTGGCCAGATCGAACGAGCCCTCACCCTTGCCCCAGACCACGCCCAGCACGCGCCGGGGGCCCAGCGGCACCTCCACAAAGTCGCCATCGCCGCAGCCGCCCTCGGGCGCCAGATAGTCCAGAACCCGGCCAATCGGCTCGCAGGTCAGAACCCCGATCCGCTCATTGGCTTCATAGACACGCTCGACCACAAGCCACCTCCGCTCTGCCCCCTTGGCCTAGACCGCCGAGCGCAAGCCTGCAAGCCCGCAGGTCCGCACCGGCAGGATCGGCCCGACCGCGCGGGTTTCGCGCCCCCACCAATGTGACCCAAGGGACTCACCTGCCGACCCAAACGCATTTCCCGCGACGACAGCGGATTTTTTCCGCTATAGTGCTCGCTACAACCGAGCCCAAGGTGACTGCATTTGGTGATTGATCCCGATACCCGCGACCTCATTCTGGCAGAACCGGAAGTGCTGCTGGATGATCTGGCCGTGATGCAGGCCCTGATCGGGGCCAATGAACGGGCCATGGGCGCCAATGTCGTCGACCTGCGCGGAATCGCGATGGAACGGCTGGAGCAGCGGCTGGACAAGCTGGAAGACACCCACCGCACCGTGATCGCCGCCGCTTACGAGAATCTGGCGGGCACCAATCAGGTGCACCGCGCCGTGCTGCATCTGCTGGACCCGACCAGCTTTCCGGCCTTCCTCGCTGCCCTCAACGCGAATGTCGCCTCGACCCTTCGGGTGGAGGCGATCCGTTTCGTGGTGGAATCGCGGGCCGAAGGCGATGCAGCCCTTGGCCGCCTGTCGCCCGTTGTCCATGTGGCACCCGCGGGATTTGTGGCGGAGTACCTGTCGGTTGGCCGCGCCACTCCGTCCAAGACCGTGGTCCTGCGTCAGGCCGTGCCGTCCTCTGACCTTCTTTATGGCGACAAGGCAGACTGGATCCGTTCGGAGGCTTTGCTCAGGCTGGATCTCGGGCCGGGTCGCCTGCCCGGCATGCTGGCCCTCGGCGCCGAGGACCCGCATCAGTTCAAGCCAACCCATGGCACCGACCTTCTGGCCTTCTTCGCTGGGGTCTTCGAACGCGTCATGCGCAAATGGCTGGCCTGACCGCTTTTTCCGCCGAGACGGCAGAGGCGCTTGTCCGCTGGCTTGATCATCTGCGCGCCATTAAGGGGGCGTCGGCCAAGACGGTCGAGGCCTATGGCCGCGACCTGCGCGGCTTTCTCGGCTTCCTGTCCCAGCACCACGGCGGCGGCGAGGGCATTCTGGCCCTGAAATCGCTTCCGCAAGCCGATCTGCGCGCCTGGATGGCGGCGGAGCGGGGCAGGGGGCTTTCGGCGCGGTCGCTTGCCCGGTCGCTGTCGGCGGTGAAGAACTTCCTGGGCTGGCTGGCCCAGCGGCAGGGCTTTGACGCCAGCACCGTTCTATCCGCCCGAGGCCCGAAGTACCGCCGCAAACTGCCGCGCCCACTGACAGTCGACGATGCCCGCGAGGTCATCGCCGACATCGGCGCCTATGCCGCGCAAGACTGGGTCGGCGCGCGCGACATTGCCGTGGCCACCCTGCTGTACGCCTGCGGGTTACGCATTTCGGAAGCCTTGGGCCTGACCGGGGCGGACCATCCCTTGCCCGACGTAATGCGCATTCGCGGCAAGGGCGACAAGGACCGTCTCGTGCCGGTTTTGCCCGTGGCCAAAGAGGCTGTCGCCGATTACCTGCGCCTGTGCCCTTACCCGGCTGAACGCGACCAGCCGCTGTTTCGCGGCGCTCGCGGCGGGCCCTTAAACCCCCGCCTGATCGCCAAGGCAATGGAACAGGCCCGCATGCGCCTTGGCCTGCCCGCCACCGCAACGCCGCACGCGCTGCGCCATTCCTTCGCCACACATCTGCTGTCAGCCGGTGGCGATTTGCGCGCCATTCAGGAGCTTTTGGGCCATGCCTCCCTCTCGACCACGCAAGCCTATACCGCCGTCGATGCCGCACGCCTGATGGAGGTCTATGACAAGGCCCATCCACGCGCTTGATTTGTACCAAGTTTTACGCAGATCCCGCTTGGGTTTAGCCATTTGTCAACGAATCTGAGGCAAAACAGGGATCAGTCCCAAGAGGGATGCGATCCAGAAGGAAGATGCCATGATCTCTGCCGTTTCGGGCAGCAATGCCACGGCTTTGCTGGCCCTGTTTGGGCGCAGTCAAACCGCCGCCGCCCTTTCTCCGACCCAACCCGCGGCTTTAGCCTCATCCCCGCCATCGCTGCGCCAAGGCAACGGTGCCCTGCCGCAATCGCTGTTTGACGCGCTGGTCCACGCGGGCAAGGATGGCAAGGATGGGGCCGACAAGACCCCGCTGGATGATTTTCTGTCACAGATCATCTCCAGCCTCGACACCGACGGCGACGGCAAGCTCAGCCAGTCCGAACTGAAATCGGCCCTGTCCAACCTCACGGGAACGGCAAAAGACGATGCCACCAAGACAGATACGGCCAGCACCGGCGCCGCCCAATCGCTGTACGAGTCGCTTTTCAATGCCATGGCCACGGAGGACGGCGCCCTGAGCACTGCGACCCGCAAGGATGATCCGGACCAGAAATTTCTGTCCCTGCTCGGCTCCTGACCTGACGCGCGCCGGTCCGGCCTGACCGCCCCGCCACCGCCCGCTTGCAAGATCGGCCTGTTTCGGCCATCAACGCGACATGGATATCCGCTTCAAAGCTCTCATGGTTCACCTCCTCACCGCGACAGGCTCGGTCCTGTCGATGCTGGCCATGCTGGCCGCGGTCGAGGGCAAATGGAGCATGATGTTCCTCTGGCTCGTCGTGGCGCTGATCGTCGATGGCATCGACGGACCCTTGGCGCGGCGCTATGACACAGTGGCGAACTGGCCACTGTACGACGGGGTCTTGATGGACCTGATCGTTGACTACCTGACCTATGTCTTCATCCCGGCCTATGCGCTTTACACCAAGGGGATGCTGCCGCATTGGACGGGTTTGGCCGCGATCCTCGTGATCTGCTATGGCTCGGTCATCTATTTCTCCGACACGCGGATGAAGACCAAGGACAAAAGCTTCGCCGGCTTTCCAGCCTGCTGGAACATGGTGATTTTGGTACTGTTCGCGATCGACCCGCCGCAATTCGTGGTGCTGGGCACGGTGATCGCCCTGACCGTCGCGATGTTCCTGAACCTGAAATTCGTCCATCCGACGCGCACGCCGCGCTGGCATGAGCTGAACCTCGGCATGGCGATCGTCTGGCTGGCCTGTGCCACCAACGCGGCCTGGCTCGATTTCAACGAGGGTTTCCTGTCCCACTGGGGCCTGATCCTGTCCTCGCTTTACCTGTCTCTGGCTGGCATCGCCCAGCAGCTGTTCCCCGCCAGCCCCTCGGACCGCATCGCCTGATCGCAGATCAATTCAGCAGAAGATGACCGGAGCAAAACCAGGGGCCGGCTGCCGCGTGAAGCGGGTCTGGCCGCTCCGTTCCATCGGATCCGGACCGGCTTGGGGGAATCAGCAAGCGTCGGTCTAAAGCCGCAAGCCCAGCCGAACGCCCTCTTCAATGGCACGCAGGGCGTCGATGCCATGCGCCTCTGCCGCCCCGCCGATCAGGTGAAACCGCTGACCCGCCGCCGTCAAGGCCGCTGCCAAGACGCCCGCGCTCTCTTGCCCCGTGCACAGGACGATGTCGGTGACCGACAGAAGCTCTTCCACCCCGTCGCGCCGGATCCGCAAGCCCTGCGCCCCGAAGTCCAGATACTCCACCCCGCTCAGCATCCGGACCCCTTTGGCCACCAGATGCGCCCTGTGGATCCAGCCGGTGGTCTTGCCTAAAGCCCGCCCCGGCTACTCGTCCTTGCGCTGCAACAGCCAGACCTGCCGATCCGCCGGGAATGCGGCGGCTTGCGCCAACCCGCCCGGTGTCGTGGCCGGGTCGCCAACCCCCCATTCCTTGCGCCAGTCCTGCGCCCCGACTTCAGAGCCCACCAAAGCCGTCGCCACGTCAAAGCCAATCCCGCCCGCCCCGATCACCGCCACGCTGCGCCCCAGAGTCCGCCCGGCCAGAACCTCCGCATAATCGGGTGCCGCCTCCCCACCCGGCAATGCCATCCGCCGAGGCTTCACTCCCGTTGCCAGAATCACATGATGAAACCCGGCCAAATCCGGCGGCCTGGCCTCGGTGCCCAGCCGCACCTCCACCCCGGCATCCTGCAAGCGCAGGGCAAACCACGCCACAAGGTCGCCAAACTCCGCTTTGCCCGGCACCCGTGCCGCAAGCTGCATCTGGCCGCCCAAAGCCTCCGCCCGTTCAAACAGCACCACCCGATGGCCGCGCTCCGCCGCAGTCGCAGCGCAAGCCATCCCCGCCGCCCCGCCGCCCACCACGGCGATGGACAGCGCCACCGAAGCCGGCACCGCCGCGAACTCCGCCTCCCGCGCCGCAGCAGGGTTGACAAGACAGGTCGCCAGTTTTCCGGCAAAGGTATGGTCAAGACAGGCCTGATTGCAGGCAATGCAGGGCGCCGTGCGGTCCGCCCGCCCGGCCCGCGCCTTGGCCACGAAATCCGGATCCGCCAGCAACGGCCGCGCCAGCGCCACCAGATCCGCCTGCCCCGAGGCCAGAATCTCCTCTGCCAGTGCCGCCGTGGTGATCCGGTTCGCCGCCGCCACCGGCACACTGACCTGCGCCTTCAACCGCGCCGTCAGCGCCACGAAAGCCCCCGCCGGGACCGAGGCCGCAATCGTCGGCACCCGCGCCTCATGCCAGCCAAAACCCGAGGAGAAGAGGTCGACCTGTCCTTCCAGTGTCTTGGCCAAAGCCACGGTGTCACTCCAAAGGCTGCCCTGCGGCACCAGATCGGCCAGAGAGATCCGGTAGATCACGAGGAAATCCCGCCCGACCGCCGCCCTGACCCGCTGCACCACTTCCACTGGCAACCGCATCCGCGCCGCGGCCGAGCCACCCCAGCCATCCTGCCGCTTGTTCACCCGCGGGCTCAGGAACTGGTTGAGGAAATAGCCCTCCGAGCCCATCACCTCGACCCCGTCATAGCCCGCCTCACGCGCCCGCGCCGCCGCCATGACGATGTCTGCAAGCTGCGCCTCGATCCCGGCCTCGTCCAACGCCACCGGCGTGTAGGGCGAGATGGGCGATCGGATGGCCGATGCCGAAACACAATCCTTGCCAAGGGCATAGCGCCCGGCATGCAGGATCTGCATGGCAATCAGACCGCCCGCCGCATGAACCGCCCGCGTGACCTGCCGATGGTTTGCCACATCCTGCGCCTCAAAGAGCCCCGCCGCCTCCGGAAACACCCCGCCCTCGCGGTTGGGTGCCATGCCCCCGGTCACGATCAGCCCCACGCCGCCCTCGGCGCGGCGCGCATAAAACCGTGCCGCCTGTGCCCAGTCGCCGCGCTCCTCCAACCCGGTGTGCATCGAGCCCATGATCACACGGCTCCGCAAGGTCACAGACCCGAGCGCCATGGGAGCCAGAAGATGCGGATAGTTCGTCATGCGCGCTCCTCCTGACCCAAGTTTGACGGCCAGACGGTCGTCCCGCAAGCCTGCCCGATTTGCTCCTTGCCCGAATAGGCCCGCGCGGCGCGCCCCGGTCCGAGCCGGTTGGCGGCACGCCGGAGGCGAGACCCATGCAGCGCGCGGCACGCGATCCATTTGACACGGCCCGCCAACGTCACGTCCCCCGAGGCTTGGCGCGCAGCGTCGGCTCGGCTTGGGTCGGGTCCTCCGGCCAAGGGTGGCGCGGATACTGCCCACGCATGTCCTTGCGCACATCCGCGTAAGACGAGCGCCAGAAGCCGGGAATGTCCATCGTCACCTGAATGGTCTTGTGGCCCGGCGATAGCAACTGCACCCGCAGCGGCAAGCGTTTGGCCCCCACCACCGGATGCACGGTCACGCCGAACATCTCCTGAAGCCGCACCTCGATCCCCGGTACCTCGCCCTCGTAGTCGATCGGCACCTGCCGCCCCAAAGGCGTCTCGAAATGCGCTGGGGCCAGCCGGTCCATCTCCGCCGCCTGCTCCCACGTGAGCCGCGCCCGCAAGGCCTCGGTCAGGTCCAGCCCCTTCAAGTCCGCCTCCGTCCGCGCCTTTGAGAGAGAGGGCAACAGCCAGCCCCCCTCCGCCAGCAGCCCCGCATCACGGACATCCGGCCAGCCGGCGGCCCCCGCCAGTGCCATCCGGGCCCGCAGCCGCCGCGCGCCCCGGCTCCATGGCAGACCCAGGACCCGCAACCCCTCGAAGGCCGCCAAAGCGACGGCCTCCGGCGGAGCATCCCAATGCCGCTCCTCCAGCACAAGGGCCCCCAGCATCTCCTGCCGCCGCGAGACCACTCGCCCCTCCCGCCGCGACCATTCGCAAACCTCGCGCCAGACAATCCGGTCCGCGTACAGCGTCCGCAACTCGCCGTCACTCAAAGCCACCGCCTGCCGCACCGTCGCCTCGCGCGGATCGCCGTCCAGATCGGTGGCCACAATCAGCCGCGCGCCCGCCAGTGGAGTCCCCGGCGCCATCGCCGCCCCCTTGCCGCCCGACAAAAGCCAGCGCGGCGCATCGCCCTTGCGCCGCAGCCCGATCCGGTCCGGATAGGCCAGGGCCGCCATCTGCCCCAGACTGAAATCGCGATCCTTGCCGGGCAGCGCGCTGTAAACCGTCCGCGCCAACCGCCGGGCTTCCGCCTTGATCCGCTCCAGCACCGTCCGCGTCGCAGGCCAGGGATGATCCGCCTCATAGGCCCGCAAATCCCGGACTGCCTTCATCCGCAAGGCCAGATCCGGCGGCGCCCCCTTCAACGGATCGCGCTCCTCCATCAAGGCCGCCAGCGCGGCGGCCCCCGGCCCCGCCACCATCAGCATATGCGCCAGCCTCGGATGCAGTGGCAGCCCAGCCAAAGCCCGCCCATGCGCCGTGATCCGCCCACCCGCCTCCAGCGCCCCCAACCCCTCCAGCAAAGCCCGCGCCTCCGCCATCGGCCCGGCTGGAGGCGTGGTCAGAAACGGCAGCGCCTCGCCACCCCACAAGGCCAGTTCCAGTGCCAGCCCCGCCAAATCCGCTGCCTCGATCTCGGCCGGAGGATGCGAGGCAAGCCCGCCCTCCTCGCCCTTGGTCCAAAGCCGATAACAAACCCCCTCCGCGACACGGCCAGCGCGACCGCGCCGCTGCTCGGCTTCCGCCTTGGTCACCCGCTCTGTCACCAGCCGCGACATGCCCGAGGAAGGATCAAACCGCGCCCGCCTTGCCTTGCCGCCATCGACCACAATGCGAATATCCGGCAAAGTCAGCGAGGTTTCCGCAATAGAGGTCGCCAGCACCACCCGCCGCCCCGTCACTGGCCCCAAAGCCGCCCGCTGTGCCGCAAACTCCATCGCCCCGAACAACGGCAGCACCGCGCAGCCGGTCAGACGTCCCGCCAAAGCCGCCTCCACCCGCCGAATTTCGCCCTCGCCCGGCAGGAAGGCCAGCAACCCGCCCTCCGGCACCGCCTCCAGCGCCTCGACGATCTGCCCCGCCATCGCCGCCTCAAACCGGATCGTGGCATCCAGACTGCGCCCCAACCACCGCGTCTCGACCGCAAAGGCGCGTCCTTGCGAGGTCACAACCGGCGCATCTCCCATCAAAGCCGCGACCGGCGCCGCATCCAGCGTGGCCGACATCACCACCAACACAAGATCTTCGCGCAGCGCGCCGCGGATTTCCAAAGCCAGCGCCAGCCCCAGATCGGCCGCCAGCGACCGCTCGTGGAATTCATCGAAAATGACCGCGCCCACGCCGGACAACTCGGGGTCGGACTGGATCATCCGTGTCAGGATCCCCTCGGTCACAACCTCAATCCGGGTCGCGGGCCCCACCTTGGCCTCGCCCCGGATGCGGTAGCCGACCGTGGCCCCCACCGCCTCGCCCAAAGTCTCCGCCATCCGCTCCGCCGCAGCCCGCGCCGCCAGCCGGCGCGGCTCCAGCATGACGATGCGCCCGGCAATCAATCCTGAGTCCAGCAGATCCAGCGGCACCCGCGTGGTCTTGCCCGCGCCGGGAGGCGCCTGCAACACCACCATGCCGCGCGCCGCCACCGCCGCCCGCACCTGCGGCAGCACCTCGTCGATGGGCAATGGGGCAGGGGTCTGGTCCATGCGCCCTTATTGCGGCTGGACCTGCCGCACTCAACCCCCAAGCGTCTTCCTGCGGCATCAAGGCCGGGAGGGTTTTACACCCTCCCGGACCCTCCCGTGGGATATTTGTGCCTCGGTGAAAGGGAAAGACGCGCTTACCTTTCAGCCCCTTTGCTCTTTGCCCAAATACCCCCGCCAGAAGCTTCGATGCCGCAACTTGCATGCGCTGCCAGATGTGTCGCAGGTGGTGCCGCGCGCGTCCCCGCCCCGTTTACGGGGAGGGTCAGGGAGGGGAGCCCCGGTGGTGGCAGGTCCAAATCCCCGTGTCCGCCCGCCGCGCCGGCCTCTGGCCAATCCCCGCGCCTTGGGGCAAGGTCGGGCGAGGCGGAGGCGGCAATGAACGTGCAGGACCTGGCAAATGCGGTGCGGGCGGGCCAGAGGCGGGCGCTGGCGCGGGCGATCACTCTGGTCGAAAGCGGGCGGGCGGACCACCGGGCGCAGGCTCTGGCGCTGATCGGCGCTCTTGGGACAGACCGGCAAGCCTTGCGGCTGGGTCTGTCGGGCACGCCCGGCGTTGGCAAATCCTCCTTCATCGAGACCTTCGGCCTGATGCTGACCGCTCAAGACCTGCGCGTGGCCGTGCTGGCCGTCGACCCGTCCTCGGCCCGCACCGGCGGCTCGATCCTCGGCGACAAGACACGGATGGAACGACTGTCCCGCGACCCCCTCGCCTTCATCCGCCCCAGTCCCAGCCGCACCGAACTCGGCGGCGTCGCCCGCCGCACGCGAGAGGCGGTGACGCTGTGCGAGGCGGCAGGCTTTGATATCATCCTGATCGAGACCGTCGGTGTCGGCCAATCCGAAACGGTCGTGGCGCAACTGTGTGATGTCTACCTTCTGCTTCTTGCCCCCGCAGGCGGAGACGAATTGCAAGGCGTCAAACGCGGCATCATGGAGATGGCCGACATTCTTCTGGTCAACAAGGCCGACGGCCCCCTGCTTGCCACCGCCAACCGAACCCTTGCCGAATATGCCGGCGCCCTGCGCCTTCTGCGCCACCGCCCGCAGGACCCCGAGGGGTTCCCCGCCGCTCTCACTGTCTCGGCGCTGGAATCGCGCGGCTTGACCGAGGCTTGGGACACGATCCAGCGCCTCGCCACCTGGCGACGGGCCGAGGGTCACTGGGCCCGCACCCGCGCCGAACAGGCCCGCCACTGGTTCGCCGAGGAGGTCCGGCAGGGCCTCCTGTCCGCCCTGTCGCGCGAACCCGCCAAGGGGCTGATGCACAGCCTTGGCGATCAGGTGGCCGCAGGGGCCCAGACGCCGGAAGCGGCGGCGGCGGAGCTTCTACGCCTGCTTGGGCGCTGACAGCCGACCAAGCCGGGGGCCAAGGTCAAGGCCTCTTTGCGGCTGATCCGGTTGTCCACGCCGGCGATCAAGGCCGCCGCACCGTTCGGCCACATCCGCGCGAAGGGCCCGACCAGCCATCAACAGCAGAACCTTGCCATCCTGTGCGCCGCCGCCGACATGGCCTCAGGCGACCGGAGCGAGGGGCCGGCCCCGGCCAACTCCCGCCTGACGTTCGTCTCGATACGGATCCGGGGCGACAGGCTGTTCGACGTCCGAGGTGCGTGATGCCGACCCTGATGTCGCATCCGCTTTGCCCCCATGTGCGGCGTGTGGCGGTTGCGCTGGTCGAAAAGCAAGTGCCCCCTGAACGGCGCGACAGCGTCGGTGCCGCCGAACCCGATCGATTTCCGGCCCTCTCCCAAGGGTGTCAGCCCATTTTCGAATCTGCGGTGATTCTGGACAGTCTTGAAAAGACAACCGCCCATCCGCGCCACCCCGCAAACCCGCTTCTGCGCAGCCAAAATCGCCGGTGCATCGAATTTGCGTCGGCGTGCCTGGTGGACATTGCAGCCCTCAATTCCGCAGACACCGCTGCCTTCCCCGCACAGTTCGTCGCCCCGGACGCCCGTCTTGTCCGGCTTGAAGCCAAGGCCCAAGACCCGGTCTTCGCAGCAGCCTTCAGCCTTGTTGATGCCAGTTTCGCGCCGGATTTGCGATGTTTCGAGGCGTTTTCCGCACCTGGTCTGCCAAATCCGGTGCCAGACACGGCGTCTTTGCCGCGCTGGCGTCTGGCGCTGACAGGTCGGCCTTCCTGCGTGCGCGGGCCTCGCGTCCCGGCGATCTGGCGCACCAAACAAAAACGCCGGCATCATAATTCCGTCATGTGTGGGGCGGGGTCAGCGGCTTTCCCACAGGCTTCGCGCTTGACGCGGCGAGGAAAGGCGCTTACACGCCACAAATCGAATTCGGACGCCGCCCGTTTGGCGGTGCTCCGTCGTCTTGACACACGAAGGAACACCTCAATGTCGCGCGTCTGCGAACTCTCGGGCAAGGGCCCGATGTCCGGCAACAAGATCAGCCATGCCAACAACAAGACCC
>CANGHD010000037.1 GCA_947453525.1 Paracoccaceae bacterium | reverse complement strand
TCCTGACCGGCAAGCGCGACCTCAAGGACCTGCTGGCCGCGTGGAAAGCCGCCCATGCGGTGCCGCATGAGGTGGACACCGTGCTTGACTACTGGCTGACCAAGGACGCCAATGTCGACGATCGGGTGCTGGCTTGGGTTGATGCCTGCGGGATTCCGGGGGTTATCGCCACCAACAACGAACAGCACCGGGCGAAGTACATGTGGGAGGTGATGGGTTTTCAAACCCGGATGCGGCAAATCTTCGCTTCGGGTCCTTTGGGGGTGAAGAAACCGGACGGCGATTTCTTTGCAGCCATCGAGGCCTGGTCCGGCCTGCCCCCCGCCGAGATCCTGCTGATCGATGATGCACAAAAGAACATCACGGCGGCGGCAGCGCGCGGCTGGCAGACGTTCCATTTCACCGATGAGACCAGGGACAGATTGCCTGAAGTTTTGGGGCTAATCCCATGACCGCCATCATGATTCAAGGCGCAGGCTCCAACGTCGGCAAGTCGCTGATCGTGGCGGGCCTCTGCCGGGCGGCCAAGCTGCGCGGCCTGTCCGTCGCCCCCTTCAAGCCGCAAAACATGTCCAACAACGCCGCCGTCACGGTGGATGGCGGCGAGATCGGCCGGGCGCAGGCCCTGCAGGCTTTGGCCTGCGGGCTTGAACCGCATACCGATATGAACCCGGTGCTGCTGAAACCGGAGTCCGAGGTTGGGTCACAGGTGGTTGTGCAGGGCAAACGCGTGGCCACGGTGAAGGCGCGGGATTATGCGGCGCTGAAACCTTCGCTGATGGCGCCGGTTCTGGAAAGCTTCCACCGCCTGCACGCCGCGCATGATCTTGTGATCGTCGAAGGCGCTGGCTCCCCGGCCGAGGTCAACCTGCGCGCCGGGGACATCGCCAATATGGGCTTTGCCATGGCGGCAGGTGTGCCGGTGATCCTTGTCGGCGACATCGACCGGGGTGGCGTGATTGCGCAGATGATCGGCACCCAAGCCGTTCTGGCGCGCGAGGATGAGGCCATGATAAAGGGCTTCCTCATCAACAAGTTCCGTGGCGATCCTCGTCTGTTCGATGATGGATACCGGCTGATCGAAAGCCGCACCGGATGGCAAGGCATGGGCGTGTTGCCCTATTTCCCCGAGGCTTGGCGGCTTCCGGCCGAAGATGCGCTCGACATCGCCCAGACCACCGGTCAAGGCGTCAAGATCGCCTGCCTGCAACTCTCCCGCATCGCCAATTTCGATGACCTTGACCCGCTGAAATCCGAACCCGGCCTTCAGGTCCAGATGATCCGCGCTGGCGAGGCGATCCCCGGCGACTGCGCTTTGGTGATCATCCCCGGCAGCAAATCGACACGCGGCGATCTGGCTTACCTGCGCCAACAGGGTTGGGACATCGACCTTGTCGCGCATCATCGCCGGGGCGGACGGATATTGGGGATTTGCGGCGGATATCAGATGCTTGGCACGCGTGTCTCAGATCCGGAAGGCATCGAAGGCCCGGCTGGGGAAACCCAAGGCCTCGGCCTCCTCAACATCCAGACCACCATGACCCCCGACAAGCGCCTGACCCGAACCAAAGCCACCCATGCCGCGACCGGCACCGAGATCGCGGCCTATGAAATCCACATCGGATGCTCCGACGGCCCCGACCGCGCCCGACCCTTCGCAATGATCGATCGCACTCCCGAAGGTGCCACCTCGCCCGATGGCCGTGTCATGGGCAGCTATCTGCACGGCATGTTCACGGGCGATGCCTTCCGCGCGGCCTATCTGTCAGCACTTGGCCTGCCCTCCACACAGCGCAACCACGGGGCCGAGGTGGAGGCGACACTCAACCAGCTCGCCGCCCATATCGAGGCGCATCTGGATGTGGCGGCGCTTTTGACACTGGCCCAAGGGTAGGATGGGCCATTGGGCCATCTTACAGCGCAGAGATTCGCGCCCACTCCGCTTCGCCCCCCGGCAGACCCAGCCGGATCCAGCTTTTCGAATAGGGAAAGATCCGGCTCCATAGCCCCGCGCGGGCCAGCAAATTCTGTGCGGCTTGGGCATCCGGAGTCTCGTAAAGCCGGAAAAGCGGCGTCCCGCCAAGAACTTGCCAGCCAAACTTCACGCAAATATCATCAAGCCGGACGGCCTCGCCGATCAAGCGCGCGCGAGTCTCCAGCGCCCAATCCCGATCGGCCAGCGCCGTAATGCCGACTTCGAGCGCCGGTCCCGACACCGGCCAAGGCCCGGCCAGATCGGCCAAGCGCGCCACATCCGCCTCCGATCCCAGAGCGAATCCCAAGCGCAGACCGGCAAGCCCGTAGAACTTGCCGAAGCTGCGCAGCACCAGCAGACCCTCGCGGCCCGCATCCGCCGCGACACTCTCACATGGCAGCGGGTCAGCGAAGCTTTCATCCACCACCAGCAACCCGACCTTGCCCAACAGCGCCAGCAGATCCACCCGAGGCCAGTGCCGCCCGTCGGGATTGTTCGGGTTGACCACGATGGCCAAGTCGGCCCCAGCCAAGCCTTCCAACCCAGCCACCTCCTCGACCCGCCAGCCGCAGACGCGCAAGGTTGCCGCATGTTCGTTGTAGGTGGGCGATACGACCCGAGCCAGACCGGCTGATCGCAACAAAGGCACCATCTGGATTGCCGCCTGTGCTCCGGCCAGCGCCACCATCGGGGCGCTGGTGCCGTAGGCCTGCGAGGCCGCCGCCAGCACCTGCGTCATTGCGGCTTTGGTCGGCAGGGCCCCAAAGGCCGCCGCCGAGAGGGCCGGCACCGGATAGGGCACCCGGTTGATCCCGGTCGACAGGTCGATCCAGTCGCTGCCGCCATACCGGGTCTTGGCCCAGTCGAGATTGCCGCCGTGATCCCTCGTCTGATCGCTCATAGCAGCGCCACCACGGCGATCAGCCCGGCCAGGGCCAGCATCGCCGCGAGGTAGAGGGTCAGGCCCCGCCCCAGATCCATCGGCCCCGCATCGGCGCCGCCCTCGTTCACCCAAGGTTCCACCGACATGGTGCCGTCATAGACCCGCGGCCCCGACAACCGCACCTCCAGAGCCCCCGCCATCGCAGCCTCCGGCCAGCCCGCATTGGGCGAGCGGTGGCGGCCCGCATCCGCGACGATGACCTTGAACGCCAGCTTCCAGCGCGTGCCCACCACCGCCATGAACAAAAGCGCGGTCAGCCTGGCGGGGATCAGGTTGACCAGATCATCCAGCCGGGCGGCCGCCCAGCCGAAGGCGCGGTACCGCGGGCTCATATGGCCGATCATCGAGTCCATCGTGTTGATCGCCTTGTAGGCGGCAATCCCGGGCAATCCGAAGATCACGCCCCAGAACAAGGGCGCCACCACGCCGTCCGAGGTGTTCTCGGCCAAGCTTTCCAAAGCCGCCCGCGCCACGCCCGAGGTGTCAAGCAGCGCCGGATCGCGCCCGACGATCATCGCCACCGCATCGCGCGCGCCTTGCAGATCGCGCCGCGCCAAAGGCCGGGCAACGCGCAGCACATGGTCATACAGCGAGCGAGCCGCCACCAGAGGCCAGGCGATGACCCCCGTCAGGATCGCGCCCCACAGGCCACCGGGCAGGCTCCAGACGATCAGTTGGGCCACGATCCATGCCAGGGCCGTCATGCCAAAACAAACCCCCAGCCCGTTCAGACGCCGCCGCCAGAAGGACAAACCGTCAGGGTTCAGCCGCTGTTCTGCCCGGTCGATCAGCCCACCCAACCATGTCACAGGATGGCCAATACGGTCATAAAGCCAGTCGGGCCAGCCCATTACGGCATCGACCATCAAGGCCACCAGCATCGCCCCTGCATACAGCATGACCTATCCCCCGCATCCGAAGCGGGTGATCCTTGAAAAACCTCTGGCGCGCAAGTCTGCCTCGGCGCTTTCCGGCACGGTTCCCGGCGCAAAGATCAGTCCGCGGGCGGCCCCGGTGTGGGCGATGGTGAACCCCAGCGCCCCAAGGTTGTGCGCCAGGGCCGGTGTCGGGTCATCGGCCGGACCACGCAGCGCCAAGGTGCGCCGCGCCGACTCGGCGGCAAGATGGGCCATGCGGGTCAGGCCAGCCCCGCGCCAGTCCTCAAGCAGGTCGGATATGTCGGGGAAATCATGGTCATCCGGGTCGGTGCGCTGGCCCTTGCCGCAAAATCCGCCCAGGACCTCGAAGCGTGGCAAGGCGGGCAGATCTGCCAGCACCTCGCCCCGGCGTGAGGCCCACAGGACCCGCTCGGGTCGGTCAAACAGCAAGGGGTCCGAGGCACGTTCCTCGGCAAAGACCGCCCGCAACAGCGCTCTGGCATCGCCAGCCCCCGCCGCCTGCGCCAGGGCGATCAGCGCTGCAGTCGAGGCCCCTGCCCCGCCGCCCGCCGGCATGTTCAGCCGCAGCCGGAACCGGCCGCGCTCTGGCAGGCCCAGCCGGTCCAGCAGCCGATGCAGCGCGGGGACGGTCACCACGCGGACCGGTTGGTAGAGCGCAAGCAGACGGCCGGGCGCCACCTGCGCCTGCGCCCACAGCGTGGGACAAGGTAACGTCACCAGAGCCACCGGCCCCGAGGGTCCGATCCTGCCTTGCAGCAACTCTCCGAAATGGCCAAAGACCCGGCTCATCCTGCCCCTCGTGGTACGGCGGCAGCCTTGCCAAGAGCATGGCGACGATACAAGAGCGATAAAGTTGAATTTGGTGCACCCAGCACGATTCGAACGTGCGACCTTTGCCTTCGGAGGGCAACACTCTATCCAGCTGAGCTATGGGTGCGTTGACCCGGGTGATAAGGGAAACTTGCGTCTGCCGCAACCAGAAAACCGAAAGGGCACCTTGCATGCCGCTTGTCCGAAAGCGGCAGATGTTGCAACTCTGGGGGTAGTTTTGCAAAAAAAGGTTTCGCGCCATGAAATTCGTCTTGCTTGTCTCCACGGCTCTCCTGGCCGCAGCGCCTGCCGTCCGGGCCCAAGATGCGCTGGCCACGGCCGGGGATGCCTATGCTGCAGCCTGGGATGCCGAGCCCCTCACCATCCAGTTTGCCACCCTGCTCAGGGAACCGGCCACGGGATACGGTCTGTACAATCCCCGTGCAGACAATGTGCTCAAACCCGGCGAACACGCCCTGATCTATATCGAGCCGGTGGGATTTGGCTACAAGGTCGATGCCAACAGCTTCACAATCTTCGGCCTGACCGTGGACCTGAGCATCGCCAAGCCCGATGGCACGGTCGTGTTCTCGCAAAACAACTGGGCGCATCTGGAATGGATCTCGCGGATCCGGATCCACGAAGTCATCATGAACATGGACCTCGGCTTGGGCCCCCTTCCGGCGGGCGATTACATGCTGAATTTCCTGGTCCATGATGAGAACAGCACAGAAACGGCGCCCTTCAACCTGTCGATCAAGATCAGCGGTTGACGGAGGTCAGGCGATCCATTTCCGGGCCCGCGCCTCGACCGCTTTTGACCGCCTTACGGCAGAGGGGTTGCCAGAACCCGGCCCTCGTAAGGCGCGCCGGCCTCGTTGTCGATGGCCATGACATACATCGTCTTGCCATCGGCGCTGAAGGTCATGTTGGGCGTGCCGCCGGACGGGAAGACATGGCGGGCGGCGACTTTGGTACCGTCCGGCGTGACTTCGATCACGGCGGCGACCGAGTTCAGGCCGATGAAGAAATTGCCATTGGGGCCGAGTTTGATGCCATCGGGGAAAACGCCCGGGTCTTCGCCCAACTGGTAGAGATGCACGAAGCTTTTGCGATCGCTGAGCGTGCCATCGGCGGCCACGGCGAAAGAGGTTACGGTGCCGGCATAGGATTCGTTGACGTAAAGCCGTCCATCGTGGCCCATCACGATGCCATTGGCGTAGTTGAGGTCATTGGCCACTTCGGTCAGCTTGCCGCCTGGCGTCAGATGCACGATCCGCCCCACCACCGGCCCCGGAGTCCAAGGGCCCGACAGGGTGAAATAGGCACCGCCCTTGCCGTCCGGGGTGCCGTCGTTCGGACCTTGCAGGTTCTGGCCGGAAGCGTCCTTGTCATAGCTGGCGACGGGTTTGCCGTCTTTGGTGATCACCTCGAGCTTGCCATTGTCGTAGCAGGTGATGCCGAAGTTATCGCCCACCGGCACCACGGCGGAAGGCCCGCAGCCGTCTTCTTTCCAGAAATCCGTCTTGGTCGCCCCGTCCCAGACCGAGGCGACATTGCCGGAGTACTGCGCGTAGTACAGCTTGCCGTCGAGCAGCACCGGGCCTTCGGGGAACAGGGCCTTGGGGTCGATGACGGTGGGGTCTTCGGCATGAGCGATGGCGGGCAGGACGGCTAAGGCAAGAACGGCGGGGGTCAGGCGCATCTTCTTCTCCATGGCAGGCATGGAAGGTAGAAGGCGCCTGTCCGGTGATTCGTTCAAGTCTCAGGAGAACAGGTCGCGGCACAACTCCAGCGCCGAGATCAGCGCGTCGACCTCAGCTTCGGTGTTGTATAGCCCGAACGAGGCGCGGCAGGTGGCGGAAACCCCCATATGCTCCATCAGCGGCATGGCACAATGCGTACCGGCGCGGACCGCAATGCCGCGCTTGTCGAGCACGGTGGAGATGTCATGGGCATGGACAGCACCTTCCAGCGTGAAGGAGAAGATCGCCCCCTTCGTGGACGAATTGCCCTGCACGTTCAGCCAGTTCAGTCCGTTGATCTTCGCTTGCGCATAGTCGCGCAACGACCGTTCACGGGCCGCGATGTTGGCCATGCCAAGGCCGGTCATATAGTCCAGTGCCACGCCAAGACCGATCTGCTGGACGATGCCGGGGGTGCCGGCCTCGAACTTCATCGGCGGGTCGTTCCAGGTGATCGTTTCGCGCGAAACCTCGCGGATCATATCGCCACCGCCCATGAAGGGGCGCATCTCGGCCTGACGGTCAGCACGGATAAAGATCGCCCCGGAACCGCTTGGTCCGTATAGCTTATGTCCAGTGATGGCATAGAAGTCGCAGCCGATCGTCTTCACATCGACAGCGATGTGGACAGCGGCTTGAGAGCCGTCGACCATGACCGGCACGCCCTTGTCACGGGCACCTTTGCAGATGGCGGTCACATCAACCACGGTGCCCAGAACGTTCGACATGTGGGTGACAGCAACCAGTTTGGTGCGCGGCCCGATGGCATCGAGCACCGCCTGCGGGTCAAGGTCACCGTTGGCGTCGCAATCCACCCATTTCAGCACAACCCCCTGGCGTTCGCGCAGAAAATGCCACGGCACGATATTGGCGTGATGCTCCAGGATCGACAGGACAATCTCATCCCCGGCCTGAAGCCTCGGTGCAGCCCAGCCGTAGGAGACAAGGTTGATCCCCTCGGTCGTACCCGAGGTGAAGATGATCTCGCGCTCATCAGCGTTCAGGAAGCGGGCGATCTTGCCGCGCACCGCCTCGTACTGTTCGGTCGCAAGGTTCGAAAGGTAGTGCAAGCCCCGGTGCACATTGGCATATTCGTAAGAATAGGCCCGTGTCATGGCGTCAATCACCACCTGCGGCTTTTGCGCCGAGGCGCCGTTGTCCAGATAGACCAAGGGTTTGCCGTTCACCTGACGGCTCAGGATCGGGAAGTCGGCGCGGACAGAGGCGACGTCATACATTGGGCACCGGAAGGATGAAGATCAGGGCAAAGCTTACGGCCAGCAGCACGACGATGGCGGTGCCAAGGATGGCGAAGAAGGTCTTGGTCAGCGAGGTGAAGCCGTTCAGTGCCGCTGTGAAATGGGTCAGCAGGTAGAAAAAGGCGAACAGCGAGGCGAGGCCGATGGGCAGCGCCAGAACGGGCAGGATCAGCAGAACCAGAACCTCGGCCAGTTGCAGCAGAATCAGCACCACCTCCAGCCAGGCCACCAGCGACAGGCTTTGCGCGAAGGTGCCCTGGCCGCCGAACGCCTTGCCGACGCGCCACATCAGGAACCCGCCCATCACCATGACGGCAAACTGGCTGAGGGCCAGAAGGAAGGGGTGGCTGAACAGGTCCTGCACGGCGGTGTCCGCCACCGGCCCAAGGAAGCTTTGCATCAGCGCTGTCAGCAGGGTGGCCAGAGCGGCGCTCAGGCCGACAGCCATCAGCGCCTCGGTCACGTCCAGTCGCAGCGCCATCACATCGCGGGCGGCGGCGGCGGGGTTGGCCAGCGTGTCGCGCGCGGCCTTGAGAAGAGCTTGCACGGACAGGTTCATTGACCTTCGACCTCTCTCAACATCGTGCTGTAAAGCACGATGAAGCCAAGGAAAATCAGCAGGCCAAGGCCCGTGACGGCAGGCCCGTCACCGGCAAAGGACCGCACCAGTCCCAAGACCAGCATGGCCGGCGTGATGCAGGTCAAGGCCCAGAACAAAGCCAGTCGCCCCTCGTACCACCCACCCGTTCCTCCCATCAGCCGCGCCACCAGATGCCCCAAGGCCGCCAGCAGATAGAACAGCGGTATCAGCGCCAGAAGGCCAAGGGCCGCACCGAACAGGCGTTGGTACAGTGTGACGTCGGGATGCAGCGTCGCCTCGCGCGACAGGTAGGGTGCCAGCGAGGTGAAGGCCAGAAGCAGGAAGACGAACAGGAAGGTGAAGACAAAGGGCTCCGACCGTCCCGCGCTTCGCAGGCGGCGGACCACGGCGCGCGGGCGGCGCCAGCTTTCCAGGATGTCAGCGGTCAGGGCCATCAGTCTTCATGCCCCTGAAGCCAGCTTTCCAGCCTTGCGCGGATGTCCTCGGCAATCGCCTCATCCTCGATTTCCGCAATCGTGTCGGCGAGGAAGGCGAGGATCAGCAGGCTTTGCGCCGCCCGCTTCGGAACACCACGGGACCGCAGATAGAACAGCGCGGTTTCGTCAATGGCCCCCGAGGTGGAGCCATGCGAGCATTTCACGTCGTCGGCGTAGATTTCCAGTTCGGGCTTGGCGAGGAACTGGCTGTCGTCGTCCAACAGCAGGGCTTGGGAAATCTGATAGCCGTCGGTCTTCTGCGCGCCCTGCTTCACCAGGATCTTGCCCTGAAACACCCCGACCGCGCCATGTTTCAGCACCTTCTTGAAAACCTGACGGCTTTCGCAGGCCTCGGCCCCGTGGGTGATGAAGATGGTGTCGTCATGGTGGAATGCGCCGTCGCCCATCGCGGCGCCAGCGATATGGGCTTGGGCGTGGTCACCGGTGAACTCGATCACCGCCTCGTTGCGGGTCAGGATGCCGTTGGCGGTGAGCGTGAAGCTTTTGAACAGCGACTTGGCCCCAAGCCTTGCGAAGATATGGCTGACCGTGCGGCGGTCATGGTCAAGGCCCTGGGCGCGGATGTGGTGGAAGCGGGCACCGTCGCCTGCGTCAACCTCCAGCACCATGTTCAGCCGCGAGGCGGCGGGGCCGTTCTCCAACAGCGTCAGTTCCGCGCCGGGGTCGAGCTTAATAAAATGATGCAGGATCGCGTCGGAAGCTTCGGATTTCCTGAGGTAAATCACCGAAATTGGCTTGGAGGCCCTGGCCGTCACATGGATCAAAAGGCCATCGGTCGCATAGGCCGAGTTGAGTGCTGCAAGCGGCCGCAGGATCGGGGTTTGGCCGGCGGCTTCCAGCGTGCCATAGGCGTTTTCAGACCAGTGACCGGCCGGGACATCGGCAAGACGGCTGATTTCCACGCCGGACAGGGTCAGGTCATCGGAAACCGCAGCGTCGAAATGACCGTCGACGAACACCAGTTTCAGGCGGTTGATGTTGGCAAACAGCGGCACTTCCTCGGCGGCGTCGAACAAGTCCGCCAAAGGCGCATCGCTGGCGGTCAGGCTGGCCGGATCGGTATACCGCCAGTATTCGTCGCGCTTGGCCGGCAGGCCTGCCGCCGCCAGACGCGCCTGTGCGGCAGCGCGCGCCGCAGCAAGACCCGCAGGCAGCGTCAGCTCCGCCAGCCGCAACGCCAGAGCGGCGGCTTTGGGGGAAACCGCGCTCATCACTGGACCTCGGTCAGCTTGTGGGCGGCGAGGATCTCGGCGTAGCCGTTGTGCTCGACCTCCAGCGCCAGTTCCGGGCCGCCGGTCTTGATGATGCGGCCAGCGGCCATGATGTGCACCACGTCCGGTTTGATGTGATCCAGCAGGCGCTGGTAATGGGTGATGACAAGGAAAGACCGGCCTTCCGAGCGCAGCGCGTTGACGCCTTCGGAGACCAGCTTCATGGCGTCGACATCCAGACCGGAATCCGTCTCGTCGAGAATGCACATCTTAGGCTCCAGCATGGCCATCTGCAGGATTTCATTGCGCTTCTTCTCGCCGCCGGAGAAGCCCACGTTGACCGGGCGTTTCAGCATGTCGGCGTCGATGTGCAGCGCTTTGGCCTTTTCGCGCACCAGTTTCAAGAAGTCGCCTGCCGATACTTCGGGTTCGCCGCGCGTCTTGCGCTGCGCGTTCAGAGCGGTGCGCAGGAAGGTCATGTTGCCAACACCGGGGATTTCGACCGGGTACTGAAAGGCCAGGAACAGGCCATGGGCGGCGCGCACCTCGGGCTCCATCGCCAGCAGGTCCTCGCCCTCCAGACTGGCGCTACCTTCGGTGACGGCATAGCCATCGCGGCCCGACAGCACATAGGACAGGGTGGACTTGCCCGAGCCGTTCGGGCCCATGATGGCGTGGACTTCCCCGGCCCCGATCTTCAGGGTGACGCCTTTGAGGATCTGCTTGTCCTCGTCTTCAAGTTTCACGTGCAGGTTGTTGATTTCAAGCATTCTTTCAGTCCTTGCGTCTTAGTCGGCGTCGCTGAAGGCGGCCATGATCCAGCCCATCTGCGCCACGGGGAAACTTTGCGGAGTAAGCGAGAAGGCGGCCATCCGGCCGGTCAGCATTGGCGGTCCGGCCAGTTTTTCGAACCTGTGATAGGCCGGTCGCGTCAGGTAGTCGTCACAAAGCAGAAGCACCGGCCGCGTGATGCGCAACAACGTCGTCAGCATGCAGGCCAGACGGAAGCGGCCATCGACCAGAACGACATCGGGATGGGCAAACTCGGGCCGGTCCCAGACCGAGGTGGCATAGCTCGACCAGTGCCGCACCCGGGACCTGTCCTTGGGAAAACCCCATTTGCCGGTCGGGCCGATATTGCTGTAGTGCAGATGCACCGATACGGGCGCCGGATGGGCCAAGAACCACTCCTGCATCTTCTGGCCCCAAGCTTGGTCGCTTTCCACGGCGATGACCGCCGTGGTTGCACTTTCCGCCGCAATCAACGTCGATCCGCCCGAGCCATATTCCAGAATGACGCCCGCGCCCTTGTAGCTGGCGCGCAGCAGGCTGGCTTCGGCCTCCGGCATGGTCAACTTGAAGGGGTCCTGATCGGTCATGATTGCGTCTGCTCCACAGCGGGTTCCGCCACAGGGCCCGGAACCAGTAAGAAATTCTCGTTCACGCGGTAGCGTTTGAACCGTGCCTTGATCTCATAGGAGTTGGCCTTCACCCAAGCGGTGAACTCGGCCTTGTTGGCGCGGTCCAGTTCAATGAACATCCGCGGACGGCAGCGCGCGATCGTTGCCGCAAGGCCGGCCAGCGCCTTCATTTCCATCCCCTCGACGTCGATCTTGAGGAAATCGACATGGCTGTCGGCCAGCGCCTGATCGCCGGGAATCACCCGCAGTGTTCCCGCACCCTCGATCATGTGCCCGCCGCCCAGATTGCGCTTGGGGGCTTCGATCCCAAGGCTACCTTGTGCCTGATCCGACAGGCCAAGCCCCAGATGGCGTAGGTCGCAGCGCGCGGTCACCCCGTTCAGCGCAAGATTGGACAGAAGGATTTCGACGGCCTTCGGATTCGGTTCGAACAGGATTGCCCTCTCGACGCCGAGGAATTTCAGCGCGAACAGCGCGTGGTTGCCGATATTGGCCCCGATATCGCAATAGACGCCACCGGGTGGGCAGAACTGGCGGATGATCTCCAGTTCCTCGGGTTCATAAAACCCGCCCGCCAGGTGATGTTTCTGGATCGAGTCGCGGCCATCGGTGATGGTAAAATAGACAGGCTGGCCCCAGATCACGCTGCGCACGACCTGACCTTGCGGCGAGATGGTAAGGTCGTGACCCATGGGCAAGCGGTTCATCTGACGCGCCTTACCCGACGGAGCCTTCAAGCGAGATCGCCACAAGGCTTTGCGCCTCCATGGCGAATTCCATCGGCAGGGCCTGCAGCACCTCGCGGCAGAAGCCGTTGACGACCAGGGCCACCGCCTCTTCCTCATCCATGCCGCGGGAACGGCAGTAGAACAGCTGATCCTCATCGACTTTCGAGGTGGTGGCCTCGTGTTCGACACGGGACGACGAATTCTTGACCTCGATGTAAGGCACGGTATGCGCCCCACATTTGTCGCCGATCAAGAGGCTGTCGCATTGCGTGTAGTTGCGGCTGTCGGTGGCCTTGGGGTGCATCGACACCAGCCCGCGATAGGTGTTCTGCGCCCTGCCCGCGCTGATGCCCTTGGAGACGATGCGCGACTTGGTCCGCTTGCCCAAGTGGATCATCTTGGTGCCGGTATCGGCCTGCTGGGCGTTGTTGGCGATGGCGATGGAATAGAACTCGCCCTGTGAGTCATCGCCGCGCAGGATGCAGGAGGGGTATTTCCAGGTGATCGCCGACCCGGTTTCCACCTGAGTCCACATCACCTTCGCCCGCGCCTCGCGGCAATCGGCCCGCTTGGTGACGAAGTTGTAAATGCCGCCTTTGCCATTCTCATCGCCCGGATACCAGTTCTGCACGGTCGAGTATTTGACCTCGGCATCCTCCAGGATGACCAGTTCCACAACGGCCGCGTGCAGTTGGTGCGTATCCCGCTTCGGTGCCGTGCAGCCTTCCAGATAGGAGACATAGGCGCCCCGGTCGCAGATGATCAGAGTGCGCTCGAACTGCCCGGTGTTCTCGGCATTTATGCGGAAATAAGTGGAAAGTTCCATCGGGCAGCGGGTGCCCGGCGGGATATAGACGAAAGACCCGTCCGAAAACACCGCCGAATTCAGCGTCGCAAAGAAGTTGTCCGTGGGCGGGACGACCGAGCCGAGATACTTCCGCACCAGTTCCGGATGTTCCTTCACCGCTTCCGAGATCGAGCAGAAGATCACTCCCGCCTTGGCCAGTTCCGCCTTGAAGGTCGTGCCCACCGAGACGCTGTCAAACACCGCATCCACCGCCACGCGCCGCTCGCCTTCCGGCGCTTCGACGCCCGCGAGCAGTGCCTGCTCTTTCAACGGAATGCCCAGCTTCTTGTAGGTGGCCAGAAGCTTCGGGTCCACGTCATCCAGTGACTTCGGCTTGACCGACATGCTCTTCGGCGTCGCGTAATAATACTGGTCCTGATAGTCGATGTGGGGATAGTTCAGCATCGCCCAATGCGGCTCTTCCATCCCCAGCCAGCGCCGGTAGGCGGCCAGACGCCAGTCGAGCAGCCATTCGGGTTCGCCGTTCTTCGACGAGATCAGGCGGACAATATCCTCCGACAGTCCCTTGGGCGCATAATCCGTCTCGATCTCGGTCGCCCAGCCGTATTTATAGGCACCCATCGAGGCAACGGTTTCGATCGTCTCGCGGTCCACGCCATCGCGAACCTCCAGAACGGGGACGTCCAGCACGGGTGCGTCGAATGCAACATCGGCCATGATCTTATCCTTCATCTTCAAGGCCTTGCGAGCCGTTCCTTACGCAACCCGCGACAGGATGCGCCTGTATTCACGGCCCCACACTTCGACAAAGCGCAGCACCTCTTCCTCGGTGTTGTCCGGCCCCAGGGAGATGCGTATCGCCTGCCCCGCCAAGACCTCGTCAAACCCCATCGCCTTCAGCGTCCGACTGGCCTTCACCTTGCCGCTGGAACAGGCCGACCCCGCCGAAACGGCAAAGCCAGCAAGATCCATCGCCATGACCTGCGTCTCGCCTTTCCAGTGCGGGGCAATCAGGCACAAGGTGTTCGGCAGCCTTGCCGAGGTATTCCCGACAGAAATAGTATTAAATCCCTGCGAGGACAACGCCTGATTTAGAGTATTTCTAAGTTCAGCAACCTGCTCCCAGACCCCATCGGCCAGATCCCGCGCCGCAGCTTCGGCCGCCGCGCCAAATCCCGCCATGCCGATGATATTCTCGGTCCCGGCCCGCCGCCCCATTTCCTGCCCGCCGCCCTTCAGCACCGGCGCAAAATCCAACCCCCGCCGCAGGACCAGGGCGCCAATCCCCTTCGG
This sequence comes from Paracoccaceae bacterium, assembly GCA_947453525.1. GTDB lineage: Bacteria > Pseudomonadota > Alphaproteobacteria > Rhodobacterales > Rhodobacteraceae > Stagnihabitans. Next base: position 11,424 of record CANGHD010000037.1, on the reverse strand, counting down.
CCCGCCCAGTTTGTGTGCCGAGACAAGGCCCATCTGACAACCCAGCCAGTTGAAGGCCAAAGGCACCTTGCCAAAGGCCTGCGTCAGATCGGAAACCGCCAACCCCTCGGGCAATTCCTGCAGCACCCCGGTCTCGGAATTGGCCAGTTGCACCGCAGCCAGCGCAGGCTCCGGCACCAGAACCTGCCCCGAAGCCTCCACGCCCAGATCAACGTCACACCAGGCCGCCACCGCATCATGCTCCACGCTCGCACAGTGCAAGCCGCGTCCGGCGCAGGCCATCGCGGCAGCCTCGGTCGCACCCGAGGTGAAGACGATGTCCGCCCCCTCCGCCCCGAGCGCGCCTGCGACCTGCAACCTGGACCGCTCGACCAAAGCCTTGGCCGCCCGCCCCTCGCCATGCACGGACGAAGGGTTTCCCACCACATCCATGGCCGCAATCATCGCCGCCCGCGCCTCGGGCCGCAACTGCGTCGTGGCATTCCAGTCCAGATAGATTCTCTTACCCATTCACACTGCCCAAATATCCTCGGGGGGGTCCAGGGGGGCTGAAGGCCCCCCGGCCTTGGCGGCGCAGCCCAAGTCGCGCCGCTTTAGTCCTCGTCCACCACTGCAAACAAGGCCGGAACCGCCGGACAGGGCTGCATCTCATTCCGGATCACGTCCGACAGACGCGTCTGGTGCAGAAACACATAGACATGCGCCGAAAGCCCCTCCCACAGCCGGTTGGTCAGGCTTTGCGCCTTGGTGCCGGACACCCCACCGGAAGCCCCTGCCCCGGTGTGCAGCGCGTCGACATTCTCCTCCACCGCCGTCAAAATCTCTGAGACCCTAATCTCCGCCGGCCCGCGGGCCAATTTATAGCCGCCGCCCGGGCCGCGCACCGCTTCCACCAGCCCGGCCCGGCGCAGTTTGACGAACAGCTGCTCCAGATAGGGCAAAGAGATATCCTGCCGTTTGGCAATCTCGGCCAGCGACATCAACTCTTCCCCCTTTGAAGGCACGGCTTCGGCCAAGGCCAGATCGGCCAAAGCCACCATCGCATAACGCCCTTTGGTGGACAGCTTCATATCTTTGCATTCCTGTTGCCATGACGGCCTATTGACGCGAGCCGCCCATTGACGCGAGCCGCCCCGGCCATTACCTCAAGCCGGATCGATAAGGTGGCACTGGGCCGCCTTTGGAATGGTTCTAAGTTATCTGACCGATTTTGTCAACAATCGGACGGAGGCGCGGGCCCGAAGACTGGACGTTGGACAATGCCCGAAGTGATTTTCGCAGGCCCCGAGGGGCGTCTTGAAGGCCGCTACCACCCGCAGAAAGACCGTGACGCCCCGATCGCCATCGTCCTGCATCCGCATCCGAATTACGGCGGCACGATGAACAACAAGGTGGTCTATAACCTGCACTACGCCTTTTACAACCTTGGCTTCTCGGTCCTGCGGTTCAACTTCCGCGGTGTCGGAAGGTCGCAGGGCGAGTATGATCTGGGCATTGGCGAATTGTCGGATGCGGCCTCGGCCTTGGATTACCTGCAAAGCATGAACCAGAACGCCAAGCATTGCTGGGTGGCGGGCTTCTCGTTCGGCGCATGGATCGGGATGCAACTGCTGATGCGCCGGCCCGAGATCACCGGCTTCATCTCGGTCGCCCCACCGGCCAATCTTTATGACTTCACCTTCCTGGCACCCTGCCCGGCCTCGGGTCTGATCATCAACGGCTCGGCCGACAAGGTCGCCCCGCCGAAAGACACCGTGACGCTGGTCAACAAGCTGCACGAACAGAAGGGCATCACCATCACCCATGAGGTGATCGAAGGCGCGGACCACTTCTTCAAGGATGACGAGACCCATATGAAGCCGATGATCCAGTCGGTCTCGACTTACGTGAAGCGCCGCTTGGGAGAGGTCACGCGCTGATGGCTGTGCTTGAGGATCTGGGACATGCCCTTGCGCTGGAGGTGATCGCCGCCGCCGAAGAGCTCGGCGACGACAAGTTCTTCGACAAGGTCGCCAAAGTGGTGGGCGATGCGTCGCCCACTCTTTTGGAAGCTTTCACCACGGCTTACCGCGTCCGTGTGGCCGACGCCCGGGCGCGCCGTTTCGTCGAGGCCGCGCTGAAGGCCAAACGCGGCGGCACCGCTGCCCCGCGCGGTTAAGCCTTTGGATCGGCTGGAGGCGCAGTTCGCTTTCCTGAACGAGGCCGACCGGCTGAAGCAGGTCTTGCGCGCGACGACTCTGGTCGATGGGTCACGCCGCGAGAATTCGGGCGAACATTCCTGGCATCTGGCACTCTATGCCATGGTTCTGGCCGATCAGGCGGGGCCGGGAGTGAACCTTGACCGGGTGATCCGCATGCTCATCCTGCATGATCTGGTCGAGATCGACGTGGGCGATGTGCCGATCCATTCCTCGAATGGTCAAGCCCATGGTTCTGAGGCCACGCAAGACGCCGAGGCGCGGGCAGCCGAGCGGATTTTCGGATTGCTGCCCAAGGACCTGCGCCAAAGCTTTCAAGCGCTGTGGGTCGAGTTTGAAGCCGCCGAGACGCCCGACGCCGTCTTTGCCAAATCGCTCGACCGGGTGCAGCCGGTGATGGCGAACCTGATGTCGGGCGGCGGGACTTGGGTCGAGTACAAGGTCACCTCCGACCAGCTTGACCAAAGAGTTGGCAGCAAGATCGCCCGGGGCGCGCCGCGTCTGTGGGACTGGGTGCGCGCCAAGACGCGCAGCTATTTCAACTGAAGTCCTGTTCTGTGGCCTTGGCCGGTTTCCAGACAGGGCGGCTTTCCCACAAGTCGGTGGTCTTGGCATCGCGTTCCATCCGCACCGCCGCCATCAGGTCGGCCAATTCGCGCAGGATCGGCGCCATGAACAGCCGGATCAGGTCTTGCGCGTCGCCCGGCAAGGTCTGATCCGCCAAGGCATCCGTCTTGAGCGGCAAAGGTTCCTGAAACAGGACGTCGCGGCCGAAATGCGCCTGCGCGCTGCGACGATTGCTGTCCTCGTATTCGGCCAGCACAAGCTGGCGCTGTTCGTAGGGCATCACCAGTTTCGAACCGTTGCTGGGCAGCGTGCGGTCGACCTCGATGCAGGCGGCCTCGACCAGGGCGCGTTCCTTGGGGGCCATCCTGTCCATCGGCAAATGCCGCATCATCTCGCTCATCAGGGGCGAGAGTGAGGAATTGCTGTGCAGGAAGGGGCTGAAGCCCGACATATCCTCGATCCCGATCATGCGCAGAAAAGCCTGAATCGGTCCATCGGGCATGTCGCCCTTCTCGAACACGCCCGCGGTGACCGATCCTGGGCCGAACACCTCCTCGAAATGCGCGAAACGGGCGGCGTAGTCGATCCAGAAGAATTCGGCGCGGCGGGCGAAGAACTCCGCGAAGGTCAGATGGGCCAGCGCCGCATTCCACTGCCATTTGACGTTTTGCAAATACCAGCTTTCCAGCCAAAGGTCCTGTCGCCGCAGCGAGACGACGACCTTGACATCGAAACTTTCCTTCAGCGGTTCGAAGACGCGGAAATCCCGGATCAGCGACATGTCTTCATCGCTGAGCACGATCGTGTCGACCCGGTTGGGATGCGACGCCGCCCGCCGTTCCAGATCACGCGCCAGCCGTCCCGCGGGCACCTCGTTGCGCAGCAGGCGCTGAACGATCCGGTCATGCCGCTTCACGCCAAACGGGTAGAGACAGCCCTTCTTCAACAAGGCCTGGAAATTCTCTCGCATGAACTTCTGTGTCGACGTCGTGCCTGTTCGATGGACCCCAACATGCAAAATCAGTTTGCGCATCTATTCTTTGGCTCCGTCCCGGTTATGCGGATCAACATTGCCGAAGTTCCCGGCGAAGCCAAGGGGAGAGCGGAGCAGGAATTGGGTATACAGTTGCATACCGTCTTTTCTTTCGTGGCAAATTGCCGTAAGTCAAGGTCAGCGAATCCAACACCGAAAGGGCCTGAGATGACCAAGATCAAGGTGGCCAACCCCGTCGTCGAACTCGATGGCGACGAGATGACCCGGATCATCTGGGATTTCATCAAACAAAAGCTGATCCTGCCCTATCTGGACATCGATCTGAAATATTACGACCTCGGCATCGAAGAGCGGGACCGGACCAACGATCAGATCACGATCGACGCCGCCCACGCGATCCAGCACTACGGCGTCGGCGTGAAATGCGCCACGATCACGCCGGACGAGCAGCGGGTTCAGGAATTCGGCCTGAAGCAGATGTGGAAATCGCCCAACGGCACGATCCGCAATATCCTTGGCGGCGTGATCTTCCGCGAGCCGATCATCTGCAAGAACGTGCCGCGTCTGGTGCCGGGCTGGACCAAGCCCATCGTCATCGGCCGCCATGCCTTCGGCGACCAATACCGCGCGACCGACTTCCACTTCCCGGGTGCGGGCAAACTGACGATGAAATTCGTCGGCAACGACGGCACCGTGATCGAGAAGGACGTGTACTCGGCCCCTTCGGCTGGCGTCTACATGGGCATGTACAACCTTGATGACTCGATCATCGACTTCGCCCGGTCTTCGATGAACTATGGCCTCCTGAAGGGCTGGCCCGTGTACCTGTCGACCAAGAACACCATCTTGAAGGCCTATGACGGCCGCTTCAAGGACCTGTTTGCCAAGGTCTATGCCGAGGAATTTGAGGAGCAGTTCAAGAAGGCCGGCATCACCTACGAACACCGCCTGATCGACGACATGGTGGCCTCGGCGATGAAGTGGTCTGGCGGCTATGTTTGGGCCTGCAAGAACTATGACGGCGATGTGCAATCCGACACCGTGGCGCAGGGTTTTGGCTCGCTGGGCCTGATGACTTCGGTGCTGATGACGCCCGATGGCAAGATCGTGGAAGCGGAAGCAGCACATGGCACCGTGACGCGTCACTTCCGCCAGCACCAGAAGGGTCAGCAGACCTCGACCAACTCGGTGGCCTCGATCTTCGCTTGGACCGGCGGTCTGAAGCACCGCGCCAAGCTGGACGACAACGAACAGCTGATGCGCTTTGCCCAGACGCTGGAGAAGGTCACGGTTGACGCCGTCGAAGATGGCTGGATGACCAAGGACCTGGCCCTGCTGGTCGGGCCGGATCAGAAATGGCTGACGACCATCGGCTATCTGGAAAAGGTCGATGAGTATCTGAACAAGGCCTTGGTCGGCTGAAACGGCTGGACTGACAACAGGGGCGCATCTTCGGATGCGCCCTTTCGAATAGAGGCAAGATGGACCGCTGGACTTTGCTGCGCACCTGCCTGGCGCAATCGTGGAATCCGCACTGGAGCGATGCAGATTTCCTTGGCGTCACCCTGACCTTCCTTTACGTCACCGCGGCTCTGATGACGACCTATGCCGCCCTGCAGGTATGGGTTTCTGGCAGCCCAAGATCCGGGCGATGGCTCTGGACGCTGGCAGCGGTGTGCCTGATCCTGCTGGCGATCAACAAACAGCTGGATGTGCAGACTTTCTTCACCCAGACCGGGCGTTGTGTGGCGCGGGCCGAGGGCTGGTATGGCGAACGCCGCAGCTTCCAAGAGGTAGCAACCCTTGGCATCTTCACGGTGGCCACCTTCGTCGGCGCCACGCTGATGGTCACATCCCGACGCGGCAATGGGCTCATGATCGCAGGACTTGGGTTGCTCACCACCTATGTCGCGCTGCACGTCCTTTCGTTCCACCATATGGACAGCTTGCTCAAAACGCCGCTTTTCGGCCTTGGCCTAGCCCGGATCATCGAACTATCCTCGCTTCTGGTGATCAACTACGCGGCAGCGACCAAGAGGCCCTCGGCCTGACCTGCCGATGCCGAACCCTTGGAGTGACCGGTGTCAAACACCCCCGCAGGCCTGCCGAAGGTGATCGTCACCCGGTTTTCCTTCATCGGAAATTCAGGCTGGAAGATCCCGATGGCCGACCGGGAGGCGATCCTATTCGATCCCGCTCGGTTGAACATGCGACTTTGGCTGTTCGAGCGCATCACGGTGGCCTCGCTTCTGGCGCAAAGCGATCAAAGCTTTCACCACTATATTTTGACCAGCGACCATTTGCCCGAATGGGCGCTGGACCGATTGACGGTGATCTGCCGGCGGGCCTATGCTCCGGACCGCTACACGATAGACCGCCAACCCATTGGCAATGCCCGCAAATTCCTGCGGCAGTTCATGGTCGCCAAACAGTTGGGTGATCTCGTGGTGCAGATCGTGCTGGATGATGACGACGGATTGGCGAGCAACTTCGTCGCTTGCATGGCCGAGCAACTGACCGCCGCCGGGGACCGCCTGACGCCCGAGCAACTGCCCTTCTTCCTGTCCTTCTCCAAAGGCTACGGGCTGGTCTTTTCTGACGAAGGACGAACGCCCGAGGTGTTTCAGCACCGCTACCCTTACATCAACCTTGGCCTGACGATGGTCGACGCGCCGTCCGCGCCCAATATCCTTGCCATCAATCATCTGGCCGCCCCGAAGAAGGCCGGCTGCCAGCCCATTGGGGGCGCGCCGATGTTCGTCCGCTCGGTCCACGGCTTCAACGATTCGAGGGTGGCGCAGACCGAACGCTGGAAACCGGTCGCGGGCGGTCTGGGCGATGCCGAGCTTGCCGACCGCTTCCCTTACCTCGGTCGACTGTTGGCAAAGGACTGAAGAGCGGCCCGACAAGCGGCCACAGACCTGTCGATTGCACTGGCAAATCGGGCATGTCTCATGTATCGGCAGGGCAACTTCTGACCAACCTGAAAGAGATGCCCACGATGGAGCTTCGCAACATCGCCATTATCGCGCACGTCGACCATGGCAAGACCACGCTCGTTGATGAGCTTCTGAAACAGTCTGGCTCTTTCCGCGAAGGACAGCAAGTGTCCGAACGCGCGATGGACAGCAATGACATTGAACGTGAACGCGGCATTACGATTCTGGCCAAGTGTACATCCGTTGAACACGACGGCATCCGCATCAATATCGTCGACACCCCCGGCCACGCCGACTTCGGTGGCGAGGTGGAGCGGATCCTGAGCATGGTCGACGGCGTGTGCCTGCTGGTCGACGCCGCCGAAGGCCCGATGCCGCAGACCAAGTTCGTGCTGGCCAAGGCGCTGGCTTTGGGCCTGCGCCCGATCGTCGTGCTGAACAAGGTCGACAAGGCCGATGCCGAACCGGAACGCGCCCTGAACGAAGTGTTCGACCTGTTCGCCAACCTTGGCGCTTCGGACGAGCAGCTGGATTTCCCGCATATCTACGCCTCGGGCCGCAACGGCTGGGCCGACGACTCGCTGGACGGTCCGCGCAAGAACCTTGACGCGCTGTTCAACCTGATCGTCAGCCACGTCCCACACCCCAAGCAGATCGCCCGCGTGGATGAGCCCTTCCAGATGCTGGCCACCACCCTGTCGGCTGACCCCTTCATCGGCCGCATCCTGACCGGCCGCATCGAAGCCGGTCGTCTGACCGTCGGCACCCAGCTCAAGGCGATGACCCGCACGGGCGAGCGGATTGAAAACTTCCGTGTCACCAAGGTTCTGGCCTTCCGCGGCCTGAACATGACGGCCGTGGATGAAGCCTTGGCGGGTGATATCGTCACCGTGGCCGGCATGACCAAGGCCACCGTGGCCGACACTTTGTGCGATGCCTCGATTGACGTGGCCCTTCCCGCGCAGCCGATCGACCCGCCCACCATCACCGTGACCTTCGGCATCAACGACTCGCCTCTTGCTGGCAAAGACGGCAACAAGGTGCAGTCCCGCGTGATCCGTGAACGTCTGATGCGCGAATCTGAAGTGAACGTGGCCATCAAAGTTGCCGACACTCCCGGTGGCGACGCCTTCGAAGTCTCGGGGCGCGGCGAATTGCAGATGGGCGTGCTGATCGAGAACATGCGCCGCGAGGGGTTTGAACTGTCGATCTCGCGTCCGCGCGTGATCTTCCAGGAAATCGACGGCGTGAAGAACGAGCCGGTCGAAGAAGTCACCATCGACGTCGATGATGAATACACCGGCGCCGTGATCGAAAAGCTGACCGGCCCGCGCAAGGGTGATCTGGTCGAGATGAAACCGGCCGGCGTCGGCAAGACCCGGATCATCGCTTTGGTGCCGTCGCGCGGTCTGATCGGCTATCACGGCCAGTTCATGACCGACACGCGTGGCACCGGGGTTCTGAACCGCGTGTTCCACGGCTGGACCCCGCACAAGGGCGCCATTGAAGGCCGTCGCCAAGGTGTTCTGGTCTCGATGGAAAGCGGCATTTCGGTGGCCTATGCGATGTGGAAGCTGGAAGACCGTGGCCACTTCTTCATCGGCGTGCAGGAACAGATCTACGGCGGCATGATCATCGGCGAGCACAACCGCGACAACGATCTGGAAGTGAACGCGCTGCGCGGCAAGCAATTGACCAACGTTCGCGCCTCGGGCACCGACGAAGCCGTGCGCCTGACCACGCCGGTCAAGCTGTCGCTGGAACAGTCGATTGCCTATATCGACGACGATGAACTGGTGGAAGTGACGCCGAAGAACATCCGGATGCGCAAGCGCTACCTGGACCCGAACGACCGCAAGCGCATGTCGCGCAGCGGCCAGTAAACGAAAGGCCGCCCGGTTGGGCGGCCTTTTCATTTCGCCGGATGGACCGCCTGGATCAAATCGGCTTGCGCCGACGAAATCTTGCCAAAGCCAGAACCCCCGTCCCCAGCAAAGCCCCACCTGCGGGCAATGGAACCTGTGAGATCGACGTCAGTGCAAGCGAAGTGACCGTGAAGTTCGCCTGGTATCGTGGCGTAAAAATCGTCGCAATACGGTCGATTGTATCTTCTTCCACGACGCCTTGGCATCCGAGCGAAGGGAACGCATAGGTCGCGCTTAGGTCGAATGGAATTTCCCCTACCCCGCCGGAGCAGAACAGGCTCGCCAAACTCCCGGTGTTTTGCGCATCGGTTCCGACCCGCTGAAAGGTCGAATAAAGGTTGAGCGATCCAAACTGGTTCGAAATAATTCCTACGAATGAAGAAAACAGGCCGTCATTGGTACGGTGGTGCCCATTGACATCGAATGTCGATGAAGCCGGGCTGGGGATCGAAAATTGCGATCCACCGCTAATTCCGAGCTCCGTCGACGACTGGAAGAGATTGCCGACGCCCGTATCATAGGTGAAGGACCCCGTGATCGCCTGACCGGCAATATCCGTATTACCCGTGCCAAAGTCATTGAAGTTGTCATAACCGGCGTCGATCATACCGCTGTAGGTGACGACCACCACGCTCGCACTGGCGGGCAAGGAAAACAGTGCCACAACCCCTGCCAAAACTGCCTTGAATTTCACCACAAGCGCTCCTTAATCGACCATTTGGCGAGTAGATCGATTCAGGCCTTACTAAGCAAGTTTATTGTCTAGGCCGAATCGTTTGTTTCTGGATCAGAAACAGTATGCCGCAATCAGGCGATCACAGGCTTTTTCTTCCGCCGCAGCGCCGCCAGTCCGCCGAACCCGGCCATCAGCAGCGGCAACGAGGCTGGCAGCGGCACCGCTGAAATGGTCACGCTTTGCACGTAGCCCTCACCGTAGACACCGTTGCGTTCGCCCGTTGTCGCGTCGTTGGTCCGTATGTCGAACGAGAATGGACTGTAGAGATCTCCAAAGACGGTCACAGGGGCTTCAAGATTGGCTGGGTAATGCACGCTGGTCTGCAAATCATTGTGCAAGTTGATGGCATGGGTTTCAGGGCCCACATTGTCCAGACCAAGAGCGTTCGCCTGAAAAAGTTGAGGCGTGCCACTAAAGACTTCCATGAGGGCAGAGTCGTTCGGCGAAAAACTGTAGGTCCATCCCTTGAATTCAACTGACACGGACAGGAACGCCGATGGGCTGGTCAGACGGTCGATCAAGGAATTGGTCGTGCGCGACGGATCGTTGGTATTATACGTGTAGGTCGTGTGTATGATGTCGCCGACGGCAAGGGCTGACCCGCCAAGCGTGGGGCCGTCATAGAATTCCGACACCACATTGGTAAACACCGCCTTCATGGTCGCGGCCTGCGCCGAAAACGCGGTCACTGCTAGGCTCGCCGCCAGCAACAAGGTCTTGATCACTGAACTTCTCCCGATTGAAATCATTTGGTTCCGTCTTTCGCAGTCCGCCGCCGCAGCGCCGCCAATCCGCCGAACCCGGCCATCAGCAGCGGCAATGAGGCCGGCAGCGGCACCGCTGAAATGGTCACGCTTTCGGACAGACCTTCTGCATAGGCACTATCGAACTCGCCTGTCGCCGCAACAAAGATGTTCAGGTCCAGACCGAAACCGGCCTGAAAGTCCGCTTTGGCACTCGCCGGTGCGTCGAGTCGTGGCGGGTTTGCCGCGTAAGACGACATGAAGTTAAGCACAGTCACATCGTTATGAGATCCCGATCCGTCGGAACCGGTGCCATAGGCCTTCGCGTAGTATTCCATCGGACCGGCGTTGTTGTTGACCGCGACAATGCCCTCCCCGTTCCCGGCAAAGCTGTAGCTCCATCCGTTATACGCCAAAGTGACCGATTTGATCGCCTGAGCAGAGTTCAAAAGGTCAAAGGTCGGGCCGGTGTTGTGAATTCCAATGGCGTTGGTGTTGTAGATATAGGTCGTGGTCACATGGTCGCCAGCCTTGAGCCCGTTGCCACCTTTATAAACCTCTGCATAGGTGATCACACTGGTATACACCGCCTTCATCGTGGCGGCCTGCGCGGAAAAGGTTGCCACGGCAAGGCCCGCAGCCAGTACAAGGGTCTTCAGCAATTGAACTCTCCCGAATCTACAAATTTCTGTGATATTGGCAGGCATTGATTTCTGCCGCCATGAAAAAAACAAAATTCAACAGTGGAAACAAATTGTTTCCAAATCGCGCCTAGTCGGGACAAGGGCGCCCAGACCTGCCCAAACCGGCTAGTCCGCCGCCTCGACCACCATCAAATCCCGCTCACAGGCCCCTGCCGCATGAGCCCGCGCCGCGGAATAGGCAGCCGAGTGATAGCACTCCACCGCCTTTTCCAGGCTGGGAAACACCGCCACGACATTGCGCTCGCGCGGGGTTCCCTCCAGTTGCACAAAACGTCCGCCCCGGGCCAAGAACGTGCCGCCATGATCGGCAATCGCGGGTCCGGCGAGGGCGGCATATTTGCCATAGGCCACCGGGTCGGTCACATGAACATGGGCGATCCAATAGGCCTGCGGCATCTAGACCTCCAGCGCGGCTTCGACCGCTTTCAGCGCGGCATCGGCCAGCGCGATATCCGCCCCGCCGCCCTGAGCCATGTCCGGACGGCCACCGCCGCCCTTGCCGCCCAAAGCCTCGACCGCTGCCTTGGCGAGCGTTACGGCACTGATGCGGCCCGTCAGGTCAGCGGTAACACCCGCCGCCACCGCCGGCTTCGCCCCGGTGTCGGCAATCAGCACCAC
>CANGHD010000036.1 GCA_947453525.1 Paracoccaceae bacterium | reverse complement strand
GGCCTATCAGAACCGGCTGAAGACGCTGAACGCCACCGATTTCGGCGACCTGCTGATGCATTGTGTGACGATCTTCCAGACCCATCCGGACGTGCTGCAGCAATATCAGCGCTGGTTCCGCTATATCCTTGTGGACGAGTATCAGGACACCAACGTGGCACAGTATCTGTGGCTTCGGCTTCTGGCGCAGGGGCATCGCAACATCTGCTGCGTGGGCGATGACGACCAGTCGATCTATGGCTGGCGCGGCGCGGAAGTGGGCAACATCCTGCGGTTTGAAAAGGATTTTCCCGGCGCAAAGGTAGTCCGGCTGGAGCAGAATTATCGGTCTACGCCGCATATTCTGGCAGCGGCCTCGGGGGTCATCGCGGCCAATGCCGGGCGGTTGGGCAAGACTTTGTGGACCGAAGAGACCAAGGGCGAGAAGGTGCGGCTGATCGGCCATTGGGATGGCGAAGAGGAAGCGCGCTGGATCGGCGAGGAGATCGAGGCCCTGCAACGGGGCGGGCGCGGCATCGGGGCGTTGTCCTTGGACGACATGGCGATCTTAGTCCGCGCCAGCCACCAGATGCGGGCGTTTGAGGATCGGTTTCTGACGATTGGCATGCCGTATCGGGTGATCGGCGGGCCTCGGTTCTACGAGCGGCAGGAAATCCGCGATGCGATGGCGTATTTCCGGCTGGCGGTGAGCCCCGAGGATGATCTGGCCTTCGAGCGGATCATCAACACGCCGAAGCGGGGACTTGGCGACAAGGCGCAGGCGGACATTCAGCGGGCGGCGCGGTTTGCTGGCGTGCCGCTGCTCGACGGAGCGCGTGAGGTGCTGGCCAAGGGCGCGATTGGCGGCAAGGGCGGCAGCCATCTGCGGGCCTTCGTTGCGAATGTCGACCTTTGGCATCGCGTGATCCAGGGCGAGCACAGCCATATCGCCTTGGCCGAGCGGATACTGGAGGAGTCGGGCTACACAGACATGTGGCAGAACGACAAGACGCCCGAAGCTCCGGGGCGTCTGGAGAACCTCAAGGAACTGGTCAAGGCACTGGAACAGTTCGAGAATTTGCAGGGCTTTCTGGAGCATGTGTCCTTGATCATGGACAATGAGACAGAGGAGGCCTTGGAAAAGGTTTCCATAATGACGCTGCATGCGGCCAAGGGGCTGGAGTTTCCTGCAGTGTTCTTGCCGGGCTGGGAGGAGGGGCTGTTTCCCAGCCAGCGGTCGATGGATGAAAGCGGGCTGAAGGGGTTGGAGGAGGAACGGCGGCTGGCCTATGTGGGGATCACGCGGGCGGAGCGGCTGTGCACAATCTCGTTCGCCTCGAACCGGCGGGTTTATGGGCAGTGGCAAAGCCAGCTTCCGTCGCGGTTCATTGATGAACTGCCTGCCGCGCATGTGAGCGTGCTGACGCCGCCGGGCCTTTATGGCGGCGGGTTTGGCGCGGCGGCGGTGAGTTTCAATTCGACGGTGGAGCAACGGGCGACCAAGGCGGATGTCTATAACTCGCCGGGTTGGAAGCGGATGACCGAGAAGGCCAATGCGGGGCCGGTGGGCCGGACCTTGAGCCAGCCGAGGGAAGCACGGGGCATCACGATCGATGCGGAAGCCGTGTCGGGTTATGGCATTGGCGACAGGGTGTTTCACCAGAAGTTCGGCTATGGCGAGGTGATGATGGTGGAAGGCGACAAGCTGGACATCGAGTTCGACCATGCCGGAAGCAAGAAGATCGTCGCGCGCTGGGTCATTCCGGCGCATCAGGTCTCGGACGTGCCGTTCTGAAGAGGCCGGGGGGGCACGCCCCCCGGAGGCGGGGGCCAGCCTCCGCACCCCCGTAGACCGAGGGGTTTCACACCCCTCGCGCTCCCCCTTGGGATATTTGGGGACAGATGAGATAGGGGGACGTTAGTGGCGCAGGCGTGTGGCTTGGGTTTCCAGCGTCAGCATGGCGAGGCCGGCGAGGAGGCCCCAGAAGGCCGCGCCGATGCCGAAGATGGCTATGCCAGAGGCGGTCACGGTCAGGGTTAGGGTGGCGGCGAAGCGGCTTGGCGGCGGCGCGTAGGCGCCGGTGAGGGCTCCGGCCAGAGGGCCAAGCAGCGCGAGGCCGACGAGGAGGGTCAGGATCTCGGGCGGCATGGCTTGCAGGATGGTGACGAGGAGTGGGCCGAGCAGGGCCAGGCCGACCCAGATGCCGGAATAGGCGAGGCCGACTTTCCAGCGTTGGCTGCGGTCGGGGTGGACATCGTCGCCCAAGCAGATCGCGGCGGTGATCGCGGCCATCGAGATGGTGTGGGCGCCGAACAGGGCGCCAAGGGCCGAGAGGCCTCCAGTGGTGATCAGGGCGGGGGCGACGGGGGGCTCGTAGCCTGCGGCGCGCAGGATGGCGAAGCCGGGGAGGTTTTGGCTCGCCATGGTGACGAGGTAGAGGGGCAGGCCGAGGCCGATCAGGGCCTGGGCGTGGAACTGGGGTGGGATGAAGGCGAGGGTCGGAAAGGGCAGGGTAAGGGCGGGGAACAGCGCCTCGCCGGGGCCGAAAGCGGCGAGGAGGCCGGTGGCGAGGGCGGCAAGCACGGCGAGGGCGGGGTTGTAAAGGCGGACGAGGACGAAGACCGCGCCGATGGCGAGGGCAGCTGGGCCGAGCGCGCCTGCGGCGGCCATGCCTTTGAGGCAGAAGGGGAGAAGGACACCGGCCAGCATGGCGGCGGCGATGGCGTCGGGGATTTTCGCGATGATCCGGCCAAGGGGCTTGATGGCACCGGTCAGGGCGATGAGGGCGCCGGCGAGCAGGAAGGCGCCGACCGCCTCGGCCATGGTCATGCCATGGGTGGCCGCGATCAGGGCGGCGCCGGGGGTGGACCAGGCCAGCACGACGGGGACGCGAGAGGTGGCCGAGAGAAAGGCAGCGCCCGCAGCTTTGGTCAGGCAGATTGCGGTGATCCAACTGGCGGTTTGCGCCGGTGTCGCGCCGAGGGCTGTTGCGGCAGCGAGGATCAGGGCGATGGTGCTGCCGTAGCCGACAAGGGCTGCCACGAGGGCCGCCGAGATCATGGAAAAGCGCATTCTGCCCCCGATTTTTCGGTGTTTATTGACGGTGGCGGTCCCTAGGGCAAGTCGATTGTCGAGGATGACGGTCTTTGCCGGCCTGTGGGCTGGTCGGGATCGAGCGATCGAGGCCTGGACAGCAGGGGCCAGGTGGGGCGTCAGGGCAAGTCGATTGTCACCGGGAAATGGTCGGAGGCGGTGAGGATCGCCTCCGACAGGCCGGGGATGGCGCTGACGCGAGGGTCGTTGAACGGGTGCCAGATGCGCCAGGTGGGATGGCTGTCGTAGAGATCGGCGGAGACCATGATGTAATCCAAGAGCGCCTCGAAATAGCAGGTCTGCGGGGCGAGCCAGAAGCGGGCCGAGGTGGGCTGCAGGCCAGCGCGTTGGTTCAGCGCCATGAAGGCGTGCGGGTCGTAAAGCCGGGTTGGGCGCGGGTTGGTCAGGCCCAGCATGACCTCGACCCCGGATTGGCCGAAGAGGCGTTCGTATTTGTCCAGGCCGGGGCCGTCGTTGAAATCGCCCATGACAATCAGGCTGTCATGGGCGGCCAGATGTTCGTCGGCGCGGGCGCGCAGCCAGTGGCACTCGGCCAGTTGCTTGCGGCGGTTTTCGATCGAGATGCGGCGGAACTCTTGCGGCGTCACGGTGCCGTGCGGGGCTTTGGATTTGGCATGGACGCCGATCAGGTGAAGGTTCCGGTCACCCGTGGCGGCCGTCAGTTCCAACGGGGGTTTGGAGAAGACCACCAGTTCCTCGACCCCATCAGCATTGATGTCCTGCCGCAGCACGGTGTCAAAGCGCGGGGCGCCCTCGGGCGAGAGGGGGGCGCCTTTGGCGGGGGCCGGTTGCCCGCGCGGGTCATGGGCGACGGACAGGATGTCGGGGTCGTAGAGGAAGGCGATTTCCTGTTCGGTGCCTGAGGCAAAGCCGATCGTGGCCTTGCGGGCGCGCAGGGAGAAATGGGCGGCGAAGGCTTCAAGAGCGCGCGTGGTGGAGCGGCGGGAGCCTTGGTCGGGTGCCTCTATGATCATCACGCCATCGGCATTCAGGGCGGAGAACACGGTGCCGAGGGCGCCGAGTTGCGCGGCCTTGGTGGTGTCGTAGCGGGCGGAGAGGTCGTTGTTGGCCAGAAGGTGGCCGGCGTCGTCGAAAAGGGCATTCATCCATTCGACGTTGTATGTCGCCAAACGGAGGGTCATGCCGCCCGCCGGGTGATATCCTCGTACGCGGCGTTCAGGGCGCGCATGCGGTCTTCGGCCAGCTTGACGGCCTCGGGCGGCACGCCACGGGCGATCATCACATCGGGGTGGGAGGATTTCACGGCCTCGCGCCAGGCCTTCTTGATCTCTTCGGGCGAGGCGTCGGGGGGGATGCCCAGCACGGCGTAGGGGTCGTCGTTGACGTGACGGGCGCGCAAGGAGCGAAAGCAGGCTTCGGTCAGGCAGAAGATGCGGGCGACCTCGCGCAGGAAGGCTTCCTCGGCGGGGTGGAAGGTGCCGTCGGCGGTGGCGATGTGGAACAGACCCTCCATCAGGTCGATCATTACGTCGCGGTCATCGGGGCCGAACATGGCGCGGATCTTGGCCGCATAGGCGTCAAAGCCCGCCACATCCTGCCGGGCGAGGTTGAAGACGCGGGCGGCGCTGCTTTCCTCGGACTTCGGGATCAAGAAGACACGGCGGAAGGCCGCGACCTCGTCCTTGGTCACCTGCCCGTCGGCCTTGGCCATCTTGGCCCCGAGGGCGATGACGGCAATGGTGAAGCCGACCGAGCGTTCGGGCGAGCGTTCGGGGCTGACGCGCAGGCGGTCAAACACAATTCCAAGGCCCTCGCCTTTGGCGAGAGCCGACAGGGCTTGAGCGATGCGGGTCCAGATCGACATGGCAAGAGTGTAACCCGCCTTGGTGCCAATGTCAGGATGGGGGCGCCGTCAAGAGAGGAATTTCTGCATCAGCACAAGGTCCATGTAGCGGCCGAACTTGTAACCGGCGTCGCGGATGCGGGCGCATTCGTCATAGCCCATGGCCAGGTGAAACCTGATGCCATCGACGTTTTCCGAACTGACGCCGGCGAGGATCTGGTGGGCACCCTCTTCGCGGGCATGGGCTTCGATCCGGGTCAGCAGGGCGCGGCCAAGGCCTTTGCCGCGCGCCTCGGGTGACAGGATGATGGAATGCTCCATCGTGCGGGCGTAACCGATGCCGCCGCGAAACTGGGCGTAGGTGGCAAAGCCCTCGATGGCGCCGGTGTCATCATTGGCGGCGACGAGAAAGCCGTGGCCAGCGGTGGTTCGGGTCACGATCAGGTCGGCAATATCTTGCGGGTGCTTGTCGACGGCGTTGAAGGTGATGCCGGTGTCGCGGATCCACGGGTTCCAGACGTCGGCAATGGCTTGGGCGTCCAGGACTATGGCGGGGCGGATCATGGCAGGCTCCTGTCGCCGGAGGGGGTTGAGAAGGTGGCCGTCATGGCCTTTTCGGAGCTTTGGATGATGTGGCTGCGAGGGTCTTGCAGCGGCAGGGCGGCGCGGAGGGCTTCCGCCTGCGGATGGCCGATGGTCAGGGTTTTCAGGCGGACGCCGGATTCAGGGAGAGATTGCGTCGGGTGCAGCGGGGTTTGCCAATGGATCAGAGCGGGATAGGCACTGTCGAACGGCAGGATGCCGTCGTCGGGCACAGCCATCTGCCAGCGGTAGTCGCCCCGCGTGAAGGAGACGGGCGTGCCGGTTCCCTTGGGACTGGCGGCAAGGGCCTCGCCCAGATCATCGGTGCGGGCGATCCAGGTGGTGAGGCGGGGTGGGCCTCTGAAACGGTCGATGTCGAACCAGCGGGGGCGGGACGGCGGGGTGCCCTCGGGGTCGATGGCGATCACCTCAAGATAGAGGTCGCCAAGACCCAGCAGGCGGTTGTGGGTGCCCATCAGGGCATGTTTGCCGCCACCGGCCAGTTTCACACCAAGGGCGGCTTCGACCCAAGCCACGCCCTCGTCCAGCGTGGTGGCGGTGATGGCGAAATGGTCGAAGGTCAGCATCAGGCGGGCTCCACCACTTTGATCTCGGCCCGCATGGCGAGGGCGAGCGAGGCGAACCGGGCCTGCGCCACCTCGCCATAAAGATCGAGGCCGTCGCGGGTCAAGTGCAGTTCCAGAAGGCGTTTCTTTGGGTTCCATGCCAGCTGGCCCGCCTGCGCCGGATCGCCCGCCGCGAACATGGCGGCGAAGCGCATGGCCTTGCCGAGGATTTCCGCGTCTTGGATCTGCTCATCTGTCAGCAGACGGAACAGCGGTTCCAGCCGCGATCCCGCGCGCGAGTTCTTGTAGCGGTGCAGGAGAGAGAGGCCAAGGAAGACCCGGCCCGGATGGTCCAAACCGCCGAGGTTGGCGCGGGTGGCGTTGTCAAAGCAGGCCTCGGCCCGATAGTCGGGGTGGGCGCGCCATGTCGTGTCATGCAAGAGGCACGCGGCCTTGATCAGGCGCTGTCGGTCCTTGTCGGCACTGGGGAAAAGCGGCTCCAGAAATTCATAGACCTTTTTGCCAGTGCCCGGGATGCGGGCGGCGGTCATTTCGCTGATGCGGGCGGCCTCGATCAGCGGATCCCGCTGGCGGAGTTTTTCGGGCATGACCTCATACAGCAGCCCCTCGCGGATGCCGTAGGCCGAGATATCGATTTCCGAAGGTTTCAGCATCAGGATCAGTTCGCGCAGCACTTCGCAGGCGAGGGGAACAAGTTCCATCCGCTCCGCAGAGGTGCCCGTGCGGGCCCGCAGCAGGGCGAGGTCCGAAGCCACGATCCATTGCAGCGTGTCCAGCAGGGACTGCGGCATCATCCGGTATTCGTGCAGCACGGTCAGCGGGTAATTCCGCCGCTCCATATCGAGCCTTGCGATCACCCGCCACGAGCCGCCGACGAGGTAGATGCGTTCACCCGTGGACCGGATTTCGGTCTGAAGGCCCTTGAGGATCTTGTCGATATGCAGCGCCCGCGCCCTTGGGCCGCCCTGCACCTGTTGCAAGCGGAAGGGACCGAGCGGAGAGGTCGCCCGGCGGCCGACCTTGCCGTCGCTGATCCGCGCAAGTTCCATCGAGTTGCCGCCCATGTCGCAGACGACCCCCTTGGCATCAGGCCAGCCCAAGAGAACACCCTGCGCCGACAGCCGCGCCTCTTCGTCGCCATCGACGACCCAAATTTTCAGACCGGTCTGCTCCAGAACTTCCTGTTGGAAATCCGGGCCATCCTCGGCCTCGCGCGCCGCAGCCGTGGCCACCACGGTCAGCTTTTCGATGCCCATGCCGCGGGCGAGCAAGGCGAACCGCTTCAAGGCGTCCAGCGCGCGCCGGCGGCCCTCGGGGTTCAGCCGGTTGGTTTCGGCCAGACCCTTGCCAAGGCCGCACATGATCTTCTCGTTGTAAAAATAGGCAGGGCTGCGGGCCGCGCCATCGAAGACCACCATTCGGACAGAGTTGGAGCCCACATCCACCACGCCCACGCGAGAGAGCGCCCGCACCGACGGATCATCAAACAACGGACGGCCAAAGGGTCCCCAGTCGACTTCGGCGGGGGTTAGATCGGCGGTCATGGCAGGTTCCTCGCTGTGGCTCGGCGTGGCTCTTGAATGACCCATGGCGCAGTTCGGGTCAACCCGTGGGAAAAGTTGCTGTGCCGCAGGGTTCTGGCTATCATGCCAAGGGTTTCAGGAGGTTGATTTTGATCAGGAGCGCGGCCACGTTTATCATCTCGGCAATTTTTGAATTTGATTCCTCTGACGCCAAATCAAAGACTGATCATCACCGTGACGGGTTCGGTCACGTCACCGTTCAGCCGCGGAATGACAAATTCCCAGATAGGCCTCATACCCTCGCACGATATTGCGGTGGCCGTTCTTGGTACGGTCAAATCCGAAGCGGGCGTGGGGATCCGTTGGAACTTCTTCCCCCTCCACGGGCCAGAGCAACGATATCTTCCTGGTCGCGGCCGGGGGATTTGTCGGCGCCGAAGCCCATCATGGCGCCGTCGGAATGTGCCGCGACGACAATATATTCCGTAACGCCGGGACGGTACTGGGTGGCGGGGTGCAATATTCTTGCAGCCAAAAGCAAGGCAGCACCACCAATTCCGGTGCGATCACCGGTGTCACGCCGGCCGCTTTGAATCCGGATAGCGCTAGCACGACCACGGTGACCAACACCGGCGTCTTGCAGGGCGTGTTGGGGGTGGAACTGATCGCCGCGACCGCACATATCTTCAACGCGGGGCAGATTTTAGCGACCTTGGAGGCCCGCGCTGCGGTGGATATGTCGCTTTAGACGACGGGCTTTGTCCTGCGCAATTCGGGCGCGATTTCGGGGCTGGTGAAGGGGTTTCTCAGCTCCTTTGCGGATGTGATCACCAATTCGGGCAGCGTCGAGGGGACGATTGATCTGGGGGCGGGGGCGGACAAGTTCTTTGGCCGGTTGGGGGCGGTGGATCCCAAGATCTCCGGAGGCAACGACCCAGACTTCATCTCGTCCGGGCGCGGCGACGATGTGGTGACCTATTTCCTGCACGGCACGGACAAGGTCGAACCAAGGCCTTCCACTTCGCCAAATTCGCCGCCGTGTCGGGCCTGCTGAACGCCCATCAGGGCAGAGTTGGGCTTGACCTGACCCCGCACGTTGGCGGCACGGTGGTGTCTGCCGGGCTGACGCTGGCCTCCCTGACGGCGACCGGCGTCCTGATCTCGCAGTCAGTCCCCCGCCAGCCTTGGCGCATCCTTGACGCCGGCGGTGCCCCGGCCCGACAGCGAGGGGTTTTCCATGAAGAAGCGGTGGCAGTTGAACTGTGACTTTCCCTCGGTCGCGAGGTCGCGTTGATAGCCGCCGTCGGGCTTCAGCATCCAGCTTTGCGATTCGTCGGCCATGTTGGCGGCCATGATCTGGCCCATGATCTGGGAGCGGACGGTGGGGTTGTGAATCTCGACCAGCGTTTCTACCCGGCGCGACAGGTTGCGGTCCATCCAGTCGGCGGAAGACAGGAAGACATGCGCCTGTTTCGACGGCAGGCCATGGCCTGCGCCGAAGCACATGATGCGGCTGTGTTCCAGAAAGCGCCCAACCACCGACTTGACGCGGATGTTCTCGGACAGGCCCTTGATACCGGGGCGCAGGCCGCAGATGCCGCGAATGATCAGGTTGATTTTCACGCCAGCTTGGCTGGCAGAGTAGAGCGCGTCGATCACGTCGGGTTCAAACAGCGAGTTCAGC
Organism: Paracoccaceae bacterium; assembly: GCA_947453525.1. Classification (GTDB taxonomy): domain Bacteria; phylum Pseudomonadota; class Alphaproteobacteria; order Rhodobacterales; family Rhodobacteraceae; genus Stagnihabitans. The sequence goes on along the minus strand of CANGHD010000036.1, from coordinate 17,021 downwards.
TTGATCCAGATTTCGGCGGGGCGTTTGGCCTTGGCATGTTCGGCCTCGGCGGCGATCAGCGACAGAAGCCGGGGTTTGAGGGTGGTGGGGGCGATGGCCAGATTCTCCAGACCCTCGGGCTGCACATAGCCCGAAAGGTAATTGAACACCTTGGTGGCATCGCGGCCAAGGGGCGCGTCGCAGGTAAAGAACGACAGGTCGGTGTAAATGCGGGCAGTGATCGGATGGTAGTTCCCGGTGCCGTAATGGGTGTAGGTGACGAGGTTTTCGCCTTCCCTCCGCACGACGGTGGAGATTTTGGCATGTGTTTTCAGGTGCATGAAGCCGTAGACGACATGGGCCCCGGCGCGTTCAAGGCGGCGCGATTGCAGGATGTTGGCGGCCTCATCGAAGCGGGCTTTGAGTTCCACCAAAGCGGTGACGGACTTGCCGTTCTCGGCCGCTTCACACAGGGCGGAGACGATCGGGCTGTCGTGGCTGGTGCGGTAGAGGGTCTGCTTGATCGCCAGAACGTTCGGGTCACGCGCCGCCTGTTCCAGAAAGCGGACGACCATGTCGAAGGTCTCATAGGGGTGGTGCAGCAGCATGTCCTTCTGCTTGATCGCTGCAAACATGTCGCCGCCGTGGTCTTGCACCCGTTCCGGGACGCGGGGGGTGAAGGCCGGCCAAAGGAGATCGGGGCGCGAAGAGAGGACGAGTTGTTTCAGGTCGGCAACCCCAAGAAGGCCACGGGTTTCGACAACCTCATCGGGTGTGACGGCCAGTTCCTGCATGATCAGGGTGCGCAGGTCGGTCGGAGCGCCGGAGGAGAGTTTCAGACGGATCACCTCGCCCCGGCGGCGGCGTTTCAGGGCGGTCTCGAATTCGCGGACGAGGTCTTCGGATTCCTCTTCGACATCTAGGTCGCTGTCGCGCAACACCCGGAACATGCAATGGCCGCGGTCGGTATAGCCGGGGAACAGCATGTTGAGGTGGAGGAGGAGGAGTTCCTCCAGGGGCAGAAAGCGCGCCTCGCCGGGTTTGCCCGGTAACGGGATGAAGCGGGCGATCTGCTGGGGGATCGGCAGCAGCGCCTTGAGGGTGCGGTGGTCGGACACCCGCTCCAGTTCCAGCGCCAGCGAGAAGCCGGTGTTGGGGATGAAGGGGAAGGGGTGCGCCGGGTCGATGGCGAGGGGGGAAAGGACGGGGAACACCTTGGTCAGGAAGTTCTCCTCCAGCAGCTTCAGGTCGCGAGCGGTCAATTTGGAGCGGGTCAGGATGATGATGCCTTCCGCCTCCATTTCCTTCTTCAGGCGGTTGAACACAGTCTGCTGCATCTGCATCAGGCGGCGGGCGTCGGCGTGGATCAGGGTCAGTTGCTCGGCAGGCGTGCGGCCATCGTCGGACAAAGGTGCATTGCCGTTGCGGACCTGGGCGCGCAGGCCCGCGACGCGGACCGTGTAGAACTCATCGAGATTGGCGGCTGAGATCGACAGAAAGCGCAGGCGTTCCAGCAGCGGAACCGAAGGGTTCGAGACCTCATCCAGAACGCGCCAGTTGAAGGCCAGCCAAGACAATTCTCGGTTGAAAAAGCGGCGGGGGCCTGCAATTTCGCCGGCAGGATAGGCCACTGGCGTGGGAAAGGGCGCTTTGAGGAAGTCGGCTTGGGTCATGGGGCGGCTTTTTGCTGAAAATTGAGGCTCTGGGCCGACTGTTTCACTCGTCAGCACCCAAGTCCAGCACCTCTGCCGCAAGCTGGCGTGTGATCGGGCGCTGGCCGGCCAGTGCACGCGCGTCCAGAGCCGCCACGAGGGCGCGGGCGGCGGCGATGGAACGCTCCATCCGGGGCAGAAGATAGGGGATCAGCGTGGCCGGCGGGGTGATCTGGCGGTCGGCGAGAAGTTTGACCAGAACGGCTGCCAGAAGCGCGTCATCGGGCGCCTCCAGCCGGGCCACCGGCATGGCCTGCAGGCGCGACAGCAGGTCGGGCAAGGTCAGGCCCCAGTCGCGCGGGGCGGCGGGCGCGGTCAGCAGCAGTCGGCCGTGCGGGATCAGGCGGTTGTACAGGTAAAAAAGGGCGGTCTCCGCATGACCTGCCACGCGATGCGCGCCGTCGATGATGATGCTGGCATCCGCCGGCAGATCGGGCAGGCGGTCGGCCAGATCATCGGGTGACAGCCAAAGGGCCTGCGCCGCCTCAGCCCAGATATGCGCCAGATGGGTCTTGCCGGAACCGTGCGGCCCCAAGAGCAGCAGCCGCCCGTCGGGCCAACTGTGCCAGCCTTCGACCGCCAGCAGGGCGGCTTCATTGGCGGAAGAGGTGAAGAAATCCTGCCTTGTCCAGACTTCGCGGGCGGGCAGGTCGAAGGCGAGTTGGCCTGTCAAACGGGGCCGCCTTCGCTGTCCTGGCCTGCGGCTTTGCCGAGGTAGAGCAGGCTTTGCTTGTAGTTTCCAAGGCCGAAGCGGGCCAGCACGCCGATGGCGGCCGAGATCGGCACGGCCACCAGCATCCCGGCAAAACCGAAGACGCCGCCGAAGATCGACAGGGCGAAGATCAGCCAAACCGGATGGACCCCGATCGACCGGCCGACGAGGCGGGGGGTCAGCACATTGCCCTCCATGAACTGGCCAACGGCGAAGATCGCGCCGATGATGCCGATGGTGACCCAATCACCCCAGAACTGATAGAAGGCGAGGCCCATGGCCAAGGCGCCGCCCGTCATGGCGCCTATGAAGGGGATCACCGTGATGGCGCCCGCGAAGGCGCCGACGATCAGGCCGAACTGCAAACCGGCCATCATCAGGCCCGAGGCATAATAGATGGCAAGGATCAGGCAAACCGTGACCTGCCCGCGCACGAAACCGGCCAGCGCCAGATCAATCTCATAGGCCAGTTGGCGGATCACCGGGGCGTGGTCGCGTGGCAGAAGGTCGTCGACGCGGGCCACCATGTTGTCCCAGTCCAGAAGCAGGTAGAAGGCCACGACCGGCACCACGACAATGAACAAAAGCCAGCCCACCACGCCGAAGACCGAGTTGATCAGCCCCTGCGCCACTGCTCCGCCGCGGGCCTGGATGGCTTGGGCGATCTGCGCCAGCGTGGTGCGCATGACGGAGGTGCTGTCGGTCAGATCTGGAAAGCGCGAGACGAGGAATTTCTCGAGCCCGGCTGAGATTTGTGGCGCAGCGTTGATCAGGGCGGTCAATTGCTGGACCAGAACCGGAATGACCGCCAGAACCAGCAGGACGACCAGCAGGAGGGCGGCCAGCGAGATCAGCGTGGTTGCCAGAATGCGCGACAGGCCAAGGCGTTGCAGCCGGTCGGCGATCGGGTCAAGGAAATAGGCCACTGCCCCGCCCACGAGAAAGGGCAGAATGACTGAGCCAAGATACCACAGCGCGACGAAGAACACGATTCCCGCTATCGCCCAGAAGCGTCCTTGCAGTTGGATTGGCACCGAAGCTCTCCCTGTGATGGCTGGCGTCCCCCTAGGGGTGATATTGCCTCGGATGCGTCGGGATGCAAGGGTGCGGGGTCAGGCAGCGGACCGTCAGCGGCGGATCTCGGGCAGCGGTGTCGGAATGGCGGCCGTCTTGCGTCAGCCCGCCAGAGGCTGGCCCTGAGATGCTGGATGCTGCCCGCCCAAGGCGTTGCGATGCCTTGGAGGGGGCATTTGCGGGCCTTCTGCGCGGGTGTGATACCCAGGGTCAGCGGGGATGGCTGCTTTAGGGCGTCGCGCCTGCCATCGGGCCGAGGGCTGGATCGGCTGCGCGCAATTGCCAAGCCGTCGTCAGAAGGACTGGCCTACCGCCCGCAAGCGCGGCGCGGGTTTGACTGCCGTCTCGTGCGCCTGTTCGGGTCTTGTCGTGAAATGGGTAACGAGCCCATCCAGCCCGATGGCCTCATCCCGCAGGGATTGCGTGGCGACCATGGATTGCTCCACCATCGCGGCATTCTTCTGGGCGACCTGATCAAGCTGGGTGACGCCCACATTGACCTCGCCCAGACCCAACGATTGTTCCTGCGCGCCGACCGCGATGGCCGAGACGAGGTTGGAGATATTGGCGACACGCTCCACCATTGTGGTCAGCGCACGCCCGGCACTGCCGACAGCCTGCACACCGCGCCCGACCAGTTGCGAGGACGAACTGATCAGAGTCTTGATTTCCTTGGACGCATCCGACGACCTTTGCGCCAGCGCCCGCACTTCGGAGGCAACCACGGCGAAACCCCGGCCCGCATCGCCGGCCCGCGCCGCCTCGACCCCGGCGTTCAGCGCCAGAAGGTTGGTCTGAAAGGCGATGTCGTCAATCACGCCGATGATCTGCGAAATCTGGTCCGAGGATTTTTCGATTCCGTTCATCGCATCGACCGCGCTGAGAACGACCTTGCCACTGTCCTCGGCCTCGCGGCGGGCAGCCTGTACGATCGTCTCGACATCGCGCGCGGAATTGGCCGCGGATTTGACCGAGGTGGTCAACTCGTCCAGTGCAGCGGCGGTTTCCTCGAGCGTAGCGGCTTGATTTTCGGTGCGCCGCGCCAGTTCTTCGGAGGCGCGCGTGATCTCGTCCGATTGGCCACGGATCGAGCGAGAAGCGCGCACGACTTGGGTGATGGTCTGGTTCAGCCGTTCAACGCTGGCGTTGTAATTGCCGCGCAGGGTCTCGTAGTTGGGCGGGAAGGGTAACTGGATCGTCTGGCTGAGGTTGCCGGTGGACAGGTTGCCAAGGCCCAGGCTCAACGCCTCCACCACGGCCTCTTGATCTTGCTGGGTGCGGGATATGGCCGCTTCCATCTCGATCGCCTCCCGCAGCCGGATGCGCAGTTGTTCCAGATATCTGGCAACCTCGCTCACCTCGTCGTTCAAGTCGGACTTCCTGTCGAAGTTCGAATACCGGCCGCCCAGATTGCCCTGCGCCACCTCTTTGATGGCATCGCGGACCCGGATCAGCGGTTTGGTGATGGAACGTGAAATCAACAGGTTGGAGATCAGCAGGATGGCGACGGCAAGCGCCGAGGCATAGATGATCACCTGCAGATATGTCGCATTCTGGTCGATGGCGGACTGGCCTGCGGAATTGCCGACCTTTTCGATCATTTCGTCCAGCGTGCCCATCTGGGTTTCCAACTGTCCGAAGACGTCCAGAAATCCGGGCAGTGCCGTTTGCCCGGCCGCACGGTCGCGCAGGGCCGTGGCGGAAGTGGCGCGGGCGGCGTCCAGATAGGTCTGGATCAGCGGCCGGGTCTTGTCCACCTGCGCCAGCACTGCAGCCTCCAGTGGCAGGGCCTTGACTTTTTCGATGTCGCTGAGGAACCGGGTGGCATGGTCCTCGACATCGGTGCCGATCTGCTGCTGTGCTGCGGCATCTGCCTCTGGTCCGGTCACGACGGCGTTCAGCACGTCGGCGCGCAGGGCATCATGCATCATGTCGCCGTCCATTGTGGCCAGAACCGCCGAGGTTGCGGTGATCGAGGCGATCAGGCCGGCGTTGCTTTCCTTCAGCCCGGCATAGCCCGCGTAGAAGGTCGCAAGGACACCGATGATGGCAAAAGCCCCCGCCGTCCGCAGCCGCGCGGGAATCGAGAAGTTCTTCACCAGAGCGAATCTGCGCTTTTGCATGCGGGGTTCCTTGTTCTTCACCGGTCGCAACCCGATCATCACGGCAAAGGATTGAAATTGGCTTAAGCGCCTCTGGCTTGCCTGCCCTGTCGCAACCCGGTAGGAACGGCAGGACCGTTATGATGAGGCCCAAAATGCGTCTGTCGCGCTACTTCCTGCCCGTTCTGAAGGAAAACCCTGCCGAGGCGCAGATCGTCTCGCACCGCTACATGCTGCGTGCCGGCATGATCAAGCAGCAGGCGGCGGGGATCTATTCCTGGCTGCCGCTGGGCCTGAGGGTCTTGCGCCGCATTGAGGCCATCGTGAATGAGGAGCAGGAGCGCGCGGGCCATATCCCCTTGCTGATGCCCACGCTGCAACCGGCGGACCTGTGGCGCGAGTCTGGCCGTTATGATGACTATGGTCAGGAGATGCTGCGCATCAAGGACCGTCAGGGCCGCGAGATGCTCTATGGGCCGACCAACGAAGAGATGATCACCGACATCTTCCGGTCTCATGTCAATTCTTACAAGGACTTGCCGCTCACGTTGTACCACATCCAGTGGAAGTTCCGGGATGAGATGCGGCCCCGTTTCGGGGTCATGCGCGGGCGTGAGTTCCTGATGAAGGACGGCTACAACTTCGACATCGACAAGGAAGCCGCCCTGCACGCCTACAACCGCCACATGGTGTCTTACCTGCGGACCTATGAACGGATGGGGCTGACCGCCATTCCGATGCGTGCAGCCTCTGGCCCGATCGGCGGCGACAACACGCATGAATTCCTTGTGCTGGCCTCAACCGGCGAGTCGGAGGTGTTCTATGACGCGGCGGTCGTTGATTTGAAACTGGGCCAGCGCGACGTTGACTATGACAACCGCGCCGAAGTGGCGAAAGTTTGTGAAGAATTCACCACGCTTTACGCCCGGACGGATGAGACCCACGACGCTTCCGTGTTTGAAACGGTTCCCGAGGAGCGCCGCAAGGTGGGCCGGGGCATCGAGGTGGGTCAGATCTTCTACTTCGGCACCAAGTATTCTGAATCGATGGGCGCGACCGTCGTCAATGAAAAGGGCGAGAAGATTCCAGTCGAGATGGGCAGCCATGGCATCGGCGTGTCCCGTCTGCTGGGCGCCATCATCGAGGCCAGCCATGACGACAAGGGCATCATCTGGCCGGAGGGGGTCACGCCCTTCCCGGTCGGAATCGTGAATCTGAAACAGGGTGATGCGGCGGCGGATTCGGCTTGTGCGTCGCTGGAGATGGCTCTCTTGGCCAAGGGGCTGGAGCCTTTGTACGACGACCGCGACGAACGGGCCGGGGCGAAATTCGCGACGATGGACCTGATCGGCCTGCCGTGGCGTATCACGGTCGGGCCTCGGGGTCTGGCCAATGGGGTGGTCGAGTTGACCTCGCGCCGCACCGGGGTTTCGGAGGAGATGACGCCCGAGGCAGCGGTGGCGCGTCTGGTCGAGATTTACGCCGGAGTCTGAGGCATATGACCTGATGAAGGGCCGCAGCCTTGCCGCTGCGGCTTTTTCATTGGGCTTGCGCGGAAGCCATCCAGACCCCCGCCAGCGTGATCACCAGTCCGATCAACATCAGGTGCGACAAAGGCTCGGCGAACATGGCCCAAGCCCAGAGCATGGTGACAGGCGGGCTGAGCAGAAGTACTGCGCTTACCTTGGCCGGGGAATAGAGGCGCAGGCAGAGGTAATAGGTGCCGTAGCCACCGAACGTGGCGAACAGAACCAGCCAGCCGATGCCAAAGGCGAAAGAGACAGTCAGGGGCGGGGTCAGATGGCCTTGGGCAGAGAGGGCAAACAGCGCGGCGGCGGTCAGACATTGCAGGCACATGCGCTGGATCACGGTCAGCGCGACGCCGGGCCGCTTCTTCTGCAAAAGGGATGCATAGGCGAAAGATATCATGCCGAGGAACGGCAGAACATAGGCGTAAAGCGGTGCGGAGCCCATCTGCATCGTATCGGCGGACACCAGCACCACGCCAGCCAGCCCAAGGCCCATGCCCAACCATTGCCGCACCCTCAGGCCTTGGCCCAGCACCGGCAGCGACAGGGCGGCGATGGCCATAGGCATCATGTCGGCGATGAGGGCGACGAGGCCGGTCGGCACGCCGTCGCCAATCGCCAGCGCGAAGCCGGCAAGATAGACAAACATGCCAAGGACGCCGAACCCCGCCTGTTCCGCCACCGCGCGCGGCGTTATCGGGGGGCCCAGCGTCACGGCAAAGGGCAGCAATGCCAGACCGGAGACGAAACTGCGCCAGAACAGCACGGTGAAGACCGGCGCCTGTGCAGCGGCAAAGCGGACGCCGACAAAGCCGGAACTCCAGGCCAGAACAAGGGCCGCGGCGAGCAGCGGGAACAGCAGGTGATGCGGGCGCGCTGGCCTGCGTGTCGGGTCATTTGAAACTTTCATCCTGCCCCGTCCTTGCTTGACGCGATCTTGCAGCCTGCCGCCGCCTTCGCGGCAACACCGGCGACGGATCACCGGGCGCCGCCGACAATTACACTGCCAAACTGCGACAGGTTGTGGCACGCACCCACTGGCGCAGCCGATGGTGCCGTCCTAAGTCTGCTGGCGAAACACAGGGAGATGGACATGGAATATCGTCGCTTGGGCAAATCGGGGCTGAAGGTCTCGGAGTTTTCCTACGGGTCGTGGGTGACCTTCGCAAAACAGGTGGATGTGGCGCCAGCCAAGGAAATGCTGACTGCCGCCTATGATGCGGGCATCAACTTCTTTGACAATGCGGAAGGCTATGAACAGGGCCGCTCGGAACTGGTGATGGGGCAGGCCATCGAGGAACTGGGGTGGAGCCGGGACAGCTATATCGTCTCCTCCAAAGTGTTCTGGGGTGGCGCCAAGCCCACGCAGCGCGGCCTGTCGGCCAAGCATGTGACCGAAGCGGCTCATGCGGCGCTGAAGCGTCTGCGGGTCGATCATCTGGACCTGTACTTCTGCCACCGCCCCGACATCGACACGCCGATCGAGGAAACCGTACGGGCGATGCACAATCTCGTGCTGCAGGGCAAGATCATCTACTGGGGCACATCGGAGTGGTCAGGTCAGCAGATCACCGAGGCTCATGCGGTGGCCCGTGCCAATGGGCTGACGCCGCCGACGATGGAACAGCCGCAGTACAACCTGTTCGAGCGTCACAAGGTGGAAGCCGATTACGCGCCGATCTATGACACCTATGGCCTCGGCACCACGATCTGGTCGCCTCTGGCCTCGGGTCTGCTGACCGGCAAGTACAATAATGGCATCCCGAACGATGCCCGCGCCAATCTGTCGGGCTACGAATGGCTGCGCGATGCCTTCACCTCGGACGCGGGCCGCGACAAGATCGAGAAGGCCAAGGCGCTGGCCAAGGTGGCCGATGCGGCGGGCCTGAGCCTGACCAACCTGTCGCTGCTCTGGTGCCTGCGCAACCCACGGGTTTCGACAGTGATCCTTGGCGCCTCGCGGATCAGCCAGTTGACGGACAATCTGGGCGCCCTGACCCAGAAAGCCAAGCTGACCGATGACGTGGTGGCGGAAATCGAGGCGATCGTCGCCAACAAGCCGGCCGCCCCGCAACGGTTCTAAGCCCGCGCCCAAGGCTGGCAGCCGGGGGGACCTCACGTCCCCCCGGCCCCGCCGCGGGATATTTAGCGAGAGCGAGACGCTAGGGTTTTTCTTGCATTCTTGGAGGCTTGCGGGCCTATTGGCGTGGAAATCTTGGGGAGGATGACATGGCGAAGCGGGCACTGATCACATGGGGCGGTTGGGATGGACATCAACCCGACAAGGTCTCGGCTTTGTTTGCCGGCCTGTTGCGGGCGGAAGGCTTCGAGGTCGAGGTGCATGACACGCTGGCCTGCTTCGACGACGCCGAACGACTGAAGACGCTGGACCTGATCGTGCCGATCTGGACGATGAGCACGATTGCAAAGGAACAGAGTCAAGCCGTGGCCGATGCGGTGGAGGCGGGCGTAGGGCTGGCAGGTTGCCACGGCGGCATGTGCGATGCCTTCCGCAATGACGTGGTCTGGCAATTCATGACCGGCGCGCAATGGGTGGCGCATCCGGGAAATGACGGAATGGAGTACCGGGTGCGGATCACCGATCCGGACAATCCTCTGGTGGTGGGCATCAGGGATTTCGACGTGAAGACCGAACAATATTACCTGCATGTCGACCCGGCGGTGAAGGTCCATGCCGTCTGCGACTTCCCGCTGTTCGATGGCCCTCATGCCGCCAATGGTCCGGTGGTGATGCCGGTGGGATTCACCAAGATGTGGGGCAAGGGACGGGTCTATTACAACGCGCTGGGGCACCATGCCGATGTGATCGACCATGGCGCCCCGCTGGAGCTGATCCGGCGCGGGATGCTTTGGGCGGCACGCTAGGCGCTGCTATCCGCGGGCGACATGCAGGTTGTGCAGAGTGCCGCCTGTGGTGCCGATCAGTTGCAGCCAGACCAGCACGATCGTCTCTTGCGCGCGGGCACCCTTGAGGTCGCCCAGATCGGGGACGTTCTTCCAGCCCAAGGCATGTGCAAGGTCGGTGACGACGGCCTTGGCGGCGGCATCGTTGCCCGAAATGAACAGGTCATGCTCGCCCTTCACCAGGCCGGGATTGGTCATGATTGCCGCCCCGATCGTGTTGAAGGCTTTGACGACACGGGCGGCGGGGAAAGCGGCTTGGATCTGTTCGGCCAGACTGGTGTGGCCGGAATATTCCGCCGACAGGGCAGGGGGAAAACCCTTCGAGAAGTCGAGGGGATTGGCCACATCGATCAGAACCTTGCCCGCCAGAGTATCAGGCCCCGCAAGGGACAGGGCGGCGATGGAGGCCTCGCCATGCGTGGCATTGATAACAAGATCGCTGCCCGCCGCCGCCTCGGCCATGGTGGCAACCGTTCCACCGGTGGCGGCCACCCATTCGGCCAAGGGCTTGCCCTGCGCCCGCGGTTTGGCAAGCTCTTCGGCCGAAGGCGCGCGGATCCCCAAGGTTACCTGATGCCCCAAGGCGATCAGCCCCGAGCCCAAAGTCTGCCCAACGCCGCCGCCGCCGATAATACCGATTTTCATCACAAACTCCCTTTGCTATAGACAGACAGGTTCGTCTAGTGTGGCGAAGAAAACAGACAGGTCTGTCTATGTCAAGCGATTCTCCGGGCCCCTCCCCTTCGGCGCGTGACCGCATCCTGTCGGTGGCCGGGCGGCTGTTTTACCGCGACGGCTTTCGTGCGATCGGCATCGATCGGGTGATTGCCGAAGCAGAGGTGGCCAAGGCCACGTTCTACAAGCATTTTCCGTCAAAGGACGATCTGATCGTCGCTTGGATCGAAGGCTCCGAAGCGCAGGGGTTGAAATCGGCACCGCCGCCGGATGGTCCGCAGCCGCTGACCGACTACGCCCTGAACATGATCGCGATTGCCAGTCGGCCAAGCTGTCTCGGATGCACCTATCAGGTTTCGGCAGCGGAATTCAGCGCGCCGGATCATCCCGCTCATCGGGCCGCGCTGGCGGTTAAGCGGCGTGTGCTGGAAGCCTTGAGCCTGCGGGCCCTGGCGCAGAGGCTGTCCCATCCGCAACAGGCGGCCGAGGCTGTCTTTCTGTTCCTAGAAGGCATCTGGGCCGCCCGTCGCATGTTTGGCGCCGACGCGCCGCTCGACAATGCGGGCCTTGCCGTGCAAGCCTTGATCGACAGCTTTGCGAGGGCGTCATGAGCTTTCAGGCCTATCTTGACAACATTCAGGCCAAGGCCGGCAAGACCCCGGCGGATTTCAAGGCGATGGCCGCCGAAAGGGGCTTCGCAGCTTCCGAGGGGATTGCGCCGGGCGTCAAGGCCACCCAGATCACCGACGGGGTGAAGCCGGATTTTGGCTTGGGCCACGGTCACGAAATGGCGATTGTCGCCCTGCTCAAAGGCAAGAAGGACTGACCATGTGGCGGATGCTGTCCATTCTAGGGGGCGTGACCGGGGCCGTAGTCCTGTCGCAATTCCCGGAGTTCTCACAACAATATCTGCAAAGGTTGGCGGGAAAGGTTGATGCCCTTACGGCTGTGACGACCGCGTTCGACGCCTCAGCCGCCCGCAGCGGTCTGACCCGCGAGGCCGCTTTGACACAACTGACCGGCACCCAATTCAGCGAGGATCACCAGCAGGACCTGCGTAGGACCTTCGCGGAGGTTGATGTGCTGCGCTCCAACCTCGCAACCCTGCGCGCCGCTTCGCCCCTGGTCCGGCTGACGATGCCGCAGCGCCTGGCCGACCCCGAAACGCTGCAAGCGACCTGGGCCGATTTCAAACCCGCCATCCCGACGACGGCAGATGGCGCGATGACGGCGGGGTTCGGCTATGTCGGCGGCTGGTCTCTGGTTGGTGGGTTGTGTGCCTTGCTGAGCCGGCCTTTCCGGCGGCGCAGACTGTCTTGATTCGGTAGCTGATGGCCTTGGGTTGCCCTGTGTGCCCACTTCAAGCGACCTGCAATTTCAGACACTTGCATTGACCGGGTTGCCGCTTTGAACCGCATTCGGAAATTTTCGGTGTCAGATTTGAAAGTGCGCCAAGCTTTTCAGGACGTCCCGCCTTGGGGCTGGGACGGTTTGACGATCGGAAAGTCGCCGCGCTGACCCGTGACGCAGCACCAGGGCTGGAGTTCTTCAGCTTGGTCGGGGTGATGACCTGATCGGCGGCAACCTGGCCGATGCCCCGCGCGGAAACGGGCCGGACAGCGCATGCACGGGCGGGGCAGTGCGAAGGGTCTGAAGGGTCTGGAAGGCAACGATCTTCTGGCTGTTGGGGCGGGTGCCGACAAACTGGCCGTCGGTGCCGGGGCGGAAGTGTTCGACTTCGCCAGGGGTGACGAGCGAGATTATATCACCTGCGTCTCACTGACCGAAGATCACATTCACTGCGTGTCGGCACACAAACGGGCCCACATCACCTTTGGGGCGCAAGCCGGGAGCGTTCCGCTGAGGGTGGGAACGGCGCGGGTGGTGGTGGACGGCATCACGCTGGCGCAGGTCCACCACGCCTCCCACTTCCAGTTCTGAGGCTGGCTGAAAAGTGATCCCTGCATCCCGTCGGGGCACGGGGGGCGGCTTGACCTCATGGACTTGGCAGCCCATGGTTTGCCCAAAAATCAGAGCAGCCCGCGAAAGAGCACACATTGGCCACGCGCCCCTTTTCAGCTTACGAATTCATGATCGCATGGCGCTACCTGCGTGCCCGCCGCGCCGAGGGAGGCGTTTCGGTCATGACGTGGATCAGTCTGGTCGGCATCACGCTGGCCGTCTTCGCCCTGATCGCCACGCTGGCCGTGCGGGCTGGCTTCCGGGCCGAGTTTGTCGACACGATCCTGGGCGCCAATGCCCATGTCACGGTCTATTCCGCAGGGCATGACGACGGAAACGGCAATCTTGTCAAAGGCTTCACGGACTACGCCGCGATATCCGAGCGCCTGAAAACCATCCCCGGCGTCACGCGTGCGGCCCCTTTGATCCGGGGTCAGGTCATGGTCACCGCCTTTGACCAAACGACCGGCGGCGACGTCTATGGCATGTCCGCCGGGAACCTTGCCACCCTGCCGCGCATCGGCACTGGAACCAAGGCCGAGGGCCGTCTGGCTGACTATCCGAACGGCATCGCGATGGGGTCGGAACTGGCCAAGGAACTGGGGGTCGGCGTGGGCGACAGGGTGCGGCTGATAGCACCCTCGGGTGTCAAAACCGCCTTCGGCACCAGCCCGCGCGTCAACGCCTACACGGTGGAGTACATCTTTACCGCCGGCCGCTATGACATTGACAAGGTTCGGATTTACATGCCCTTTGCCGAGGCGCAGAGCTATTTCAACCGCGAAGGCTCTGCCGATGAATTCGAGGTGATGGTCAAGGACCCCGAACAAGTGGACACCTATACCGAAGCCTTGCTGCGGGCAGGCGGCCCGAATGCGCTGTTGTGGACCTGGAAGCAAAGCAGCGGCAACTTCCTGCGCGCGTTGACGATCGAGGACAACGTGATGTTCATCATCCTGTCGATCCTTGTGCTGATCGCCACGATGAACATCGTCTCGGGGCTCATCATGCTGGTGAAGAACAAAGGCCGTGACATCGGGATCTTGCGGACCATGGGGCTGACCGAGGGCTCGATCCTGCGAATCTTCTTCCTCTGCGGGTCGTTCACCGGAGTGATCGGCACCGCGATGGGGGTACTGCTGGGCTGCCTTTTCGCCTTCTACATCGACCCGATCTTCTCCTTCGTCAACTACTGGTCGGGGGGCGGGGTCTGGGATCCCTCTATCCGTGGTATCTATAACCTGCCCGCCAAGCTGCAACTGCAAGACGTGCTGTCGGCCATGGCGCTGTCTTTGGGTCTGTCCTTCGTCATCACCCTGATCCCCGCCCGCAAGGCCGCCCGGATGAACCCGGTGGAGGCTTTGCGCTATGAATAATCTGGACCTGCAAGGCATTGAAAAGGCGTATAATCACGGAAAGCCCTCTGAGGTTGTTGTCTTGCGCGGGGCCTCGCTGACGGTCGCTGTTGGGGAAGTGGTGGCGTTGGTGGCACCTTCTGGGGCAGGGAAATCGACGCTGCTGCAGATCGCGGGTCTACTGGATGTGGCCGATGCCGGCTCCATCCACTATGGGCTGCGCGAGATGACGGGGCTTGGCGACCGCGCCCGGACCGAGGCGCGCCGGCAGGAGGTGGGCTTCATCTACCAGTTCCACCACCTTTTGCCGGAGTTTTCTGCCATGGAAAACATCAGCTTACCGCAATTGGCCAACGGCGTTTCGCGCCGGGATGCCGATGCGCGGTCGCGGGATTTGCTCGACCGGGTCGGGGTTCTGGCGCGTGCCGACCACCGGCCGGCGGCCCTTTCGGGGGGCGAGCAGCAGCGGGTGGCGTTTTGTCGGGCTTTGGCGAACAGGCCGAAGTTGTTGCTGGCGGACGAACCCACGGGCAATTTGGACCCAGCCAATTCGGCGCATGTCTTTGATGTTCTTATGGAAGTTGTCCGCGAGACCGGGCTTTCGGCTCTGATTGCCACGCATAATCTGGACCTCGCGGCGCGGATGGACCGCATCGTGCGGCTCGATCAGGGGCGGGTGGTCTGAGGCTGGTTTGAGGCGCGTTTCGGGTGTAAACTGACGGAAATTGCAGGAGAATCCGATGCTTGCTGCCCGCGCCACCCCCCTTGTTCTGCTTCTGGCCGCCTGCGTGCCTGCCGCCTCGACCGAGCCCGCCTCGGGCAAGGCGGATTTCATGGACCTTTGCGCGCCGTGTCATGGGGTTACGGGCAAGGGCGATGGCGAGTTGGGCAAGACTTTGGCCCACCGCCCGGCGGATTTGACCGGCATCTCGGCCCGGCATAACGGTGAGTTTCCAATGGCTTACGTGATGTCGAAGATCTGGGGCTATGAGATGGGCAAGGCGCCCACCGCGCTCATGCCCAAGTTCGCGCCGCTGATGGAGGGGCCGACGGTGCTGGTCGATACCGGCGACGGGATACAGACTCCGACGCCGCAGCGGCTGGTGGAGATCGCGAATTACCTGACGACGATTCAGGGCAAGTGAAACCGCGTAAGGGCTTGCGGGCGCTGGATTAATCTTGGGGTTTTGGCCGGAAGAGCCAGTCTTTTTCGCGTCTTCCTTCTGTCTTCCTTCCGTCTCTACGCGCGGGGGGAGAAGGCGGCGTTAACCATGATTTGCGAATCGGGTGGGTATGGCGGCGGGGTTTGGGTGAAGAACGGGCGGTAAGGGGTTGATTGGGTTGGGGTTTGTCTGAGCCCATCGCAGAACGTGTTGATTAAACTTTCAACAATCAAAGCCACTTCCAATACTCATGAAAATTTGCTTTTGTGTCTACCAGAGTTCCACAAAGCATAGGTCCCACACATGGACAATCAAATAGCGAACCCGGACTTAGTCGATGCGCTTTCCCGATTCTTACAGTTTGGCCCTATTGGATTGGCGGGCCTGATGTTGGTCTTGGTCGTTATGGCCCTGTCATTTCGAAACCTAAATGCGGCCACGGAGCGATTACTCAAGACCTTTCTGTATGTTGGTGCGGTATGTTTCATAGCTGCGCTCTTTGCACAGACGCTACGAGGTAGGTATGAACTGAGCTTGGAAGTATTGCCGAACGACCTTGATGGAAGTGTGTTGCCACCCCCTAAAACGAAAATCAATGGGAAAGTGATTGACGATCGATTTACATATATTATTTCTTCTGATGTCCGTGCATCTATCGATGTGACGAGGGCATTCAACATGGCGAAGGCAGCAACGGAAGAATTGAAGCAGACCTCAAGCGTGGTTCAGGCGCAGAGCACTTCTCTTACCTCAATCAGTAGCAAAGCGAGTGACCTTTCGCAGAAGCTTGAGGAACTAAATCGCAATATTGCGCAGATTCCGACGCTTCTAACGCAAAGCTGTCCAGGGGGGCCACATGGTATTGATCCAATTCATCTAGATGTGGTGAACGGGCTATTGACATCTTCTATGGCAACACTTTCGGACCTGAAGCAATCTGCGACTTCCGGCTTAAATTAGTCTTCCCGACCTCACACATCCAACTCCTCCACAAACCGCGCGTTTTCCTGAATATACTGGAAGCGCAGTTCCGGTTTTTTGCCCATCAGACGCTCCACCAGGTCGCCGGTCTCTCCCGGGTCTTCCTCGACGATGGTGACGCGGATCAACTGGCGGGTCAGGGGGTTCATCGTGGTGTCTTTGAGGTCTTTGGCGTCCATCTCCCCAAGCCCCTTGAAGCGCTGGACATCGATTTTTCCGCGTCCGCCCAAGCCCTTGGCCATCATCAGCTCTTTCTCGGCGTCGTCGGAAACGTAGATGCGGCGCGCACCTTGCGTCAGGCGGTAGAGGGGGGGGCAGGCGAGGTAGAGGTGGCCTTTGTCGATCAGGGGGCGCATTTGCGCGAAGAAGAAGGTCATCAAGAGGGCGGCGATATGGGCGCCGTCGACATCGGCGTCGGTCATGATGATGATCTTGTCATAGCGCAGGTCGTCGACATTGAATTTGGCGCCCATGGTGACGCCAAGGGCCTCGCAAATGTCGCGGATTTCGGAATTGTCGTGGAGTTTGGCGGAAGCGGCCCCAAGGACGTTGAGGATTTTGCCTTTAAGGGGGAGAAGGGCTTGAGTCTCGCGGTTGCGGGCGGCTTTGGCGGAACCGCCTGCGGAATCGCCTTCGACGATGAAAAGTTCGGTGCCTTCGCGGTTTTTGGCGGAGCAGTCGGTGAGTTTACCGGGCAGGCGGAGTTTCTTGGTGGCGGTCTTGCGGGCGGTTTCTTTTTCTTGCCGGCGTTTCAGGCGTTCTTCGGCGCGCAGGATGACGAAATCGAGGATGGCTCCCGCCGATTTGGTATTGCCTGCCAGCCAGTTGTCGAAATGGTCTCGCACGGCACCT
>CANGHD010000035.1 GCA_947453525.1 Paracoccaceae bacterium | reverse complement strand
GGCCAAATCCCCCCCGCTCCCCCCCCCATCACCCGGGCCAAATATCCCGGGGGTGCGGGGGCTGGCCCCCGCGCGCAGGCCAGCCTCACGCCAAGAAGCTTCCTCGTCCGCAACCCTTCGGTCCTGTGGTTCTTGGCTGCGCTGGTCGCGCTCACTGTGCTGGTCACGCTCCTCAGTCCGGCTTTCGGGGCCGGCGCCATGTCGACCTCTTTCGTCAAGACCCTCGGCAAGACCCTCTGCCTCTGCCTCGCGGCTCTGGCGATGGACATCGTCTGGGGTTACACCGGCATCCTCTCGCTCGGCCACATGGCCTTCTTCGCGCTCGGCGGCTACATGATCGGCCAATGGCTGATGTATGCGCGGACCGAGGAAATCGTCGTCCAGTCGCTCGCCACATCGCCCATTCCCCCCACGGCGCAAGAGGTCGCCCAAGGTGTCGGCACCCAGATCTTCGGCGTCGTCGGCGGCTCCGACATCCCCCTGATCTGGAGCTTCGCCCACTCGCTGCCCGCCCAACTGGCGCTGGTCGTGCTGGTGCCCGGCCTCCTCGCCTTCCTCTTCGGCTGGCTCGCCTTCCGCAGCCGCGTCACCGGCGTGTACCTGTCGATCCTGACCCAGGCCATGACCCTCGCGCTGTCGCTCTACCTCTTCCAGAACGACTCCGGACTGCGCGGCAACAACGGCCTCTCCGGCCTGCAAAACCTGCCGGGCCTTGCCGAGACCTCCCAGGACCTGCTGTCCATCTGGTTCTTCTGGGCCTCTGCCGCGGCCTTGGCGCTGGCCTACGTTCTGCTGGCCTGGGCCGTCTCCAGCAAATTCGGCTCGGTCCTGCGCGCCATCCGCGATGATGAGGCCCGCGTCCGCTTCCTCGGCTACCCGGTCGAGGGCTACAAGTTGTTCGTCTTCGTCATCACCGCCGTGATCTGCGGCCTGGCCGGAGCGCTCTATTACCCGCAAGCCGGCATTATCAACCCGGCGGAACTCGCCCCCATCGCGTCAATCTACCTCGCCGTCTGGGTCGCCATCGGGGGCAGGGGGCGGCTTTATGGCTCGGTCATCGGTGCCGCTTTCGTTTCGCTCCTCTCAAGCTGGTTCACCGGAGGCCGCGCCCCCTCTGTCCCCTTGGGCTTCTACACCATCGACTGGGTCGATTGGTGGCAGGTGCTTCTGGGCCTCTCCTTCGTTGGAGTGACCCTCTGGGCCCCAAAAGGCATCGGCGGGTTGTTCGACCGCTTTCAGGGCCTGCGTGCGCCGGACCGCAAAGGTGCCCCGCTTGGCCCCGGTGACGGCGCCTTGCAGGAACAGGAGGCGGTGGAATGAGCGCGCTTCTCGAAGTCTCCGGCGTTTCGGTCAGCTTTGACGGGTTCAAGGCGATCAACAACCTGTCGTTCTCCATCGGCCCCACCGAACTGCGCGCCATCATCGGCCCGAATGGCGCAGGCAAGACCACCTTCATGGATATCGTAACCGGCAAGACCAAACCGAACGCCGGTTCGGTCACCTGGGGAGAGAAGGGCCAGTCCTTGCTCACCATGTCCGAAGCCGCCATCGCCCGCGCCGGGGTCGGCCGCAAATTCCAGCGGCCCACGGTGTTTGAGGATCAGACGGTGGCCGAAAACCTCGTCCTCGCCCTGAAATCCCCGCGCAGCCCTTTCGCGGCCCTTCTCTTCGCGCTTTCCGGCGCGGGCCGCAAGCGGGTGGAGGCTTTGGCCGCGCAAGTCGGCCTGATCGATGACCTCTCGCGCAAGGCGGGCGAGCTATCCCACGGTCAAAAGCAATGGCTGGAAATCGCCATGCTGCTGGCACAGGAGCCGCGCCTTCTCCTCGTCGACGAGCCCGCCGCAGGCATGACCCTCGCGGAACGCGAACTGACCACTGCCATGCTGGTCGAGATCGCCAAGACCCGCGCCGTCGTCGTGGTCGAACATGACATGGAGTTTGTCCGCAGGCTTGACTGCCGGGTGACCGTGCTACACGAGGGCTCGGTTCTGGCGGAAGGCACGCTGGATCATGTCACGAAGATTCCTTCTGTCATTGAAGTTTATCTGGGGCGCGGCTGATGATTGAAACCAAAGGCCTCACGCTGCACTATGGCGGATCACAAATCCTGCATGGCATTGATTTCACGGCCAAGGTCGGCGAGGTCACTTGCATCATGGGGACCAATGGGGTGGGCAAGACCTCGTTCCTGAAGGCGCTAGCGGGCACCCATATCCGCTCGGGCGGGGATGTCATCCTGAACGGCGAAACGCTGGGCCGCCTCCGTCCGCAGGACATGGCGGCGCGGGGCGTCTCGGTGGTCCCGCAGGGGCGGATGATCTTCCCCCTGCTGACAGTGAGGGAGAACCTTGAAACCGCCTATGCCGTGCTGCCCAAATCCGACCACAGGGTGCCGGATGAAATCTACGACCTGTTTCCCGTCCTGAAAGACATGACCCGCCGCCGGGGCGGCGACCTGTCAGGAGGCCAGCAACAGCAACTCGCCATCGCCCGCGCCATGATCATGCGGCCCAAGGTCCTGCTCTTGGACGAGCCGACCGAGGGCATTCAGCCAAACATCATCAGCCAGATCGGCCGGGTCATCACCTATCTGAAGTCCAAAGGCGACATCGCCATCATTCTGGTCGAGCAATACTTCGACTTTGCCTATGGCCTCGCCGACCAGTTCTATATCCTGCGCCGGGGGGCGGTGGCCCTGCAGGGCAGCCGGACCGAGATCACACAAGAGGCGCTGCGGGCCGAGGTTTCGGTCTGACGGTTTCCAGAAACGCCGATATCTGGCCCGCGCATTTCTTGCAGAACAATATGGGCCCTAATACCGCGCGTCCGGCAGGCCGCAGAAGGCATCGACCGGGCTGTTGGGGTTCCACGCGGCCCTACCCATCAAACACTCCACCACCGCCTTTTGCATCGAGGGCATTGTGGCATAGGCGTTGACATAGGCCGGGGCGCGCGGGGCGTCGTAGAGGTAATAGGGATAGCCGAACGACACCATCAGCGTTGGAATCTCATGCCAGTGCCGGGCCATGGCTGCGCCGAAATTGCCGGTGATTTTCAGCCAGTCGAGGAAGATGCGGCCCCGTGTCAGCAGGGTCTCCTCACCGAAGAGATACAGCATCAGGTCGTAATCCTTGGCCAAGGGCACCAGACCCGGTGTGTGCAAGGTCACCTCGAACCCCTCGGCTTTCAGCATGTCGGGCAAATCGAAGGGGATGGCATGCGAAAAGAATGGCACGATGATGCCAGAGGTCACCACCAGAACCCGCTTGTGCTTGGCCACCGACAAAGGCAGCAAGCCCTTCACATCCTTGACCAAAGTCGGCGCCCGTTGCGTCACTGCCAAAGCCGCCGCCTTGTTCTCGGGCCGTGCCAAAGCCGCCCGGTTGACCTTTTCAGCCCCCTTGTGCAGCCCGGCCCACGCCTTCAGCCCCAGAACCCGCGTCAGCGCCTGATCCAGCCGTTCCGCGCTGATTCGGCCATCCGCCACTGCCGCCGCGATCAAGGTGACATCGGCCTCCGCATCGCGGGAGAACAGGATGATGTCGCAGCCGTTCTCAATGACTTCGGGCAGCATTTCCTCGCGGGATGCCCATGACCCGAACCCCGCCATAGGTGTGGCATCCGACACGATCAGCCCGTTGAAGCCCAGTTCTCCGCGCAGCAAATCAAGGTTCAGCGCCTTGGAGATACAGGCAGGCCGATAGGCCTCGACCCCCGCATCCGGGTACTGCGACAGAATGTAAGAGGGCAGGGCGATATGGGCCGACATGACCGACATCACCCCCTGCGCGATGGCGGCCCGGTACAGACGGCCAAAGGTGGCCTCCCAGTCCGACCGCGCCAGCGGGTTGATTGTGGTCAACAGATGCTGGTCGCGGTCGTCATAGCCCTCACCCGGCCAGTGCTTGACCGTGGCGGCAATACCTGCCGCCTGAAACTCGGTGATCTGTGCCAGCGCCTGCGCTTCGATCACGTCCACCTGCGACCCAAAGCCCCGCGTCGCGACAATGGCGCTGCGAAAGGCGTGGTTGATGTCGATCACCGGGGTGAAAGACCAGTTGATGCCGATCGCCCGCGCCTCCTCGGCCATAATCCGGCTGATGCTGCGCGAGGCCTTCGCATCGTTCACTGCCGCCAGCGCCAGGGGGTTGGGCACCTCGGTTCCCACCGCCAGCGACATCCGGCTGCCTTCAAGATCGGCCGAGACGAACATCGGCACCTGCGCCGCGCCCTGCATGGCATCGACAAAGGCCGCCTCATGGTCCAGATCGGCTGAGAAGGTCCGGGTGATCCCGGCGGGCTTCAACGCCGCGAGCCGCGCCAGTTCCGACGGGTCCTTGCCCATCGAGTGAAAGACGAACAGCTGCCCGACCCTCTCCTCCGCCGTCATGGCGGCCTTGGTTGCCATGACCCAGTCGATCGCCGCCTGATCCAGGGAAAACGGTGATTTGCGCAGAAGTTCGGTGCTGTCCATGGTTTCCTCTGGGCCTTGGTCGGGAATCGGGGCTTCAGTTACGCGCAGTAGACCTGCTTCGGCCCGGTTTGCAAAGGGCAGGGCGGGGGTTGCACCCGGCCTGCCACCGGACCATGGTGCGCCCGCAAGTCCGGAGGCACCATGGCGCTGCACGAAGCAATCCTGCTGTTTGCGGGGGGCGTATTGGCCGGGGTGATCAACGTCATCGCGGGCGGGGCCGGGTTCATGACCTTCCCCCTGCTTTTGGCCGCTGGCATGACCGAGATCGAGGCCAATGCCTCCAACTTCGTGGCCGTGCTGCCGGCCAACATCGTCGGGACCTGGGTTTACCGCAGCGAATTGGCGACGATGAAGAAGAACCTCGGCCTGCGGCTGGGTCTGTCGGCCATCGGCGGCCTCTTGGGCGCGCTGATCTTGACCCATACCGGACAGGCCTCTTTCCAGCAGGCGATCCCGTGGCTTTTGCTGTTCGCTACTGCGTCTTTCGCGCTTGGCCCAAGGATCAAGTCCGTGGTCGAGCGGATGCCGGGCTTCAACCGCGACAACTGGGTCTGGCTGCAACTGACGCTGGAGTTCTGCGTCTATATCTACGCCGGGTATTTCGGCCTTGGCATGGGAATCATCCTCTTCGCCATCTACGGCGTCTTTTCCACCATGACGATCCATCAGGGCAATTCGGTGCGCAACATCACCACCGCGCTGTCGAGCCTCGTGGCCATCGCGATCTTCATCGGATCGGGCATCATCCGGTGGGTACCGTCGCTGATCATGATGTCCGGCGCGATTGCGGGCGGCTACGTGGCCGTGCGGGTGGCCAGACGCCTGCCCGCGGCTTGGGTGCGGGTAGCGATCCTCGGCTGGGCTGTCTGCCTGACCGCGCTGGCCTTCCGGCGCTATCTGTGAAGTGCCACCCTAGGACCTGACGACCTTGACCACCTTGGCCCCGGTGAGTTTTTTCACATGGTCCACGGCCTCGTCGCTGATCTGTTTGGCCTGCTTGTTCTCGTCGCCCTTCAGATCGGCATAGCTGCGGTCCATCGTGATGTCGAACTCGCCGTTGATCGATTTCAATCCGGTATCTTCGTACTTGAACGACCAGACCGCCTTCTTCCCGGCCGCTTCGGCATTGTGGTAAAACTTCGGTCTGGACTGGGCGGTCACCCAAACGTCGTATTCCCCCGAAGGCAGGGACAGGTCCTTGCTGAGCTTGTGAGCATCTTCATAAAGTCCGATCACCACGGGCTTCAGAGCCTCGGCCTGCTCCACCTTCTTGGGGTCATGCTGCTTGGCGGTCAGTGCCAGATAATTTCCCAATTTCTGCGCGGCGAGATCGGCCGCCTTCAGCGCCTTGGTGCCTTCCTCGCGCGCGAGTTTCGCACGGGTCTGCAAGTCCTTGACGTCTTGCAGGGCTGTTTTCTGGGCCGGGATCTCGTCGCGGTCCCATTTCTTCGGCAATGCCGGTGGCGCCACCTTGGGCATCGGGTATCCTCCTCGGAATGTCGGCGCTGCAAGGCACTGCGATAACATGGCGCCAAATTGAACAATTTGGCCAGTTTGGCACCACAAGGATTCGCAATCAAGTTGCTTTGCCCGTAACCCTTGCTGTCCGTCGAGGAAGGATTGCATCCGGCACGCAACGCGATTGTCACCGGGCCAGTCCTATACCCTGAAAGCTTGTCCAAGTGACCCGCACCGGTTTCTGGGAGAATGGGATCCGGAAGATTTGGAGGCGAGTGCCGCCGCTGGAATCGGACTTCAGCTTGTCGCACGGTCGTGCATGACCCGATTTTTGATAATTCGAGAGCAATGGATTGAATAGAGACCTTTCGCACGATGTTGCATCAGATTGCGACGCATCGTGTACACGATGGTGGGTCATATGGCGGGTCAGAGGTTCGAGATGCCGAAGCGCGCAAAAGAGTTGTAAGCTACCGAAGTCAAACGCTCCCGCGAGGGCGTCCACGCCGTGGGTGGCGTGCCGGGTCTCTGCCAGCAGGTGGGCGCCTCATCGGCTCCGAGCGCCGCGAAATCGGACTTGGCGTCTTCCTCGAAGTGGGCCTCGCGATCGCCCGGGTTCAAGCCGCCGAAATGAGGGACCAAATCCGCAGGGGTATCGATCCGATTGAGCGGCGGGAAGCTCGAAGGGAAAAGTGGCTCGGCTTGACCTTCTGCAAGCCCCCCCCCAGCGCCATGCAATGCCGCAGCAATGCTGCAAAGTTGCATGCGTTGGCAGTCATCGATTCACTGCAGCGGCGCGCAACTGTCACCAACGACCAGCGAAGGAGCAAAGACAACTGTACGCGGATTGGACGTGTCATCGCCGTTGATGCGCCCAAGCAGCAATCGCACCGCTTCGGTGGTCATTTCGGCAACCGGATGTTCTGTCCTTGTCAGGCGCGGGCTGATCCCGACATGCCCCGCGATCGTATCGGTTGATGCAATCGAAACATCCTGCGGGCAGCGCAATCCAAGGTCCGCCAAGGCCCGCATGACGCCAAGCGCCATCACGCCGTTTGCCACATAGAGCGCGGTTGGCCGATCATGGCCACGCAACAGATCAAGCGCTGCCGAATAAGCCACTTCCTCGCGGAATTCTCCCGTCCGGATGTCTCGTTCCAGCGGCGCGCACCCGCGTGCCCGCATCGCCTCTATCATGCCGTCAAGCCGCCCGCGCCCGGTTGAAATGCTCATCCGCCCGGTGATGCTGCCGATCCTGCGATGGCCCAGATCAAGCAGGTATTCTGTCGCCTGTCGCCCTGCAGAAATATTGTCGATCACGACCGCATCAACGGGTTCGCCCTCAATGGCCCGGCCTAGAAGGACCTTGGGCGGTGCAGAGGTCAACTCTCCGGCACCATATTCCGACGGTGCGCCCACCGGAACGATCAGCAGCCCATCGCAGCCCAAGGCTTGCACGCGATTGATGATCCGGGCTTCACTGCTGCGGTTTTCATCGCTGTTGAAGACCACCAGGGCGTAGCCACTGGCCGAAGCCAAAGCCTCGGCAGCGCGGATCATGCGGGCGTAAAACGGATTGGCAAGGTCAGAAACCGACAGGGCGATCAGTTCACTTCGCCCGTGGCGCAGGGTCCGGGCCGCACGCGAGGGCCGATAGCCATGGTCGTGCACAGCCTTCTCGACCCGCTGGCGAAGTTCTGGGCTGACATAGGCTGAACCATTCACAACGGCAGAGACAGTGGCCGTCGAAACCCGTGCTGCTTTCGCGATGTCTTTGATCGTGGACATGAGACCATCTAAACGTTTAGCTGGAAAATCGGAAAAATTCTCCTTCTAAAGGCTGACATATTTCCGATTCTCCTTGAAATCCATCTGATTCTGCAGAAGTTTAGCGAAACGATTAGGCGGCTACAGACGAATGAAAGCCGTGCACATGGGAGGAGAAATCATGAGGACGTCAAAACTTGGGTTTGCCGTTGCAGCACTGGCTGTGACCGGCACGCTGGCCTTCGCAGAAGGCAAGCCGGTGGTGGGCATCGTGTCGATTTCAGCGACCGAGGCCAACAACGTGCGCTACATCAACGGCGCGACCAAAGCGGCGGATGAACTTGGCTGGACGGTGAATGTGGTCGATGCGGCGGGCAACGCCGATCAGGCCAATGCGGCCATCCAGAACTTCGCGCAGGTTGGCGCTGGCGCCATCATCGACATGGTCTTCCCGTGGTCGTCGATTGGTGCCGGGCTTGACGCGGCCAAGACGGCCGGCATCCCGGTCGTCTCTTGGGGCGGCGGGCTTGGGTCGACGGTTGCTGCGACCAACGGTTCTGGCGGCCCGATGGCCATTCCGGTGGTCGAACTGATGCTGAAGAATATGGGCGGCAAGGGTTCCATCCTTGCCTTGACCTATCACACCGGCGAGGTTTGCCGGAACCGCGAAGAAGTCATGGACGAAATGGTGGCCAAGTTCCCGGACATTAAGGTGACCAAGAACGAAGTGCGCATTCCGGGCTACTTCGAAGACGGCGCGCAATATGCCAACGCCTGGCTGGCCTCGCACCCGGCCGACAGCGAGCCTTTGGCCATCTGGGGTTGCTGGGACGATCCTGCCATTGGGGCAATCGGTTCGCTGCGGTCGCAAAACCGCACGGATGTGAAAGTCTACGGGATCAACGGCAACGCGCAGGCGCTTGAGAACATCAAGAACGGCTTCATGACCGCCACGGCCTGGCAGGACAGCCTTTCTGAAGGCTACAACATGGTGAAGATGCTGGACGAGATCAAAAAGGCCGGCGCCGCGTGGGAACCGAAAGCCGCTGAAGTTCCGGCGGTTCTGGTGACCTCCGAGACGATTGCCGACTTCACCGCCAAGCACCCCGAGGCTCTGCAGTAAGGCTGTAAGTTGAACCCTGCATCCACCTTGAACCTTCAGACGGGGACGCAAATCGCGCCCCCGTTTCTTGAGGCCCATGCCATCGCCAAATCTTATGGCGGGGTCGCCGCGCTGAAGGGCGTGTCGCTCAAGATTGCGCCCGGCCAAATCCATGGACTGGTCGGCGCCAATGGCGCAGGCAAGTCGACGTTCATCAAGATCCTCGCCGGTCTGGTGCGGCCTGATGGCGGCACGATCGCTGTCGACGGAATTGACGCGGACATCCATGCGCCAGATCAGGCGACATCTTTGGGGATGAGCTTCATCCATCAGGAATTGGCCTTCGTGCCGGGCATGACCGTGTTGGAAAACCTGATGCTAGGGGTGCCAAAGCCGCAGCGTCTTGGCATGGTCGATTGGGCCGCCGTTGAAGTGTCCGTAGCCCCCTTGGTCAGGCGACTTGGCATCCGGTCGGATCTGCACGCGCCGGTTCGCGGCCTTTCGGCAGCCGAGAACTGGCTGATCTCAATCTGCCGTGCGCTGGTGCGCAATGCCAAACTTATCGTGATGGATGAACCCACGGCCTCGCTTTCGGATGCCGAAGCGGAACGCCTTCTTGCCATCATCCGAGACCTGTCCGCTTCCGGCGTCGCCGTACTCTATGTGTCGCATCGGCTGGACGAGGTTCTTGGCATTTGCGACAGCGTGACCGTGTTTCGGGACGGTCAGCTTGCCGCATCTTTCGGGCGCAGCGACCTGACCCGCGACCGTCTTGTCACCGCCATCGTCGGTCATGCTCCCGAGCAGACCCCGGCCTTGACGGCCCCCAAACCGTCGGACAAACCGATGCTGAGCGTGGCGAACCTGTGCCGCTTGCCCTCGGTCCGCAATGTCAGTTTTCAAGTTCATTCCGGCGAAGTTCTGGGGCTTGGCGGGCTGGTGGGCGCGGGACGCACCGAACTTGCCCGGCTCATTTTCGGTGCAGACCGTCGCGACAGCGGCACCATGATGCTGGATGGCGCGACCTATGACCCCCGCTCTCCCACACAGGCGGTGAAAACCGGGATCGGCTATGTGCCGGAGGAGCGCCGCGCCGATGGTTTGCTCCTGACCAAGAGCATTGCCTTCAACCTGTCGCTGGCCAACCTCGACAAAGTGATCTTCGGCCCGCTGCTGCCTTTGATCAGCCCCAAGGCCCGCAGCAGTCTTGCGCTTGAAACGATCCGCGCGCTTGCCATCAAGGCGACCGGGCCGCAGCAGCCGGTGGGAAGGCTTTCCGGCGGCAACCAGCAGAAGGTCGTCATCGGACGCTGGCTGAACCGAAGACCGAAGTTGTTGATACTGGACGAGCCGACGCGCGGCGTTGACATCGGCGCGCGGGCCGAGATTCACCGGCTGGTCCGCGAAATGGCCAAAGACGGCATGGCGGTCATCGCCATATCCTCCGAGCCGGACGAACTGCCAGAGCTGTGTGACCGCGTGCTGGTCATGTCGGAAGGACGAATAGTCAAAGAACTGAAGGGAACAGACGTGACGCGCAAGGCCATCATCGGGGCAAGCTATTCCGGCACGGTTCAACCAGCATGAACACCTACCGCATCTGGCTGACCGTCTTTGCCCGCTATGCGACAATCATCGGATTGCTCGCCATGATCATGGCCTTTTCCGTGCTTTCCCCCAAAGCGTTCCCAAGCTTTGCCAACTTCACCAACGTGCTGAACCAGACCTCGCTGGTGATGATCCTGGCCGGAGGCCTGACCCTTGCCGTGATCGTCGGAGAGTTGGACCTTTCCGTCGGGTTTGGTGCCAGCCTGCACGGCATCCTTGTGACCGGCCTGATCGTGCATGACAAGATCCCGATCCCGGTGGCGATCTTCATCGTCGTGGCGGCGGGGGCGCTGATTGGCCTGGTGAACGGGTTCATCGTGACCAAGATGCGGGTGAACTCGGTCATTGCCACCCTTGGCACTGGCACCATCATCACCGGTCTCGCCTTCGCCTATTCTGCCGGCGTGCCGATTGTCGCCGGTGTGCCGGAAGGTTTCCTGCAGCTTTCGCTGGGCCGCTGGCTTTGGGGTATCCCCAACAACATCGTCGTGATGGCGGTGGTTCTGGGCGCGCTGTGGGTGCTGGTGGAAAAGACCGCTTTAGGCCAAGAGATCCAGGCGGTTGGTGGCAATGCCAGTGCCGCCCGACTGGCCGGGATCAACGTGGACCGGGTGAAAATCCTCGGCTTCGTGATCGCGGGCATGTGTTCGGCGCTGACCGGCATCCTCTTGGCCTCGCGCCTTGGGTCTGGCACGGCGAGTGCAGCCGACAGTTATCTTTTGACCGCCTTCGCCGCCGTCTTCCTTGGTTCGGCCACCCTGCGCGATGGCGAGTTCCACGTCTTCGGCACATTCATCGGTGCCTTGATCATCGCGGTCGGCTTCAACGGGCTGAACATTTTCGGGGCGCCCACCTTCTCGCAATACGTGTTCCAGGGCGCGATCCTGATCGTGGCTGTCGGACTGTCATCACTCGGCCGGATGTTGGCCGAAAAGTAGGAGCAAGCCATGTCGGCAACCTGGGATATCTACGTCATGGAATACGCCCGGTCGCACCAGCAGCCCTGGGTCGATCTGATCGCGGGCATGGCCCATGCCGGGGCGGTTGATCTGCCGTTCAGCTTCATCCTTGCCCTACAAGGTCCGCGCAAGGTGCTGATCGACACCGGCTTCATGCAGGACGAGGCCTCCTCGGGGTTCGCGCGGAAGTTTGGCATCCCGAACTGGATTTCCCCAGTGCGCATGGTGGCGGAAATGGGCATCGCGGCGGACGAGGTCACCGACATCATCGTAACGCACGCCCATTTCGACCATATGGGGTCGATTGCCGAGTTTCCAAAGGCCCAGATCCACATCCAGAAATCCGAGCTGCTGACCTGGTACGAAGCCATTGCCTTGCCAAAACGCTTTTCGCACCTGACCGCGATCATCGATCCCGAAAATCTGCGTGCCTGCCTTGACGCCTCGATCGAGCATCGAGTCACTCTCATCGATGGCGACAAGGACAACGTGCTGCCCGGCCTTCATGTGCGCATTGCTTCCGGCCACACCATCGGTCAGCAGTTCGTCATCCTTGAAACCGGACAGGGTCGGCGGGTGATTTCCGGCGACTGTCTTTATAACAAATGCCAGTTGCATGGTCACAACAACGACGGCATCTACATGCCTTTGAACAACGCAACCGGCAGCGTGTGGGAGCAGATCAAGTCGCTGGACAAACTGAACGATGAAATCGGCGGCGACCTGAAGAATCTCGTGATCCTGCATGACCCTGATCGCTGGCAGGGTCTGACGGTGGAAAAGGAGGTCGAAGGCTGGATGATCTTCCGGGCAGCGACGGCATAAGACGCTCCACCAGCATTGCTTGTTGTGCCAGCGATAGGGCACCCCGCCGCATGTTGATGCATGTGCGCCTTCCGACGTATGCCGCCGGTCGTTCCGGCAAGATCCGGTCACCAATTCCGGAGTTTCCGGTCACCGGATAATCGTCGCAGCCTGGGCACGGTTTTTGAAGTCAGGCTCTTTGGCCCTCGTCAATGTTTTCGGATGGGCCACCCGCCCTCCGCGTCGAGTGACCGTCGAGTTCCAAGCGGTGGGCGTTGTGGACTTGGCGGTCGAGCATGGCGTCGGCCAGAGTTAGGTCACCGATAGACCTGTGCCAGTCTTCGACGGGCAACGGACTGGTGACGATCGTGTAAGCCGGGCCTTGGCGGTCTTCGTGGATTTCCACAATGGCGCGCCGCACTGGCACAAGAAACGTCCCAAGAAATGACAGATCCGACCACCGCAGAAACGCCACTGCGCCCAACGAAGCCTGCGCCATCAAAGCCGTTGATCCGGGGAAGGGAAAAATCCTTGGCTTGCCTTAACGGGTTCTGCCATTGTGCAAACGGCAGTGTGCTGGACGCTCCACCGGATAGTCGAAAGGTCGAATTGAATCAACAGCATATGACGAACTTCTACGCCCATTCCGGCTCGTGGAACCAGCCGCAGGACCGGCAATTTTTGGCCGATCACTTGAACACAGTTGCCACGCTTGCTGCCCACCGCGGCATGAGGCTTGGATTGTCGCGTGCGGCCCTTGCCCTCGGTTCCGGGCGGGTCAGGCCCTGACAATCTCCTCCGCCTGCCGCGCTTGCGCGTAAGCCAACATGTCGGCCCGCTCGTTGTGTTCGGTGCCATTGTGGCCACGGACTCAAGCCCACGTCACCTTCCGTCCTGCGGCTGAGGTCTCAAAGCGGCTCCATTGGCCAGGGTTCAGAACGGCACCGCCCCCGGCTTTCTTCCAGCCCCTGGCCTTCCGGTTCACCAGCCAGCCGCGCATTGCATTGGGGATTACCCGACGGGCAGGCGACGGACGATCACTTCAACGGCGATCTGGTCGCGCTGCAGGCCTATCTCGACGGGCTGGCCAACACGGAAAACGGGGTCGTGCGGGGTACTGTAACCCATTCCACACCGATCTTGTACGACAGCAAACGCTCTGCCAGTTGGTCGGGCACCACGGCCATGTCGAACCTGAACGATCCGGGGTCGATCACGATCTATTCCGGCGCGGGCAATTCCAAGACCATCGCATCGGCCACCGCCGCCAACCCCGCCGTCTTCACCATCACGGCCCATGGCTTTGTCGCGGGCGAGCGTGTCTGGGTCAAGGATGTGACGGGCGGCACCTGGGCCAACACTCTCAGCGGCGGGCCGTGGACGATTGGCACGGTGACAACAAACACCGTCACGCTGCTGGACGATCTGGGCGCGGCCTTCAACGGCACCGGCCTTGGCACCCTGACGGGCGGCAAGCTGCGCAACGAAGGCGCGATGGGCGGCTGGATACTGGGCGGGTCCTTCATGCAGGACTATTCCGGCCTGGTCATGCGGACCAACAAGGCCGTAGAAAGCATCGTGACGATCAACGCCGAGAACAGCGTGAACGCTGACGACTTCAGCGGCTCGCAAATCCACTTCAGCGGGGTGCAATTCGCGCCGCAAACCAACGACGTGACCGTCGCGCAGGTTCTGGTCGAAAACAACAAATTTGTCACGTTTGATCGGTGCTGGTGGATCAGGGGGACGGCCAGCGCCATCGCGCTGCGCATCGGGACGGCATCCAGCCAATCGCCCAACACCCTGATGCAGGGCGCGGCGGCACATACTTCGATCAATGACAGCTTCATCTTTTCCCCGATTATGCTGGAAAACTCATCCAGCTTTGCCATGCGCAATTCCTCGTTCGACGGGTCGAGCTATGCGGTGCGGCTGGGCTATTCCGGGACCGGAGTGGCGGAAGGTGTGCTGGTCGAGGGGTGCAGCTTTCCCAATGACGGCGGGGCCACGGGCAGCGGTCTTGCGGCCATCACCCAAGCCCCGGCGGATAGGTCTTCCGCCGTGTTGGCATGGACCACCGGCTGGGGGGTCTACAGCAACGTGATCCGCGACTGGCCCATTGGCGTGCAGATCGGCGCGGGGTGGACCGATGTGCAGGCGAACGCCTTCCGGGGCCGTGATGCGGGCAACATCGGCATCGTTATCGGTGAAAACGCTGTGGCCGAGAGCATCGGCCATTCCAACAATTTCATCCAAATGACCCGCGCAGGCAATCAGGGCATCCTTGATCTGCGGGTCAAGGCCCTGACCATCACCGCTGCCACGCAGGCCAACCCGGTTGTGGTCACGGTTTCCGGCGCGTGCCACTTCAACAACGGCGACCGGGTGCGGATTGACAGCGGCGTCGGCGGCATGACGCAAATCGCCAACAAGGAATTCATCGCGCAGGGCGTCAGCGGCAGCACGTTCCAGCTTTACAGTGTTGATGACATGGCCGTTGCCTCCGCGACCGTCGATGGCACCGCATACACGGCCTATACATCGGGCGGGACGGTGAACCGTCCCTATGCATGGCATCGGCAGAGCTTCGGCGGCAATACCTATTCCGTCGGTCATGGGTCATTCATCTTTGATCTTGAGCTTGATCAACTGACAACGCTGGCAACAGGCGGAAACAACGTTCTGACCGTGAGCAACGTCCCGGTCGTCGGCGGTTACTACGACATCCGGTATTCCTCAACCCTGCTGATGGCCGCTGTGACGGGCCGCGTGTCCTTCGCTGTCACCATTGCGGGTGTGACGCTGGAAGGGACGCAATCCGCGTTTGTGTGGCAGGGTCCGACCAGTGGCGAGGCCTATCACTCTTGGTCTGGTACCGTTTACATCCCGCCACAGACGAACACGTCCGGCACACAGATCAGGCTCAACATCAACGCGCCCGCAGCCATTCAGGCGCGGGGCAGGGTCAGCGGCAGTCTGGGCCGGGCGCGGGTCAACGCGATTGAAAACAGCATTCACGAAATCCAAAAGAATGTCCGGCTGTTGACGGGGGCCATGATCAAGGCGAAAGAGGAGGAGGACGAATGACCCCGGCGCGCTTCTTTGGCGTCGTCAAGGCGGGCCTGCTGCACACTCTGACCCAAGCGCAGGTCGATGGCTGCAACGCCCTGCTCGCGGCCTCTGAGGGCCTTCCCGTGAGTTGGCGGGCCTATCTGCTGGCGACGGCATGTCATGAGACGGCAGGCCGTATGCAGCCCATCAGCGAATACGGTTCCCCGCCCTATTTCGCAAAGTACGACGCGGGGACAACGCTGGGAAAGGCCTTGGGCAACACCATCCCCGGCGATGGCTACCGCTACCGGGGCAGGGGATATGTGCAACTGACAGGCCGCGCCAACTACGCCAAGGCGGGGGCCAAGATCGGCGTGGACCTGATCAAGCACCCGGAGCTTGCAATGGATGACGCCAATGCGGCGCGCATCGCAATCGAGGGCATGACCGAGGGTTGGTTTACCAGGCGCATGTTTTCCGACTACCTGCCCGGCGATTACGTGAACGCCCGGCGCATCATCAACGGGACCGACCGGGCGCAGATGATTGCCGGATACGCCCGGACCTTCGAGCAGGCGCTAGGCTGATGCCCGCGCCCCTGTCGCAGGACGAAGCAGACCGCCGCCGCAAGGCGATCGACGCGGCAAAAGCAACAGGAACGCACGCCCCCTACACCGCCGCCGCCAAGGCGCTCGGCAACGTCAAGGCGGGGTCGCTGGTGCAGTGGGACCGGTCCTATCAAGGCCCTGACCCGGCGATTGCAGCGGCTATGGAAGCGGTCGGAACGCGCATGGTTCCGGCGCTGGCAGGGGCCAAGACAAAGCCGGACGATGACGGTAACAGCTTTTCCGTGCTGCTCAAGCCGCAGGCGGGAAGCGGGCCGGATCTGATAGACCGGCTGGCCAACGCCTTCGCGGGTATCGGCCTTGAGGCCTTTGACCTTCAAGCCATGCGATATCGCGGGATCATGGAACGGGCATGGGCGGACTGCGTCGACGAAGAAATCGCCACCTAAAGCGGCCACAAGACGACCGCGATGGCGAAGAAATACGCTGGAGAGGCGCGCTAAATCATCCTTGCGCGCTCTGCGGTGGCAAAGCGAAACTGACGAAACGGAATAAGCAGCGAACAAGAATCTGATAGAAGGAGTGATACCATGTGAGCATCGGAGGCGCTAAGCCATTGAAAACCTTGGAGGCGAGTACCGGAATCGAACCGGTCTACACGGATTTGCAATCCGGTACGTAACCTCTCCGCCAACTCGCCGCCTCAAGGTGGAGATGTCATAGCGTCAGTCGCGGGCCAAGGCAAGACCTTGCCCGCGCGCGCTGCAGGTTCAGTCGACGGCGAACTCGGGGCCTGCGATGTGCACAGCCAGAAGACAGCCGTTCGGGGTGTAGGAGTTGTGCTCGGACCCGTCGCGGTAGAACACAAGATCACCCGCCCTGAAGACTTTGCCGTCAGGTTCGTGCAACTCGCCTTCAAGGATCAGGAATTGTTCGTGGCCGTTGTGGCGGTGGCCCAGCGTCGTCATGCCGGCGGGCATGCGGTAAACGTGAAAACCGGTGCCCAAAGGTGCATCGGTGTTCAGTTGCAGCACCGCATCACCAAGGGCTGTGCCGTCGGGATAGACGAAGGGCACGAAGGCCGCGGTGTGGATATTGGCAACCTTGCGGTCGGCTTCGGTGATGTCGCGCATAGGGGCTCCTTCTGGCGGGTCGGCTTGGGGGTTGGTCGGTCTGGATGGCAGGGGTGTGTCTGGAGGACCTCGGTCTCCGCAAGCGGATCGGGGCAAGTGGCCCCGACTTGGCGGTTGATCCGCGGCCTGTCAGGGGCCATTCTGGCGTTGGATGGGGGAGAGTGATGATGTGGCCTGACAAGTTGACATGGTTCAACCCGCCCGCCTCCGAGGTCCGCGATGCGGGGATGATGCGGGTGGTGACGGGTGACAAGGGCGATTTCTGGCGCGACACCTACTATGCCTTTCGTCATGACAACGGCCACGCCTGCCTTGCGCCCACGGAAGCGGAATTCTCCTGCGAGGTGGACTTTTCGGCCGATTATCAGGCGCAGTACGATCAGGCCGGTCTGATGCTCCGTGCCGATGAGGCGCATTGGATCAAGGCGGGGGTCGAATATGTGAACGGGCAGGCCTACCTCGCCACTGTGGTTACGGTGGGCAAGTCGGATTGGTCGCAGATGCCGCTTGCGGGCTTGCATGGCAAGCTGGGCCTGCGGCTGACACGGGTGGGCGATGCGGTCTGGGTGCAGTATCGGTTGCAGCAAGACTGGGTGATGTTCCGCCTGGCGTATTTCCCGCCAGACTTGAACGTTCAGGCCGGCCCTGCCACCTGCTCGCCGTCGCGCGCGGGTCTGGCGGTGGAGTTCAGCGCGTTCTACCTTGGCCCGCCT
Organism: Paracoccaceae bacterium; assembly: GCA_947453525.1. Classification (GTDB taxonomy): domain Bacteria; phylum Pseudomonadota; class Alphaproteobacteria; order Rhodobacterales; family Rhodobacteraceae; genus Stagnihabitans. Next base: position 8,757 of record CANGHD010000035.1, on the reverse strand, counting down.
CGGTCGCGGCAGGCCTATTGAGCGAGCCTGGCCCATCGACCTAACCAAGACGCAACGCCTCAAGTTCTGCCCAATCCCCGGCGGGGATCACCACGGCGGCTTGTCTGACATCCGCTGTCCAGCCGAACAGGGCGAGGAAGGGGACGGCGCCCACCTTCGTCATATGCGGGCGGTGCGGGTCGTTCCAGACCGGCATATGGGCGGGTTTGACGATCAGCGGGGTGCCGGGGCCAAAGCGCCAGCCATGCGGGCCGGTCAAAGGGGCGTATAGTTCGGGTGCCGCGTGGTGGTGGTCGCGGTACAAAAGATGCGGGGCGATCAGGAAGATGCCAAGGTCATAGTCCTTGGCCGGAATGGTCGCGTCCTCGCCGATCAGCGAGGCATAGGCCTGACCATCGGCAAAAGCCGCGCCGATCTCCGCGATGGGATAGGAATCATAAGGATGCCACGTGAGGTAAGGCGCTGCCGCAGCGATCGCCTGCGCCAGGGCCAGATGGGTCACAGCCAGTGCTGCCAGCGCATCGCCAAGATGGGCCGCGATCACGGCATTGCCGCATGGCCTCAACGTTACTGGGCCGCCGCGCCAAAGGTTCAGCCTGGCTCTGACTTCTGCCACGCCCGGGCCGGTCAGGGTCGCCAGATAGCGGTCGGATTCTTCGATAAGACGGCGGAAAATCTCCTCGCCTGAAGCCTGCTCTGCCAAGGAGACCTCGCCAATCTCGGCCAGCATCGGTTCGGGGTCCTGCCCGTCCAGCGCCGAGGCGATGCGGTAGATTTCCAGCACCTGAGGGCTGATCTGGCCCACCTGATACAGGTCCATCGCCGCCGCATAACGCGCACGGCCCGATCCCTTGGCACCCACTGGAAGGGATAAATTGCTCATTCGTTTGCCCTGTATGCCATCCGGCGGTCCCTTTCACGTTTGATCTCGGCCCGGTTCATCGCAACCCCGGCCGCCAGCACGCAAACCCCCACCGCAAGCACGATCAGCGTGGCCAGCGCGTTGATGTCCGGCGTCACCCCCAGCTTGACCTTCGACCAGATCAGGATCGGCAGCGTTGTCGTCCCAGGCCCGGTGGTGAAGTTGGTGATCACCACGTCGTCCATCGAGATCGTGAAGGCCAAGAGCCAGCCCGACAGGATGGCCGGAGAGATCACCGGAAGTGTGATATCCTTCATCACCTGCCACGGGCGGCTGCCAAGGTCCATCGCCGCCTCCTCGATCGCGCGGTCGGCCGATAGCATCCGGCTTTGCACGATGGTGGTCACGAAGACCATCGAAAAGGTGATATGCGCCAAGGTCACCGTTGTGAACCCGCGCGCGGCGGGCCAGCCGACATATTGCGCCATCAGGATGAAGAAGATGAGCGACGAGATGCCGGTGATCACCTCTGGCATGATCAAGGGCGCGGTCACGAGGCCGGAAAACAGCGTCCGTCCACGGAACTTGGTGAACCGCGCCAGCGCAATCCCAGCCATCGTCCCGAAGATCGTCGCACAGGTCGATGAAATCACGGCGATTTCCAGCGAAAGCCACAGGGCCTTGCCGACCTGCCCGTTCGACATCAGCGATCCGTACCACTTGGTGGAAAATCCGCCCCAGACGGTGGCAAGCCGCGAGGCGTTGAAGGAATAGACGATCATAGAGAGGATTGGGATGTAGAAGAACGCAAAGCCAAATCCGAGCATGGTGAACAGGAACGGGCTGCGGCGCTTCATTCGGATTTCTCCTTGGTCTGCGCGCGGGCCTCGAAATGGCTGTAGACCATCATCGGCCCCACCATCAGGATCAACAAAGCCACCGCCACCGAAGAGGCCATCGGCCAGTCGCGGGCCGAGGCGAATTCGTCGGAGATCACACGCCCGATCATGGGCGAGGAACTATCGCCCACCAGCGTCGGAATGACCAACTCCCCCGCTGCCGGGATGAATACCAGCATACCGCCCGCGATGATGCCGGGGATGCTTTGCGGCAGGGTCACGTCACGGAACACGGCGAAGGGGCGGGACCCTAAGTCCATCGCCGCCTCGTCCAGCGTCGGGTCCAGCCGTTCCAGATTGGCGTAGAGGGGCAGGATCATGAAGGGCAGGTATGTATAGACCATCACCAGCACGACGGCAAAGTTCGTGTGCATCAAGGGCACCGAAGTCACCGCCCAGGCCTGCGGCACCAGCCAGTTCCACGCGCCCGAGATCAGTCGATTGAACCACGAATTGGCCCCCATCAGCCCCATCCACGCATAGACGCGCAACAGGAACGAGGTCCAGAACGGCAAGATCACCAGCATAAGAAGAATATTCCGCCAGCCCTTTTCCACCCGTGTCAGGCCCAAGGCCATCGGATAGCCCACGGCCAGACACAGCACCATCGCCACGGCTGCATTGATCAGCGAGGTGACAAAGGCGCGGATATACAGCGCGTCAGTGAACAGACGGGCATAGCCAGCTAGGTTGAACAGCGGGTTCTCTCCGCCGTAACCGAACGGCGGCGCGGTCGAGGTCCGGGTGGCGAAACTCATCGCCACCACGATCAGGAAGGGGATCAGGAAGAAGACCAGCAACCAGACGTAAGGAGCCCCGATGATGATATCCGACCAGCCGCGACGGTGAAACCAGCGCCCCATGGCTTACTCCACCAGCAGGATGGCAGAGGCGGGGGGATACGTCAGCCAGACCTTGTCGTACCAATCGGCCAGCCGGTCCTCCTCGGCCCCGCGATTGGCGTTGACGGCGTGGACCGAGACCAGTTGTCCCGAGGGCAGGGCGATGCGGTACAGACTGTCCTTACCGAAATAGGCGAGGTCCTTGACCTCTCCGGCAATCACATTGACGCCCTCCACGGGGCTGCGGTGAATGGTGATCTTCTCGGGCCGCAGCGCCAGCGTCACAGTCTGCCCGACCGCCAGCCCTTGAATGAACCGCGCCTGAACCTGTTGCCCCAAGGCGGGGACATCGACGGTGATGACCTCGCCGATGGAGACGACCTTCGCCTCCCACGCATTGATCGAGCCCAGAAAATTCGCCACGAATCGCGAGTTCGGGAATTCGTAGACCGCGCCCGGCTTGCCGATCTGCCTGACCACGCCCTGATCCATGACCGCGATGCGGTCCGACAGGGTCATTGCCTCTTCCTGATCATGCGTCACCACGATGAAGGTCACACCCGTGCGTTCCTGGATTGACATGAGTTCGAACTGCGTATGTTCCCGCAGTTTCTTGTCAAGTGCCGCCAAAGGTTCGTCCAGCAACAACAATTTCGGTTGGCGGGCCAAGGCGCGGGCCAAGGCCACGCGCTGCCGCTGTCCGCCGGAAATCTGATGCGGCTTCCTTGTCGCGAAGGGCGTCAACTGCACCAGGTCCAGCATCTGCCTCACCCGATCCTGCCGTTCCGCAGCACTCATCTTCTCATGCTTCAGCCCATAGCCCACGTTCTTTTCCACCGACATATGGGGGAACAAGGCGTAGCTCTGGAACATCATATGCACCGGACGTTCCCACGGTGGGACCGCGCTCATATCCACCCCGTCGATGAATATCTTGCCAACGGTGGGCGCCTCGAACCCCGCGAGCATCCGCAGTAAGGTGGTCTTGCCGCAGCCCGACCCGCCCAGCAGCGAGAAGATCTCGCCCTTGGCCACCTCAAGGCTGACGTTCTTCACGGCCTGGAATGTCCCGAACGACTTCGAGACGCCTTCGATGCGGACCAAGGGTTCTGTCATGTCAACCTGCCTTGATCTCGGCCCAGGCCCGGGTCAGGTCACGTTCCTGCTCTTCGGTCTGGGGTTTGGGCGTGTACATACGCTTCAGCGTCTCGGCATCGGGATAGATCGCCGGGTCCGAGGATATGGCCTTGTCCACCAAGGGCGTCGCAGCCTTGTTGGCATTGGCATAGCCGGTGAAATCAGTGCATTTCGCGATGACGTCCGGGCGCAGCATGTAGTCAATGAACGTGTAAGCGTTATCGAAATCAAGCGCGTCGCCGGGAATGCACCACAGATCAAACCAGGCCGGTACTCCGGTTTTTGGCACGAAATACTGCAGATTCAACGTGATCCCGGCGTCTTTCGCCCTTGCCTTGGCCACGCCGTAATCCCCCGACCACGAATTGGCCACACACAATTCCTTGTTGGGCAGGGCGGTGACGTAGTTTGCATTGTCGAAGGTCGAGACATATTGCCGGATCGGTTTGAAGGCGGCGACCATCTTGGCATAGTCCTCCGGCCCGGCGGTCGATGGATCAATGCCCAGCCATGACAGAACCATGAAGCCGATGTCGGCCGGACTGTCGAGCAGGCTGATGCCGCAATCGGCCAGCTTGGCGGCATTCTCGGGCTTGAAGATGACATCCATGCTCGACAGGTCGGCATCCGGCAAACGCTCGCGGACCATGTCCATGTTGAAGGTGAAGCCGACCGTGCCCCAGGTGTAGGGCGCGCCGTAGAGGTTGCCAGGGTCGAAGCCTTCGTTGATCTTGAGGATGACCGGATCAAGGTTTGCCCAGTTCTTCAACCGGGTCTTGTCCAGTTTCTGATAGATGTTCGCCTTGATGAACTGCGGCAGCGCCAGACTGGACTGGATGACCACGTCATAGCCGGTCGACCCCGCCAGCATCTTGGCCTGCATCTCCTCGGCACTGGCATAAAGGTCATAGACGACGTTGATCCCAGTCTCAGTCTGGAAATCCTCTATCGTCGTCTCGCCGATGTAATCGGACCAGTTGTAGATGTTGAGGTTGCCCGACCCGGCGTAGGATGGCCGCACCCAAGGTGTGGCCAAAACAGCGCCGAAACCGGCCAACAGCCGGCGGCGTGTGAGTGACATTGTATTCTCCCCGTTGCTGGCCTTTGGCCTGATTTTTTCTAAACCTGCGATATCGGTTCGGCGCTGCCAAGCATTACCTTGTTGATCACGGCAATTTGCTGTTCCTGCGGCGCTTCCGCCAGCGTCATCACCGGCAAAAAGCTGCGCAACCCGTCGTGATGGCGGCGCACACCGTATTCCAAGTCTGACAGATGGAAGCCTTCGAAAGCGGACGATTTCATCGACTCATTCGACCAGATCGAAAGCTGCTGATCCTCGGCCGAGGTTTCCCGGTCGATCCGGTAGGCCAGATAGCGGGCGATCCGCTGCTGACGTGTCTCGCTTGGGCGCCTGTACAACCGCCCGGTCACGCGGGTCTGACCGGGGCCGATCGGGATTTCCTGATAGAACTGCACCGCTTCGGGCGTGAAGGAGAAGACCGCATTCGGCCAAAGCCCATAGTAACTCCAAGCCTTTTGCAGATGCTTGGGCAGGTGCGGCGCGTCCGGGGCCAGCTTGACGTAGTTCTTCACCGACCACAGCCGCCCCGGCGCATCGCCGAAATAGCCCAAGCTGACCGATAGCCCGCCGTCCAGCGAATGATCGCGGTAGGTGCGGCCGTACAGGTCCTGCAGGCCGGGATGGGCCATCGCCACATGATACCCCTCGTTGTCGACGTCGCGCACCGATTTCCAGTTGACCGGCAGATCGGTCGCCCAGTTGGGCGTCGGCACAGGAAGGATGTTCTCCAGATCATAGGCCGCGAAATCGGCTTCATAAGGAGCAAGAAGTTCTGCCACCGAGGGCTGCGGGCCGGGATGGAAGCGGAGGAACAGGAAGCCGTGGAAGACCTCCAGTTCCACCGGTTTCAGGCCGAACTTGGCGCGATCCATTTGGCCGAAGCTGGTGGGCACAGCCGCACCCCGCAAAGTGCCGTCGGTGTTGTAGACCCAGCCATGGAAAGGGCAGACCATCGCCCCCTTGCAGTGCCCCTGCACCCCATCCACCACCCTTGCGCCGCGATGCCGGCACAGGTTGTGGAACGCCCGGATCACGCCATCCTGACCGCGCATCACGAGGCCCCGTTCCCCCAGCATGTCGAAAGACAGCCAGTCGCCCGGCGCCGGAATGTCCGAGGAATGACCCGCAACCTGCCATGTTTTCAGGAAAATCTCCTCCCGCTCCAGCGCAAATAGCGCCTGCGAGTGGTAGGTCCAAGCGGGCAGACCTCTGCGGTCCCACTGGTTGGGCACGGGTACGGTGCGGAAGGGAAGGTCGTTCATTGGTCCTCCATCTGGGTCAGAACCCATTGGTGAAAGCGGTGGATCTCGTATTCCTGCGGCATCAGCCTGCCGCGCTTGAAGGCCGGAGAAGCAAGCCCGCGCTGGTTCATCTCGGCCGCGTCGCCGTCCTGATCCAGCACCAGCGACGCGAAACTGGCGACTTCTGCCGCGCTGAAGCACGGCCGTGACAGGGTTTCCGGCGCAAAGTACCATTCGGCGACAAGCCGGGTCTGCGTTGGGCCCAGAGGCTCCAGCCAGACCGCCCGCACGTAGTCGACATGGGCGACGACATAGCCCGTCGGCCAGATCGTCGCGAAATTCGCGCCGGCCCGCCTTTGCCGTTCGGACAGCCCGTCAAACACCGGCCCACACGGAGCGCCCGAGGCAGTCCACGTCCGCGCCCCCGCCCTCAGCCGAGTTCCGCTTTCGGAAGGTTCAGAAACGTCCTCCAAGGCCATGATTCCCTTGGCATAAACCGGAACCAAATCGCACAGTTCCGGATGGATGCCGGGGCAGTGCAGGCATTCCGAGTAATTCTCCCAGAAAACCTTCCAGTTGCAGTCCAGCCGCCGCTCATGCCGATGCCCTTTGACAAGGCTGTCCATCGGCCAGCTGTCAAGGGCATCCACCCCGACATCCGGCCGCAATGGCCCCGCACCTGACAGATTGACGAACAGAAACCCCTGCCAGACCAGATGAGGAACCGGCAGCAAGCCATTCTGTTCCTTGAAGAAGTCCTGCGTTGGCGTGGCATGCGCCACCGAGAACAGCCGCCCGTCCGTGCCATAGGCCCAAGCGTGATAAGGGCAAGTGATCAACCGCCCCATCTCACGCTCGCCCTTGCACAGTTCCGCCCCGCGATGCCGGCAGACGTTGTGAAATGCCGTCACCACCCCGTCAGCATCCCGGGCTATCAGCACGGGCGCCCCTGCCACCCGCACCGCCCGCATTCGTCCCTTGGACAGATCGGCCACCCGTCCCAGCATCACCCAGTTCCGCGCCCAGACCGTCGCCTGCTCCCGCGCGAACCAGTCGGGCGAGACATAGGCCTTGCGGTCCAGACTTTCCGGGCAATGGTCCAGCAGCGGAGACGCAATCATCAGAACCTCTCCGGCGGTGTGGAGGGTTTGCGGGAAGCGTTGCCGTCGATGTCGAAGGTGCGGCCGCCCTTGCCGTGCGAGACGTTGACCCTACGGTCAACACCCCGGTAGCGGAAGGTGGGGGTGACGCCGAGCGGCAGACGTTTGACGGCCCTTTGGAACTGGGCGTTGGATTTGGTCAGGTCGCAGTGCGGCAGGTCGGTCATGGTTGTCTCCCCGTGACAAAGGGTCGCAAAATTTTGACTGTCTTGTCAATCAGAATTGCTGGGTCGCAGGGTGGCGGTTAGAATCCCTCTGTTTTCCAAGGGCGTGATTGGGTAACACAAAGGCGAAACCGGAGGGCGCATGACCGACGTTCCAACTTCAGCCGAGCCGCAGCCGCGCAAGATGAGCCGGGAAAGCCGCAGGGCGCAGCTGATCGAATCGACGATCGAGACGCTGGCCTTGCGCGGCTATGCCCGCACCACGCTGACCGAGGTGGCGCGGACGGCGGGGCTGTCGCATGGGCTGGTGAACTTCCATTTCGAGACCAAGGAGAAGCTGCTGTCAGAGACCCTGGCCTATCTGGCCGAGGAATACCGGCTGAACTGGCTGTCTTATCTCGAGGCGGCGGGCGAGGATCCGGCGGCGCAGCTTGCGGCGCTTCTGCTGGCCGACTTCAATGCGACGATCTGCACGCCGGCCAAACTGTCGGCTTGGTGCAGCTTTTGGGGCGAGGCGCAAAGCCGGCCCCTGTATCAGGTGCAATGCGGGTCGAATGATGACGCCTATAACGACCGGCTGGAGGGGATCATCGCCCGGCTGTTGGCCCAAGGCGGTTATGCGGGCAATCCGGTGCGGATCGCCCGGGTGCTGCGCGTGACGATTCAGGGGGTCTGGCTCGACATGATGACCACGAGCCCGCCCTATACGGTCGAGGAGGGGCTGGCGACGGTGCATACCTGTGCGGCGGCGTTTTTTCCTCGGCATTTTTCGGTGGATGGCTTGATCCTGTGAGGGAGGCAAATGGGGGGGCTGCCGCCCCCCCATCCCCCCGCCCGGAGGAGGGGCTCGCCCCTCCTCCGGACCTCCACCGAGGATATTTGGACAAGTGCGAAAGGGGGAAGGGGCGTTGACTTTGGCGGGGCTGCATCGCCACATGCGGCAAGGATGGGGGAGCTAATGACGCCGCTGGAAAAGGTCATGGCGCTGGCGTGCTGGCAGGGGCCGGTGGAGGCGCAGCCTTTGGGCGGCGGCATAACCAATGTGAATTTCGTCGTTCAGGATGGGCCGCGCCGCGCGGTGGTGCGGATTGGCGATGACATTCCGGTGCATCAGATCCTGCGGTTCAACGAGGTGGCAGCCAGCCGGGCGGCGTTTGAGGCGGGGGTTTCGCCGGCGGTGCTGCACCATGAGCCTGGCGTGTTGGTGATCGACTTCATCACCGGGCGCACCATGGCGGCGGCGGATCTGCGGCAGGATGAGGTGCTGGATCAGGCGCTGGATCTGGTGATCAAGGTGCACCGCGAGATGCCGAAGTATCTGCGCGGGGCCTCGCTGACCTTCTGGGTGTTTCATGTCATTCGGGATTATGC
>CANGHD010000034.1 GCA_947453525.1 Paracoccaceae bacterium | reverse complement strand
TGATGGCGGCATGGGCTTCGGTCAGGCCGCGGGCGTTGGCGGTCTGGTGGTCGCCAGTGGCGGCCGCATAGGGAATCAGGATGGCGGGACGGCCGATGACGGAGATGTCGGCGATGGAGGAGGCGCCGGAGCGGGAGATGACAAGCTGCGCCTCAGAGAGGCGGCGGGGGATGTCGGTGAAGAAGGGTTCAACCTCGGCCTCAAGATGGCCTGCGGCGTAGGAGGCCACGACGCGGTCGTGATCCTCGGTGCGGGCTTGGTGGGCGATGCGGAGGAGGGATTTGAGCGCATCGGGCAGGGCCGACAGGGCGGTGGGGACGAGGTCGGAGAGGACGCGGGCCCCTTGAGAGCCGCCGATGACCACGACGCTCATCGGATAGTCGCCCGGCGGGATATAGGCGGCCCCGGCGCGGTCGAGGACGGCTTGGCGGACGGGGTTGCCGACCGGGTCTCCGATCACGCCCTCGGGCAATTGGGTGGGCCATGTGCCGCAGGCGACCTTGTGGACGCGGGGGGCGAAGATCTGGTTGACCCGGCCGAGGACGCCGTTTTGTTCGTGGATCATGCGGGGGAGTTTGAGCAGGTAGGCGGCTGTCAAGGCGGGAATGGTCGGGTAGCCGCCGAAGCCCACGACGACGGCGGGCTTGTCCCGGCTGAATTGCCAGAGGGCGGAGATTATGCCTCCGATGACGCGGAAGGGGACGACGATGCGGCTGACGAGGCCGCCACGGGCGAAGGTGGCTGAGGAGAGGACGACACGTTCGACTTCAGGAGGGAAGCCTGCGGCGTAGCGCGCCCCCCGGGCGTCGGTGGAGAGGCGGACGCGCCAGCCTTTGGCCACCATCGCCTCGGCCAGGGCCTGGGCGGGGAACATATGGCCGCCGGTGCCGCCGGCGGCGATCAGAAGGAGTGGGGCTTTGGCGGGGGTCACCTCAGCGGCCCCGCTTGAAGAGGTCGCTGATCTCCCCCTGCGGGCGGGTGCGGGTCAAGGCGAGGAGCATGCCGACGGTGATGCCGGCGGCGATGACAGAGGAGCCGCCGTAGGAAACGAAGGGCAGCGTCATGCCCTTGGCCGGCAACAAGCGGACGGCGACGCCGATGTTGATCATGGCTTGCACGCCGAAGATGCAGGCGAGGCCAGAGCCTGCAAGGCGGACGAAGGGGTCACGCTCGCGTTGCAGGCGGATCAGCGAGCGCATGACGATGGTGCAGTACAGGCCGATGATGACGAGGACGAGGATCAGGCCGTATTCCTCGGCGGCGACGGCGATGATGAAGTCGGTGTGGGCGTCCGGCAGGGTCCATTTGACCTGACCATTTCCGACGCCAACACCGAAGAAACCGCCCTCCTGGATGGCGTTGGTCGCATAGCCGATCTGGCTGCGCGGGTCGACATCGGCGTTGAGGTAGCCGTCGATCCGTCGGGCAAAGTGCTCGGAATGGTGGTACGCGAAGTTGCCGGCAAAACCGATCAGGCCGATGATCGCGGCGATCAGCGTCATGCGGGCGCCGGCGACGAAGTAGATCACGCTCCAGCCGAAGATCACCAGCATGGTCTGGCCGAAATCGGGCTGGGTCGCGAGGAAGCCCACGATGGTGACCAGAAGCACGAAGGAGAACAATTTGCCGGGCGGGCCGTTCAGCTCCATCGAGGCGGCCATCAGCCAGGCGGCAACAATCATGAAACCGGGCTTGAGGAACTCGGACGGTTGGAATGAGATGAAGCCGAGGGAATACCAGCGGATGGCGCCCTTGCCGAAGTCGGTGCCGAGGACGGGCAGGCAGATCAGGGCCACGAAGGACAGGCCGAAGGCCAGCACGCCGATGCGGCGGATGGCGTCGGGTGAGAGCATGGAGAAGCCGAGCAGGGTGGCAAGGGCAACAGCGCCGAACAACGCCTCGCGCTGGACGTAGTAGAAGGGCGGCAGGCCGTTGCGGGAGGCGAGGGGGACGGAGGCGGCGAGGCCCAGAAGCATGCCGATGCCCATCAGCGCCAGAATGGCGGTGAGGGTCCATTTGTCGATGGTGCGCCACCAGCGTGGAAGAACCGGCTCTCGCGCCCGCGAGGGCATAGAGCCGTAAACCATTTCTGTCATGGATCGCCTGCTTGCCTGACTGCCGATATGTCCGGGTTGGTCCCGGATCAAGGGTCAGACTAGCCCAAGTTGGCAGGGCTGGCTAGGTGGTATTGGGATTGCGACGCAACATGGGAAGATCGCCCGGCCGGCGGCTTTGGCGGTGGCGGGTTGGGCTTCAAGGCGGCGGGGACCATGGGCCGATGGCCCATCCTGCGGCAGGCCAGCGCCAGGCCCGTGGCGGGCCTGAGCCTGCGGCGGGAGACCTCGGGCAAGGCGCAAATGCCGGCAGATTGCCGGTAGGATGGGCCATTGGCCCATGCTGCCGGCTTGCGATCAGGCGGTTGAGCGGGCCAGCAGCGCCAGCCGGCGGTCGAGGCTGGCCTGCGGCCAGTGCGCCTTGCGGTCGTAGTAGCCGGGCAAGACGGGAACCCGGTCGTCCAGCACGAGCCAGGGTTGCTGGGTCGAAGTGAAGATGTGGATGTCCGGCAGGCAGTCCGCGGGGTTGGTCAGGGTGCCCACGCGGACGAAGGCCATCAGCCGCCCTGCCCCGGCGTAATGGCTGTACAGCGCCACTTTGCAAGCGGGGCAGCGGGCCACCGTCTGGCCCTTGCCGGAGTTCGAGGGGATCACGATTTCCTCGACTTGGCCGGTCACCTCAAGGCATTCGGTTTCGATCAGGGCGTTGAGCGCGAAGGCCGAGCCCGTCTCGCGCTGGCACCAGGTGCAGTGGCAGCAATGGGTGAAGAGCGGCGCTTGGGTCAGGTGGTAAGTCACTGCGCCGCAGGTGCATTTGCCGTCCATTTCAGGCCTCCAGCAGGGCTTTGACGCGGGCCACGAAGTCTTCGCCGCGCTTCTCGAAATCGGGGTATTGGTCGAAGCTGGCGGCGGCCGGGGCGAGGAGGACGACCTCGCCGGGTTGCGCCTCGGCGGCGGCGGCGGTCAGGGCGCGGTCCATGGTCTCGCAGATTTCATGGGGTGTGGCGCCCAGTTCAAGGGCGAAGTCGCGGGCGGAGTGGCCAATCAGATAGGCTTTCTGGACGGAGCCTATGAAGGGGAGGAGGCCTGCGATGCCGCCCTCTTTCCCCAACCCGCCCGCGATCCAGCGGATCTTCGGGAAAGCTTGCAGGGCCTTGGCCGCCGAGTCCACATTGGTGGCCTTGCTGTCGTTGATGAAACGGACGCCGTTGCGTTCGCCGACCAGCTGGCTGCGGTGCGGCAGGCCCGCGAAGGAATGCAGGGCGGCCTCGATCTGTTTGGGCGCAAGGCCCAAGGTGCGGCAGGCGGCATAGGCGCAGCAGGCGTTCTGGTGGTTGTGGGCCCCGGGCAGGCCCTTGACCTCGCGCAGGTCGAAGGAGGCCGTTTGCTTGCCGCGCCGCCATTCGGAGAGGAAGCCCTTGCGGGCAAAGACCGTCCAGCCGAAATTGTCCAGCTTCTGGCCGGAGGAGATGCGGATGACGCGGTCGTCGTTCGGACCTTCCGACATCTGGTTGGCGAGGTAGCGGCCCTCCACCTCATCGACGCCGATGATGGCGCGGTCGGGGCCGCCTTCGGCAAAGAGGCGGCGTTTGGCGGCGAAATAGCCGCCCATGCCGTTGTGGCGGTCCAGATGGTCGGGCGAGAGGTTGGTGAAAATGGCGATATCGGGCGTGAGACACCGGGCAAGGTCGGTCTGGTAGGAGGAGAGTTCGAGGACGACAACCTCGCCGTCGACCGCCGGGTCGAGGTTCAGGACCCCGACGCCGATGTTGCCGCCCATCTGGGTCGGGCGACCGGCTTCTTGCAGGATGTGGTGGATCAGCGCGGTGGTGGTGGATTTGCCGTTGGAGCCGGTCACGCAGATGACACGGGGGGCGGTTTCGAACCCGTCCCAGTCGTCGGTGGCATAGGAGCGGAAGAACAGGCCGATGTCATTGTCGACGGGGATGCCAAGCTCCATCGCGCGGGCGATGATCTTGTTGGGCTGCGGGTAAAGATGCGGGATGCCGGGCGAGGTGATGAGGGCTGACACGCCATCGAGGGCATTCTGACGGTTCAGGTCGGTGCAGGTATGGCCCTGCGCCTCGGCCTTGGCGCGGGCTTCGGGGGCGTCGTCCCACAGGAGGGGCTCGGCCCCGCCAGCGGTGAGGGCGGCGGCGGCGGCGAGACCCGAGCGGCCAAGGCCCAGAACCGCTACCTTTTGCCCGTTGTAGCCAATGACCGGAATCATGCGCGTATCCTTTTGTTCAGCCGGGACCATGCCTGAAGCAGGGGATCGGCCGCAAGCGCTTGACGTCGGGCGGGTGGGCTGTGAGGCTTCGGCCAAAAGGAGACCGAGATGGCCATTGAAATCCGCCCGCTGCGCCTGCAGGACCGCGAGGTCTGGGAAGAGTTGCTGGCAGACTATGCCACGTTCTACAAGACGTCGACCACGCCAGACGGCCGCAGCGCGGTCTGGGACTGGATCTTCGGCGGCACAGAGGAGTTCTGGGCGGATGTGGCCGTTCTGGACGGTGTGGTGGTGGGGCTTTGCCAGTATCAGTTGATGCATCGCAGCCTGTCGGGCGCGAAGGTCGTCTACCTGTCGGACCTTTATGTCCGCCCCGATGTGCGGGGCGGCGGCGTGGGGCGGGCGATGATTGATCACGTGATCGGCTTTGCCAAGGCGCGGGGCATCAGCAACGTGCGCTGGCTGACGCAGGAGTTCAACTATGCCGGGCGCAGGCTGTATGACAGCTATCGGCCAAAGTCGGATTTCATCCTCTATTCCGTTCCGGTCGAGGGCTGAGAGGACAAAGGCTCCGCGAGGGTATGCGGCAAGGCGCAAAGCGGGGGGGGGGCTGCTTGCCTTTCGCTCTCGCCAAAGATCCCACGGGACGGTGATGAGCGAACAGAGATCCTCCAGTGGAGGATTTCCGCGAAGAACGCCCGGCCCGTGGCCGGGCTGGGGGAGCGTGAGGAATCCTCCCGGCTGGGTCCGCAGAGCGTGGCGGTTACCAGCCGGCGGCCTGCCGCTTGCGGAAAAAGCCGCCGGTCGGGCCGTCGTCGGGCAGGAGGGCCAGCCACAGAGGCGTGTCGGCACCGTCCTGGACGGTGACCGGGGCGGTAGGGCCGCCCATCCGGGTGGCGACCCAGCCCGGATCGCAGGCGTTGATCTTCACGCCGTCTGGCAGGTCGCGGACCAGAACCCGAGTCAGGGCATTGAGCGAGGCCTTTGCCACCGAATAGGCGCCGGGGCCCTTCAGGCCGTGGTCATGCGCCCCGAGGCTGGAGGACAGGTTGACGATGCGGCCCCAGCCGGTCTGGCGCCAGTGCGGCGTATTCAGGCGGATCAGATCAAGGGGGGCTGCGACCATCACCTCCATCGACTCGTCGAAATCGGAGCCTTTTTCGAGCAGCGAGACATCCTTCAGGATGCCGGCGTTGTTCACCAGAATGTCCCAGCCACCCGACTTGGCATAGGCGTCGAAATAGCTGTCGGGGTTCAAGAGGTCGATATGGGCAAAGCGGCAGTGCAATGCTTCGGCTGCAGTGCGGCCTTCGGTTTCCGTGCGGGCGCCAATGGTGACGGCGACGCCTTTGGCGATCAGACCTTGGGCGATCACATAACCGATGCCGCGATTGCCGCCGGTGATCAGGGCGGTGGGGTGCAGGGGACGTGGCATCAGACTTCTTTCAAATGGGCGGCGATGATCTGGTCGAAGGTCGTTTCGGCTTTGAAGCCGAGGGCAATGGCGCGGGTGGTTTCAAAGTCGGAGGGCCAGGTGGCGACGATCCGGGCGATGGTTTCATCGGGTTGGCTGGTGATCAGGTCGACGGCTTTTTGACCGGCGACACGGCGCAGCGCCTCGATTTCCTCGGCCACGGTGGCCGAGAGGCCGGGCATCGACAGGGCGCGGCGGTCTCCCAGCAAGCTGGTGTCCAGCGTCAGCGCGTGCCGGAAGAAGCCCACCGCCGAGGCGGGGCTGGCGAACCAGTGGCGGGTGGTGTCAACCACGGGCAGGATGGCGGGTTTGCCCGCCAGAGGCTCGCGGATGATGTTGGAGAAGAAGCCGGAGGCGGCCTTGTTGGGCAGGCCGGGGCGGACGCAGATGGTGGGCAGGCGGATCGAGATGCCGTCGATGAAGCCCCGGCGGGAATAGTCGGAGATCAGAAGCTCGGTGATCGCCTTCTGCGTGCCGTAGGAGGTGCGCGGGGTCAGGAAGAAGTCGTCGGGGATCTTGGCGGGGAACGGGGCACCGAAGACGGCGATGGAGGAGGCGAAGATGAATTTGGGCCTGTAGCCGGGCGTGTGGCGGATCGCCTCCAACAGCGCCCGGGTGCTGTCGAGGTTGGTGGCATAGCCCTTGTCGAAATCCGCCTCCGCCTCGCCCGAGACGATGGCGGCGAGGTGGATAATCGCATCGGGGCGGCCTGCGATCAGGGTCTGTGCGGCGGCGGCGGTCAGGTCCAGCGTGAGGAGTGTCGCACCTGGCAAGGCGGGGGGCGGGACGACATCAGCCAAGGTCAGTGTGTGGTCTGGTGCCAGCGCCGCCGCCAGCTTGCGGCCGATCATGCCGGCAGCCCCTAGGATGAGAATATGCATGGTGTCCCCCTGTTTGGGCGGCAGGATGGCGCAAGGGGCGTGGGGGGGCAAGGGGAGAGGTTGGGCGGTGGTTCAGAGATCCTGAAGGCCGGTTCGAGCCCATTGCCGCCATCAGCCCCCGACGATATTCTAGGTTCCTGTCAGTCGGTGATCGTGTGAAACGCGGCCAGCTTAGATCAATTGCCCATATCCTCGCGGATTCAATAGCGGGAGGAATAAGCTTGATGACAGGGTTCTACGAACTCGATCTCTATGGCGACGCAGCGAAGTCACCTGATGGTAAACTGTCGGTGGACCTCCTCAATGGCCGTGTAATCGCGGGAACCCCATCCCCTGAACTCAGCGCAGCAATTTCACGTCGCAGCTTACATTTTGACCGGTTGTGCGCAACAGCAGGCATTGCGCGCGGCGAATGTCAGGCTGCAAATGCTCATTTCTATGCGACGTCACAGCGCACAGGGTTCACTCTCGCAATAGAGGATGGCGCGGGCCGTGTGACGGAAACGGACTACGAAGGAACTCCTGCCCATCGCGTTCTTGAACGCGACCAGCGCGGGAATCCCAGACGCAGAGCCATACGGCGAGCTTGACCCAATTTGTCGTCCGCTCCGTCCGCACAGCAGACTGTCAAACCAAGATATTTCCAGAGGACTTGCGCAAGGGCGACGGACGCGCAGGTCCGCCGCCGAAGACTTGGAATGGCAAATGGCAAGGGCCCCTTTCAGGGCCCCTGCCCTATTCCTCGGCGCCGGGGGTCGGGCGCAACTCGCTGACAAACCGGTCAAAATCATCCGCCGCCTGGAAGTTCTTGTAGACGCTGGCGAAGCGGACATAGGCCACGGTGTCGATCCGGGCGAGGCTTTCCATGACGATCTCGCCGATGGTCTTCGAGGGGATGTCGGTATCGCCAAGGCTCTCCAGACGCCGCACGATGCCGGAAATCATCTGGTCGATGCGTTCGGGCTCGATCGGGCGTTTCTGCATGGCGATGCGGATCGAGCGTTCCAGCTTGCTGCGGTCGAAATCCTCGCGCTTGCCGGAAGATTTGATCACCACCAGGTCACGCAGCTGGACGCGTTCGTAGGTGGTGAAGCGGCCACCGCAGGCCTGGCAGAACCGGCGGCGGCGGATCGAGACGTGATCCTCGGCCGGACGGGAGTCTTTCACTTGCGTGTCGATATTGCCGCAGAATGGGCAGCGCATGGGATTGCACCTTCAATGTGTTGTAATCTGCCTCGGGTCATTTTCCGTCTGGGGGTATACCCCCCTATTGGGGCTAACCATAGGAGTGAGGGGCTGGGTTTGGCCAGAAAGATCGCAAGAGCGCAAGATATAGCGGCGAAGGTGTGGCGGCGCGGACTCAGGTGACGCCCGGAGTTCACGCAAGGGTGAGCGGGGAAAGTGGGACTTGGCTGGTAAAGTCCGGGCTTTCACCCCGTCTGACTGGAGCGTGCCATGACCCGGATGACTGCGCAGGACTTTGACCCGAAACTCATTGAACTTTATGACTATTATGCCCATGGCATGATCACGAAACGCGAGTTTCTGGACCGCGCCGGAGCTTTTGCCATGGGCGGTTTGACAACTGCGGCGCTGTTGTCGATGCTGAGCCCGAATTATGCCTATGCCGAACAGGTGTCGTTCACCGATCCCGATATTGTGGCAGACTATGTGACCTATGCCTCGCCGAACGGCACCGGCGCGGTGCGCGGCTATCTGGTGCGGCCCTCGGGGGAAGTGGCGAAATACCCCGCCGTGGTCGTGGTGCATGAGAACCGCGGGCTGAACCCCTATATCGAGGATGTCGCGCGCCGCTTGGCCAAGGCGGGGTTCGTGGCCCTTGCACCGGATGGGTTGACCAGCGTGGGGGGCTATCCGGGCAATGACGAGAAGGGCAAGGAATTGCAGGCGACAGTCGATCCCGCCAAGCTGATGAACGATTTCTTTGCTGCAGTCGAACAGATGATGACCCACCCGCTGTCGACCGGCAAGGTCGGGATCGTCGGGTTTTGCTACGGGGGTGGCGTGGCCAATGCGGCGGCGGTGGCCTATGCGGAATTGCGGGCGGCGGTGGCCTATTACGGGCGCCAGCCCTCGGCGGAAGAGACGGCCAGGATCAAGGCCGCGTTGCTGCTGCATTATGGCGCGCTGGACACGCGGGTGAACGAAGGCTGGCCGGCCTTTGAGGCGGCGCTGAAGGCGGGGGGCAAGGACTATCAGGCCTTCATCTATCCCGGCGCCAACCACGGCTTCCACAACGACACGACCCCAAGGTATGACAAGGCGGCGGCGGACCTGTCATGGCAGCGCACGGTGGCGCACTTCCAGAAATACCTCGGGTAGTCGCGGCGGGTCAGTGGTGATCCATGCTGTCGCACAACGCCTGCGCCAGAGCGGCGGTGATATATCCCGGGTCACCGCCCAGCAAGACAAGGCCCGTCTTGCCGACGGGGTTGCTGGGCGAAAGCGAGAAAGCGATCCCCTCTCCCGAGCGGCGCGGCACCGGAGACGCGCGATAAATCGGCGTATCGCCCCGCTTGCGCAAGTTGAAGACGACGTAGTCGCCCGCCGCACACCAGAAGGCTTCAGGCGCGACGTTGTTCTGGTAGGGTACGGTGAAGGTGACCGGTCCTGTCGGTTGAACGCGCAGATCGTTGGAGGCCGTGAAAGCTTGCGCGGGCAGGGCCACCAAGGCCGCGAAAAGGGTCAGACGTAGCATGGGCGTGCTCCAGTTTGGGTGCACCGGTACAAGCGCAAGTGGCCCGGCGCGGTTCCACATGGTTCTAACAAAAAGGCCAGCGCGGGCCAGAGGCGGCCGATGTCACGCATCGGGTTCTGCGGGCAAAGAGCCGAGTGACGCCCAGTCGAAGGCGCGGACGCGGGCCTGTTCGGCCACCACGTCTTCGCGGGCGAGGCCGGTCTTGGCATAGAAGATGTCCGAGAAAGAGCCTTCTGCCGGCAGGGGCTGGCCCGCGTGCAGGCTTTCCTGGCTGACGATGTAGACACCCACATTGGGCAGGCCCTGCGCGGCACACAGGCCCGCCGCCGCGATGAGATAGGAGTTGAGGCCCTGCCCGTTGACCTTGGACATGCCCAGACGGCGGGCAAGCTCGGAATAGGTCAGCGCCGGTTCTCCCGCAAGAACTGCCTCGGCGACGATGCGGATCGTGGCTTGCGCGCGTTCAAGGGTCAGAGGGGTGATCTCATGGGCAGCCGGACGGGCTTCGGCGAGCTCCTCTGGGCGGTCTTCTGGGTGCGGTTCGGTCATGGCGGGTGGCTCCGGGGTTGCCTTGTTGCGGCAGGGCTTGGGTTTGCCCTTAGGCCAAGTGCCGGGCCACGTCCATGGGCCGCCTGCATCCGGGCGCGAAAGGCCGTCAGGCGAAGAGCGTGTCGCCCAGTTGGTCAATCGCCAGCTTGGCCTTGGCGATGGAGGTATCGGTGGCCTCCTCCAGCGAGGTGAAGGTATCGGCGCGGATCAGGTGATGCACCTTCACCTGATCGCCGAAGTCCTTCTCGATCCGCGCCGCAAGGCGGAAGCCGCCGCCGTCTTTCGCCGGCTGCGGGAAGATGCGGCAGGATTTGTGCAGGATGGGGTCGACGGCTTTGGCTTCGGGGGCGGACCTGCCGAAAAGGCGGGAGAGGAGGTTCATTTGGGGATCCTTTCGGTCAGGCGCCGTAGTGGTATCGGCAGGTCACGATCTCAAGCGCGTCAGTGGTCACACGGTACACAAGTCGATGCTCACGGTCGATGCGGCGGGACCAGAGGCCTGCAAGGTCACCCTTCAAAGGCTCGGGCTTGCCCGTACCTTCAAAGGGGTGGCGCAGGCATTCCTTGATCAAGCCGTTGATCTTGCGAATCGTCGCCTTGTCGGTGTCCTGCCAGTGCTGGAAATGCTCCCATGCAGCGGCTTCAAACACCAGTTTCACTCTTTGGCCATGTCCTCAAGCTCTTCCATCGTCTTGATGATGCCGTGCCCGGCGTCGAGTTCGGCGATGGACTGCATCAGCGCCCGGCGGTTGGCCGGAGAGGCCAGAAGATAGGTCGTCTCATCCATGCTGGCCCAGTCTTCGAGGGAGACCATGACGACAGGCTTGCCCTTGGCGCGGTGGACGATGACCGGCTCATGGTCGTCGTTGACGCGGTCCATGACAGCCGAGAGATTGGCGCGGAGTTCGGTGGAGGAGATGGTTTTCATGAGGCGGAATGTACGTGATTGCGTACGGGGAGTCAAGGTTGGGGGCAGAGTCGGGGCACGCCCCGACCTACGGTAGAGTGCGTGATTTTACTCACCTTTGGGTTGAAGGGAATGGTGCGGGCGAGCATGGACCCTACGCTTGCTGAACAATTATCTTGGAAATTGCATTGATTGCTGCCGCCCGCGAAAATAGATGACAAGATCCAGACGCGTTGCAACGGGCGCAGACAAACATTGATGCAAACATCCATCAGGAGGCGAATTCTTGGAAACGACAGCGAGCGCATTGTTTGGAATACTGATTGCTGTTTTCGCTCTCTGGTTCCTCGTGTGGTTTGTATTTCTTCTGCCCTACAGGATGGCAATCGAACGTAATCGGGAGGGCACAGCTTGGGTGTTGGTGAGCCTGTTTGGCTCACCTTTTCTCGCGATCTTCCTGTTGCTGGTCCTTGGTTACAGAACCGGCTGACAGGTCCGCATCAGCGGGACATCACTGATCCAGGAAACTCCGCAGCTTCCGGCTCCGCGACGGGTGCTTCAGCTTCCGCAGCGCCTTCGCTTCGATCTGCCGGATGCGTTCGCGGGTGACCGAGAACTGCTGGCCGACCTCTTCCAGCGTGTGGTCGGTGTTCATGCCGATGCCGAAGCGCATGCGCAACACGCGTTCTTCGCGGGGGGTGAGGGAGGCCAGAACTCGGGTCGTGGTTTCCTTCAGGTTTTCCTGAATGGCCGAGTCCAGCGGCAGGATCGCGTTCTTGTCTTCAATGAAGTCGCCGAGTTGGCTGTCTTCCTCGTCGCCGATGGGCGTTTCAAGGCTGATCGGTTCCTTGGCGATTTTCATCACCTTGCGGACCTTTTCCAGCGGCATTTGCAGCTTTTCGGCCAGTTCTTCCGGCGTAGGCTCCCGGCCGATTTCGTGCAGCATCTGGCGACCGGTGCGAACCAGCTTGTTGATCGTCTCGATCATGTGCACGGGGATACGGATCGTGCGGGCCTGATCGGCGATGGAGCGGGTGATGGCTTGGCGGATCCACCATGTCGCGTAGGTCGAGAATTTATAGCCGCGGCGATATTCGAATTTATCCACGGCCTTCATCAGGCCGATGTTGCCCTCTTGGATGAGGTCAAGGAATTGCAACCCGCGGTTGGTGTATTTCTTGGCGATGGAGATGACGAGGCGCAGGTTGGCTTCGACCATTTCCTTCTTGGCCTGGCGGGCTTCTTTCTCGCCCTTTTGCACCTGGTTCACGATGCGGCGGAATTCCGAGATATCCACGCCGACGTATTTGCCAACCTCGGCCATATCGGCGCGCAGGTCGTCGATGGCTTTGCGGGACTTCTCGATCAGCACCTGCCAGCCGCGACCGGCTTTGGCGGCCATGCGGTCAACCCAGGTCGGGTCGAGTTCATAGCCCTGGTATTCGTCGATGAATTCGCGGCGGTTGATGCGGGCGGCGTCGGCCAGTTTCACCATGCCGGAGTTGATCGACATGATCTTGCGGTTGATGCCGTACAGCTGGTCAATCAGCGCTTCGATCCGGTTGTTGTGCAGGTGGAGTTCATTGACCAGCACGACGATTTCGGAACGCAGCTTTTGATAGGCGGCCTCGTCGCCAGCGGTGAAGCGGTTCTTCACGCTGAGGGCGGCGTCCATGCGCAGGTTCTGCATCTCCTCCAGCTTGGTGTAGTCACGCGCGATCAGGTCGAGGGTTTCCAGAACCTTCGGCTTCAGCGCGGCTTCCATGGCGGCGAGCGACATGGCGGCACCATCTTCGTCGTCGTCATCTTCTTCCGTCATGCCCATCAGCGGGTTGCCGTCGGCGTCAAGCTCGGGTTCACCCGGGGCACGGCGTGGTGCCGCGGCGCCGCCGCCGGCACTGATGTCCAGACCATCCATATCGGCGCCGACAATGCCGTCTTCGCCTTCAAGGCTGCGGCCGAAGGTGGCTTCCAGATCGATCACGTCGCGGAGGAGAATTTCCTCGGACAGAAGTTCGTCGCGCCAGATGATGATGGCCTGAAAGGTCAGCGGGCTTTCGCACAGCCCGGCGATCATGGTGTTGCGGCCGGCTTCGATCCGCTTGGCGATGGCGATTTCGCCTTCGCGCGACAAGAGTTCGACCGAGCCCATTTCGCGCAGATACATCCGCACCGGGTCATCGGTGCGGTCCAAAGCCTCGGTCGTGGTCGAGACGACGGCCACGTCGCGGGTGCCGGACGCCACCTCGACCAGTTCGCCACCTTCGGAGTCGCCCTCTTCGGCCTCTTCGTTTTCGATGATGTTGATGCCCATTTCGGACAGCATCGACATCACATCCTCGATCTGCTCGGACGAGACCTGCTCGGGCGGCATGACGGAGTTCAGCTGATCGTAGGTGAGGTAGCCGCGCTCTTTGGCGTCGGCGATCATCTTCTTGACCGCCGCCTGGCTCATGTCGAGCGAGACGTCCTGTTCTTCACCTTCGGGCTTGGCTTCGTCAGTGTCTTTGATGGCCATGGGGGCTCCGGTCTGGAATGCGAATCGGTTGGGCGAATCAGAGGCGAATCGGCGGCGAATCGGTTTGTGGTTCCGATGAATACTCCGAATCGCAGGGGAGTTGCAGGGTCTCAGCGCGGTTTCTTTTCCCAGACTTTCGAATCAATCAGGGATTGCAGGTGGTTTGACAGGGCGTTGCGGTCTTCGCCAAGGTCGGCGGTGTCATTTCGGTTCGGGTGGTCGGCGCGGTGGCGGGCCTGCGCGGCTTGCGCCAGACGCCAGGTCAGGCCCTCGTCGGCGATGCCGGTCAGGTCTTCCATGGCGTCGGCCACTTCACGGCGGGCCCCCCTGCGGGCGTCAAGTTTGGCAAATTCCTCGGCAAGGCACAGCACGGCGAGGTCGGGATCCTGTTTGTTGCGCACAGGGGGCGCGATGAGGACATGGGGGCGCGCCATCAGGGCGTCAAGGGCTGGGGAGTGTTCCAGCGCATCGGGAAGCCGTGGGACCGGGGTGGAGAGCAGGATCTGGCGTAGGGCGCGGTGATCCTCGGTGGTCAGGTCAAGGCGTTCGAGGTCGGATTCGAAGCGGCGGATCAGGCCGGGGTGGGTGATGAGGGTGGCGAGGATCATTGCTTCGCGCAATTCCTCGTCCATCGCATCGTCCCCGCGCACGAGGGCAGAGGCGCGGGTGACGGACAGGGGCTGCGGGTTGGTGTCGGGCTTCTGGCCCTTCGCACGCGGCGTCCATGGCCGGAAAGGTTTGACAGCGGGGCCGAAGAGACCCGAGCGCAGGCGGCGGATTTCCTCGGTGTAATGGCTGCGGATCGAGGGGTCGGCGATGCGGGCGATCAGCGCGCGGAGGGTCTTGTCGAGGGCGGCCTTGCGTTCGGGGCTGTCGAAGACCTTGCCCTCGGTTTCGCGGTTCCACAGCAGGTTGACCATGGGTTGCGCAGAGTCGAGCACGCGCTGCATGGCGGGGGCGCCTTGTGCCTTGATCAGGTCGTCGGGGTCTTGCCCGCCGGGCAGGATGGCAAAGCGCAGGCCCTTGCCGGCCTCCAGCATGGGCAGGGCGAGGTCGACAAGGCGCAGGGCGGCGCGGATGCCGGCGGTGTCGCCGTCGAGCGAGATCAGCGGTTCGTCGGCGACGCGCCACATCAGGCGCAACTGGTCTTCGGTGATGGCGGTGCCCAAGGGGGCGACGGCGGCTTTGAAGCCCGCCTCGGACAGGGCGATGACGTCCATGTAGCCTTCGGCCACGATCAGCGGCAGGCCTTTGCCTGCGGCTTCGCGGGCGGGCCCAAGGTTGTAGAGGTTGCGGCCCTTGTCGAAGAGGGGTGTTTCCGGGCCGTTGAGGTATTTGGCGCGAGCGGCGGGGTCCATCGCCCGGCCGCCGAGCGAGATCGCCCTGCCCCGCCCGTCGCGGATCGGGAAGATGATGCGGCCCCGGAAGCGGTCGTAGGGTGGGCCTTCGCGCCCACCTTCCGTGCCGTCAGGCTTGATCGCGAGTCCGGCGTCGATGATCAGTTGCGGCGCGATGCCCTTTTGGGTCAGCGCGGTGAACAGGCCTTGCCGCAGGTCAGGGGCAAAGCCGATGTGCCAGCGGTCCTGCGCCTCGGGACTGAGCCCCCGTTTGGCAAGGTAGGCGCGGGCGCCAGAGGCGGCGGAGGTTTTCAGTTGCAGGCGGAACCATTTGACCGCCTCTTCCATCACGTCGACCAGATGCGTGCGGGTTTCGGACCGCTGCGCCTCGCCGGGGTCGCGGGCGGGCATCACCATACCGGCCTCGCGGGCGAGGAGTTCGACGGCTTCGATGAAGGAGAGGTTCTCGGTTTCCTTCACGAAAGTCAGCGCGTCGCCTTTGGCGTGGCAGCCGAAGCAGTAGTAGAACCCCTTGCGGTCATCGACGTGGAAGGAGGGCGATTTTTCCTGATGGAAGGGACAGGGCGCCCAGAAGTCACCCTTCGCCATATTGGACTTGCGCGCATCCCACGTGACCTTTCGTCCGACGACCTGAGACAGGGTCAGACGGGTGCGCAACTCGTCAAGGAATCCGGAGGGCAGGGCCATGTCGTGTATATCGGGTGTCTGGGAGCATCTGTCCAGAGGACGCTCCGCGGACCCGGCTGAGGGGGGTCAGACTCCGGCGGCGGCGCGGGCGTCAAGCGCGTGAAGGGCGGCTTCGATCTCGTGCCAGGCGGTGCGGGCCATGGAGCGGAAGACGAGAATGAGGAAGCTGTCGGCCTCGCGGATCAGGATCGACTGCATGTGGCCCAAGGGAGAGCGGGCGCAGGTGCCGGGGGGGAAGTGGGTGGCGCGCAGGTCAAGCGGGTAGAGGCGCATCAGGGTGTCGGCGGCTTTGGGGCCGGTCAGGCGCAGGGCGGCCCAGCCGCCGGTCTGGTCTGTGGTGGCGGCGAGGCCCGCAAGGTCGGGGGCTTGGCCCATGAGGAAGGCTTGTTCGGGGCCGGTCCAGATCAGATTGCCCTTCACCGCGTTCGGGGCAGGGAAGGCGCCAAGTTTGGCGGCCACCTCCGCCAGCATGCCGGGGAAGACGGAGATGGAGGTGATCTGACCCACGTGCGCCTCTTCCAGCGTGGTGCCGGCGAGGGTGACGGGCGCATGGGCTGCAAGGGCGGATTTGGCGATGAGGTTAGGCACGGAGTTTGGCTCCTTCCGGGTCGAGGAAGACCGGGTCGGTCACCTCGCAGATGACATCCGTCTTGCGCATATGGTCGACGAGGCGGATGCGCTGGCCATGCCGTGCGCGGCCATCCTTCAGGAAGGCCAGCGCGAGGTTGGTGCCGAGGGTGGGCGAGTAGCAGACCGAGGTAACGTAGCCCTGATCGTTCACCCGCTCGACCTTGTCGCCGGGGGTGAACAGATGGGCGCCAGCACCGATGGCGGCATCGCAGCGCAGGCCGACAAGTTGCTCGCGCTCCGGCCCGTTCAGGCCGGGGCGCGTGGCCGAGGCCTTGCCGATGCAGTCCTTCTTGGCCGCGACCATCTTGGCCATGCCGATGTCGAAGGCGGTCACACGGCCGTGGATTTCGGCATGGGTGATGAAGCCCTTCTCGATCCGCATGACGTTGAGCGCCTCCATCCCGTAGGCTCCGCCATCGAGGGTTTCGGCCTTGGCCAGAAGGTCACGGAACAGCGCCTCGCCATAGGCGGTGGGGACGGCAATTTCGTAGCCCTCTTCGCCGGAGAAGGAGATGCGGAAGAGGCGGGCTTTGACGCCCTCAACCGTAACCTCGCCGCAGGACATGAAGGGGAAATCGGCCAGACGCTCGTCCAGCAGGGAGTTCAGCAGCATCTTGGACAGCGGACCTGCCACGGCGAACTGCGCCCAGCTTTCGGTGACCGAGATGAAGCGGACCTGAAAGTCCGGGCAATAGGCCTGATGGATGAAATCCAGATGCCGCATCACCTGCCCTGCGGCGGCGGTGGTGGTGGTCATCAGGTAGTGGTTTTCCCCCAGACGCGCCGTGGTGCCGTCATCCATGACGAAGCCATCCTCGCGCAGCATCAGGCCGTAACGGACGCGGCCCACGGGCAGGGAAGAGAAGGTGTTGGTGTAGACGAAATCGAGGAAGCGGGCGGCGTCCTTGCCTTGGATGTCGATCTTGCCGAGGGTGGAGACATCTGCCACGCCCACGGCAGAGCGTACCATCAAGACTTCGCGGTCACAGGATTGCCGCCATGTGGTTTCCCCCGGTTTGGGGAAGTAGCTTGGGCGATACCAGAGCCCCGCCTCGATCATCGGCGCGCCGCGGTCACGGGAGGCCTGGTCGGAGGTCATATAGCGTTGTGGGGCGAAGCCTGCGCCCTGCCCGCCCGCGCCAAGTGCGCCGATCGACACCGGGGTGAAGGGCGCACGGAAGGTGGTGGTGCCAGTTTCAGGAATGCCGCGTCCGGTGGCATCGGCCAGTACGGCCAGCGCGCCCACGCTGGAGTTCTTGCCTTGGTCGGGCGCCATGCCTTGGGTCGTGTAGCGTTTCATGTGTTCGACCGAAGAGTAACCCTCCTGCGCCGACTGCCTGACGTCCTTGACCGTGACGTCATTGGCGAAATCGAGCCAGGCGCGGCCCTTGCCGGGCACCTGCCAGAGGGCTTGGACCCGGTAGGGCGCGTCTTCCGCCTGCGGCAGGTCAGGGGCCTGTGCGGGCTTGCCCATGGCCGTCAGGGCGGCCAGTGCGGTGGTGCGGCCTTCAAACAGGGCGGCGTGGGTCGAGAATGCGCCGTTGGCGGACCCTGCGGCGGACAGGCCGGGGACCATGCCGGGCTGCGGGACGAAGGCCGCGATATCCTCGCGCCACGCGGGCCGGGCGTTCTGGTGACAGGCAAGGTTGACCAGCGGGTTCCAGCCGCCGGACATCAGCAGGCAGTCCGTCTCGATCAGGAAATCACCGCCCGCGTGGTGGCCGGTGATCTGGGTCAGGCTGCGGCGACCCGCCGTGTCGGTGATCGCGGCGTTAAGGTAGACCGGGCAATCTTCCACCGAAGACGCCTCGGACCGGCTGTCCAGAATGGCCACGACCTTGACGCCTGCAGCGATCAACTGGCGCGCGACCGTCCGGGCGTGGTCGTTGGTGGCGAAGAGGGTGACCTTGTCGCCGGGGGACACGCCAAAGCGGTTGAGATAGGTCTGCGCCGCCGAGGCCAGCATGATGCCGGGGCGGTCGTTGTTGGAAAACGCGATCGGACGTTCGAGGGCGCCGGTCGCCAGGATGGCTTGGGAGGCCACGATGCGCCAGAAGCACTCGCGTGGCAGGTGGGGTTGATTGGGCAGGTGCAGGCCGACACGTTCCAGCGCGGCATAGGTACCCTGATCATAGGCGCCCACGACCGTGGTGCGGGGCATCAGGCGGACGTTGGGCAGGGATTTGAGTTCGGCAAGGGTGGCGGTCAGCCAATCCGCGCCCAGCGCGTTGGCTTCGGCCACAAGACGGCCGCCCAAGACGCTGTCCTGCTCGGCGAGGATGACGTCAGCGCCGTTTTGCGCCGCCGTCAAAGCCGCCATCAGGCCAGCGGGGCCGGAACCTATGACGAGGAGGTCACAGAAGGCGAAGGCCTTCTCG
This sequence comes from Paracoccaceae bacterium, assembly GCA_947453525.1. Classification (GTDB taxonomy): domain Bacteria; phylum Pseudomonadota; class Alphaproteobacteria; order Rhodobacterales; family Rhodobacteraceae; genus Stagnihabitans. The sequence goes on along the minus strand of CANGHD010000034.1, from coordinate 8,283 downwards.
TAGGACGCGGGTTCGTGGTGCGGCTTCAGCGTGCCAAGGCCTGCGGCGCGGCGGATCAGGGGCTCGTAAAGTCCCTCCCAGAAGGCGCGGGGCCACATGAAGGTCTTGTAATAGAAGCCTGCGCCGAGGAAGGGTGCGGCGAGATCGTTCACCGCCATCACGTCGAAGCGCAGCGACGGCCAGCGGTTTTGGCTTTGGGCGGCCATTCCTTCGTAGATTTCCTGCACGGTGGCGCGGGTGTTGGGCGTCTGGCTGCCGTTGTCCAGCACCTCCACCATGGCGTTGGGCTCTTCCGGGCCAGCGGTCAGAATGCCGCGCGGGCGGTGGTATTTGAAAGACCGCCCCACCAGCCGCACGCCATTGGCCAAAAGAGCCGATGCGAGGGTGTCGCCCTTGAAGCCGTGATGGCGCGTCCCGTCGAAGGTGAAGGTGACGGGTTCGCTGCGGTCGATCAGACCTTTTCCTGCGATCCTCATGCGGCACCGCCTTTCCGGGCCGCGACCAGTTCGGTCGCCAGTACCGCATGGGTCACGGTGTTGCGCGTGACCAGCAACCACGATCCGCAGCCGGTTTCGTGATACCAGAGGTCCTTTGTCACCCCGGCGGGGTTTACCCGCAGGTGCAGCATGTCATCCCAGGCCTCGACCGGGGCACCCTCGGAAGGGCGGTTCAGGTAGTCGTCAGACCCGGAGTAATAGAACTCCCGCCGGTCGCGGGTGCCGCAAAGGGGACAGGTCAGGCGCATCGGCTAGCCTCGCAAAAACGGAAAGGGGCGCTGCCCCTCGGCTTCGCCTCACCCCGGGACATTTGGACCAGAATGAAAGGCGTTTTCATACTGGCGAAAATATCCCCGCCGGAGGCTGCTGCGGTTGGGTTCATAGCGAAGGGGAAAAGCACGGCGCCGCCCCCTTCAATGCAAGTTGTGTTGGCTGCCGGTGCCTTCTTCGTCCATGACGTGCCCGGTGCGGAACCGGTCAAGACGGAAGCGGGCGGCGACGTCGTGGGAGGTTCCGGTGGCCATCAGGTGGGCCATGCACCAGCCGGAGGCCGGAGCGGCCTTGAAGCCGCCGTAGTTCCAGCCGGCATCGACGAAGAGGCCGTCGATATGGGTCTTGTCGATGATGGGAGAGCCGTCGGGCGTCATGTCCATGATGCCGCCCCAGGACCGCAGCACGCGGGCGCGGGCCAGCATGGGCATCAGGGTCATGCCCGCCTCCATCACATGCTCGACCATCGGCAGGTTGCCGCGTGAGGCGTAGCTGGAATACATGTCGATGTCGCCACCGAACACGAGACCGCCCTTGTCGGACTGGCTGATGTAGAAGTGGCCCATGCCGTAGCTGACGACATGATCGATGACGGGTTTCAGGCCCTCGGTCACGAAGGCCTGCAGGACATGGGATTCGATCGGCAGCCGCATCCCGGCCATCGCGGCGACTTGGGAGGAGCGGCCCGCGACAACCATGCCGACCTTCTTGGCGCGGATCGGGCCTCGGGTCGTCTGAACACCGGTGACTTTGCCGTCGACAGTGTCGATGCCGGTGACTTCGCAGTTCTGGATCAGATCGACGCCGAGCTGGTCGGCGGCGCGGGCATAGCCCCAGGCCACGGCGTCATGGCGGGCGGTGCCCGCGCGGCGCTGGATCAGGCCGCCGTAGATCGGAAAACGGGTCTGAGTGTAGTCGAGATAGGGCAGCATCTCTTTCAACTGCGGCACGGACAGGAGTTCGGCGTCGTCGCCCTGGTTCACGATGGCATTGCCGCGCCGCACCGCCGCATCGCGTTGGCCATCGGAATGGAACAGGATGATATGGCCACGTTGCGAGTGCATGACGTTGTAGTTGAGTTCGGTCTCCAGCTTTTCCCACAGCTTCAGGGAATGGCTGTAGAACTCGGAATTGCCCGGCAGAAAGTAGTTGGCGCGCACGATGGTCGTGTTGCGGCCGATGTTGCCGGAGCCGAGGTAGCCCTTCTCCAGCACGGCGATGTTGGTCAGGCCGTGGTTCTTGGCAAGGTAATAAGCGGTGGCCAGCCCATGACCGCCGCCGCCGATGACAATGGCGTCGTACTCGGCCTTGGGTGCCGGATCACGCCACGCCTTGCCCCAGCCCTTGTTGCCCAAGAGCCCCTCGGTGATGACTTTCCAGCCCGAATACCGCATAGCGGACTCCTTTTGCCCAAGCCCGAGTGTCGCGGGTTGTGCAGGGATATTCAACAGATGGCGGTAAAGAACTGGCCTGCCCGCGACAAAAGGTGTCGCAGTCCGGCAGGGCCACGCCTGACCTCGCGGCCTGGTCTGTGAAGGGCGGCAGGATAGGATGGGCCGTCGGCCCGTGTTTGCGGCGCGCGGCGCCGGGGGATCCGGCAGGGTCTGGAACCGATCGGGCCTGCCTTGCCCATACCGTCCATCCGGATGCGTGACTTCGATCGGATCGCATCGCCCAAGTGATTCGATATGCCCTGAATTCTTGCGACGCAGGGCAAATGTACCCGGGAGCGCGTTGCCGGTCCGATGACAATGCCAGGTACTGCGGGACCATTGTTCAGACCGCTACCCGAAAGATGAAGTTATGACACTTTTGCCTTTATTTCCTCCAAACTTTTGGACAAATGGAAGGCGGTGGGGCGTCATAGATCGGGCTGAAATTTGGCCCGATTTGGTTTACGGGGTGCTTTGCCATGTGGGATGCTGTTTTCTGCAGTCTTGAACGGATTGGCCTTCGGGCGCGTCGTTTTCAGCGGGCCAGCGACGGCGGCATGATCATTTTCGCGCTGATGTTCATGATCCTGATGCTGATGATGGGCGGGTTGGCCGTCGATCTGATGCGGTTCGAACATACCCGCACCCGCCTTCAGAACACGCTGGACCGCGCCACTCTGGCGGCGGCCTCGCTGGATCAGGACCTCGAGCCGACCTCGGTGGTGGAGGACTACATGCGCAAGGCCGGGCTCGCGGATCAGTTGAAGTCGGTCGAGGTCACCACGGCGATGAACGAGCGCATCGTCCACAGCACCGGCGTCGCTGACACGCATCCGACGTTCCTGCACATGATGGGCATCGATCGCATGGACGCAGCCGGCAACAGCGAAGCCGAACAGGCGATCAGCAATCTGGAGATTGTGCTGGTGCTGGACGTCTCGGGCTCGATGACCGGGCAGAAGATCGCCAACCTCAAGGTGGCGGCGGATGAATTCGTCGATACCGTGATGGCCAACGATCCGCACCACCGGGTGTCGATCGCCATTGTCCCCTACAACGCGCAAGTCAACATCGGGCCGGATCTGGCCGGCAAGTTCAACCTGACCCACCGCGCCGGGGTGCAGGATATCAACTGCGTCGAAATCCCCGCAGGCGAGTTCACCGTTCAGGCCCTGTCGCTGACCAATCCGATGCCGATGATGGCCTATGCCGACATCGCTTACGGCACCAGAACAGGCAACAGCTATACGGCACCGACCGATGCCACCTATGCGGTGCCGAACTACAGCAATGCCTTCTGCAAACCCACCTCTGTGAACATCGTGCGGCTGCCGTCCAACGATGCGACCACCCTGAAGTCGCAGATCGATGCTTTGCAGGCCGGGGGCAACACCTCGATCACCTTGGGGATGAAGTGGGGCATCGCGATGCTGGACCCCTCGATGCGCGCGACCTACACCAGCTTCATCGCCGCAGGCAAAATCCCCGCGACCCTGCCCGCGCGACCCTTTGACTACAGCGATCCCAAGGCCAAGAAATACGTGGTGTTGATGACCGATGGGGAGCACGTGAAGCACAACCGCGTCGTCGATGCCTACAAGACCGGCCCCTCGCCGATCTGGAAGGCGCCGGACGGCAAGTATTCGGTGCAGGTCACCGCAGGCCGTCCGGCCTGGGCTGGCGCGAATACCTGGTATGTGCCGCATCTGGGTGCCTATCAGGCAACGGCCTATGCGGGCGGCGGTGCGGCCGTGCAGCAGGACTGGAAGGACATCTGGGCCAGCCTGAAGATGAGCTATGTGGCCTGGCAGTTCTATGCCCGCCCGCTCGGCAGTGCGGCAAACTCGCCCAGCAACACGGCCTACAACACCTTCGTAGGCGCCGTTCAGGCCTATTATGCCGACGAGCCGACGATGGATGCCTCGCTGCAGACCAGCTGTGATCAGGCCCGGGCCAATGGTGTGCAGATCTACGGCATCACTGTCGAGGCGCCGCAGCATGGCAATGACGTGATCACCGCCTGTGCCCATCCCGATCACACCTTCATCGCGGACCGCAACACCATCCGGCAGGTGTTCCAGACGATTGCCGCCAACATGACCCTGCTGAAGCTGACGCAATAACCCTGTCCCACGGCGCAGAGGGCGCCGTGCGGCCCTGTGTCTCCCCCCTTTTGGACAGCGAGGCCTAGCCAAATGCATCCACATTGCGGTCACAATTTCGCCCCAGCGGCTGATTTAACTGTGTTTCTGAAAGCCTCAGGGCGCATCGGTCCGATTCTGGCCTGCGCCATGTCTTCTGGGAACGACGGGAATGCCAGTGGAACGCACGACAGAACAGGTGGCGTCAAGGCTCGGGCAATCTGCGGTTGGCCGGTTCGCCCGCGAGCAAACCGGGTCCATGACCATTTTTGCCCTGATGTTCATGATGCTGATGATCATGATGGGCGGTATCGCGGTGGATCTCATGCGATTTGAGGCCCGCCGCACCTCGTTGCAGAATACGCTGGACCGCTCGACCCTGGCGGCGGCCTCGCTGACGCAGAACCGCGACGCGGTCGTGGTGGTGAACGATTACTTCCGCAAGGCCGGGATGACATCCTACCTGAGGTCTGTCACGGTGACGCGCGGGTTGAACTTCCGCAACGTCGAGGCGGATGCGGATGCCGCGACCAACCCGATGTTCCTCACGATGATGGCGATCAATTCGATGGACGCCTTCGGCACCTCGCAAGCCGAGCAGCGCATCAACAACGTGGAAATCATGCTGGTGCTCGACGTGTCCGGCTCGATGAATTCCAACAGCAAGCTGACCAATCTGAAGAACGCCGCCAATGCCTTTGTGAGCTCTGTTCTGACCAATGACATCGAGCACAAGATTTCCATCGGGATCGTGCCGTTCAACGGACAGGTCAACCTTGGCCCGACCCTGCGCAGCCAGTTCACCGTGGCTGATCCGAACGGGCTGACGGGCGGCACGGCGGTTCAGGCCGGCGTGGATTGTGTCGATCTGCCGGCCTCGGTCTACACGTCCTACGCCATCCCGACCAGCACCGCGCTGTCGATGACCTCGAACGTCGACACCTATTCCGGGTCGGGGACCTCCACTCCCAGCGAGGCCAACAAATGGTGCCCGACTGTCAATGGCGCCACCTATTACGTTGGCAACCCGCCCGGCACCGGCGGAAATATCGTGCGGCTGCCGCAGCAGGACATTGCCACGCTGCAAGGTTATATCAACGGCTTGACCGCCGTCGGCGCCACCTCGATCAACGCGGGGATGAAGTGGGGGATGACGCTGCTCGATCCTTCGGTCCAGTCGATCTACACCGCCTCGATCACCGCAGGCACGATGCCCGCCACCATGGCGACCCGCCCGCTCGCCTATGACGCAGAGGATGCGATGAAAGTCATCGTGCTGATGACCGACGGGGAAAACTTTGCCGAAGAGCGGGTCAATGCGGCCTACAAGACCGGCATGTCGCCGCTGTGGCAGGCCACGAGTGACAGCCGCTGGTCGATCTTTCACGCCAGCAAGGTCAACAACACCTCTCCCGCGACGCTGTGCGCCAGCCGGCCGTTCTGGGTTCAGCATCTGAGCGCCTGGCAATCGCGGGCCTGGAATGGCGTCGCGCCGCTGGGCACCGATTGCTACGACCCGTTGGCGGCGGTCACCGGTACGACGAACCGGACCTGGCCCGATGTCTGGTCACAGTTGGGGATGCAGTATGTCGCGCAGAACTTCTATGCCGTGCCGGGCATCGCGACGTTCACCACCCAGATGAACCTGTTCCGCACCCAGACTGCCACCACGACGATGGACACCCAGATGCAATCGGCCTGCACGGCCGCCAAAGCGGCAGGGGTGATCGTCTATGGCATCGCCTTCGAGGCCCCGGCCAATGGCCAGACGCAGATCCGCAACTGCGCCACCTCTTCGGCGCATTACTTCGACGCCAACGGCATTCAGATCTCCAGCGCCTTCGCGGCGATTGCCAACAACATCAGCCAGTTGAGGTTGACCCAATGAGGACCGCCGTCACCCGCCTTCTGGACCGGATTGCAAGCGCCTTGCGCCGCGAGGACGGAACCGCCTCGATGGAATTCGTGCTGATGGTGCCGGTGATCCTGCTGATCTTCATGTCCTCGTTTGAAAGCGGGTTGCTGATGACGCGGGAAATCCTGCTGGAGCAAGCGGTTGACAAGACGATGCGGGAACTGCGGCTGGGGCATCTTCCCACCGTCACCAATGCGGTGCTGTCCAAGGAAATCTGCTCACGCACGATCATCTTTCCCGATTGCGCCCATAACATCGTCATCGAACTGGACCGGATCAACACGACCACATGGGCGATCCCGACCGACATCACCCGATGCGTGAACAGTTCGGCGCCGGCCCAGCCGGTGGTCACCATGAACGCCGGACAGGAAAATGAACTGATGCTGGTGCGGGTCTGTGTCAGCTTGCCCGCGATGATCCCGGGAATGGGGCTGGCCCCCGCCATGCCACTGGACAGCCTGGGCAACTACATTCTTCTGGCGCGCAGTGCCTTCGTCGTGGAACCGAGTTGAGGGAAAGGTGATGACATCGCTGTACCGAAAACTCTCCAAATCCGTACGCCGTTTCCTGCGCAACGAGGAGGCCGCCATCATCGCCGAAACGGTGATCGTGCTGCCGTTGCTGCTTTGGGCCTATATCGGGCTGTTTGTTTATTGGGATTGTTTCCGTTCGCTCAACACCGTGCAGAAAGCAACCTACACGGTGTCCGACATGCTGTCGCGCGACCTGAGCCAGACCGGGATCACCAGTGCCTATATCACCGGCCTGCAGAGTGTGGTCGAGTATCTGATCGACCATGATCAGAATTCCACCATGCGGGTGTCCTCGATCTATTGGAACGCCGTCAACACCCGCTATGAGATCCACTGGTCACGCACCACCAGTGCCGCGTCCATGCCCGCCCTGACGACGACGACCCTACAGAACTTCACCGCGCAAATCCCGACGATGAGCCCGGGCGACACCGCCGTGATCGTAGAGGTGCGGGTGCCCTATGTGCCGGCCTTCAACGTCGGCATGACGAACCAGACCTTCAGCGAGTTCATCGTGACCCGGCCGCGCTTCCAAATGTGCATCATCATGGACGGCATCCTCTGCCCACCGTAGGGGCGCGCCTGCGACCCACCGAGTTCCGCAGCAAGCGGGGCCTGCTGACGGCTGATGTGCATTATTGCAGAGACGCCCTGTCGAAAACACTGTCCTGACGCACTGGCGCAGAGCGCTTTGTCGCCCTATTTTGCAGTCAACCGCTCAAGGAGACCGCAATGTCAATCCGTCCCGTCACGTCCACCGCCCTCGCCCGTCCGACGATGGAGGGCGCAGGTGTTCACCTGCACCGCGCCTTCGGCTTCGGTCAGACCAGCGAGACCGACCCGTTCCTGCTGTTTGACGATTTCCGCGGCGATGCTCCGCGTGATTACGTCAAGGGCTTCCCCTGGCACCCGCATCGCGGGATTGAGACGATTACCTATGTGCTGGCCGGTTCCGTCGAGCATGGCGATAGCCTTGGCAACAAGGGCATGCTGAAGGGCGGCGATGTGCAGTGGATGACGGCAGGCTCGGGGATTCTCCATCAAGAGATGCCCTTCGGCAATGCCAAGGGCCAAATGCACGGCTTCCAGCTTTGGGCCAACCTGCCCAAGGCGCTGAAGATGACCGCGCCGCGCTATCAGGACGTCAAAGGCCGCGACATCCCGGAAATCATGGAGGATGACGGCACCGTGGTGAAGGTGATCGTGGGCGAGTTCTGGGGCAAGCGCGGGCCGGTCGACGGGATTGCCGCCGAGCCGCAGTACCTCGACATCTTCGTGCCGGAAGGCCGCCGCAAGACCTTCAAGGTCGACACCCGCCGCAACGCTTTCGCCTATGTCTTTGAAGGCCAAGGCAACTTCCGTGACGCGAGCCGCCCGCAAGGCGTGCTGCTGGAAAAGGAAGTGCGGGGCCAAGAGGTCAACATCCGCGACATGTCGGGCAACCGCACGCTGATCAACTTCGGGGCTGGCGATGAGGTGACGGTGCAGGCC
>CANGHD010000033.1 GCA_947453525.1 Paracoccaceae bacterium | reverse complement strand
CGGGTGGGCACCCGTTGTGGGGGGGGCCCCCCCCCCCCCACCCCCCGGGATATTTGGACCTGAATGAAGAGGAGAGGTCGATGACGCTCAAGGGCCGGGTTTTGTCGGTTGCCTCCGAATGCGTGCCCTTGGTGAAGACCGGAGGCTTGGCAGATGTGGTTGGCGCCTTGCCGGGGGCGCTGGCGCCTTTGGGCTGGGAGATGCGGGTGCTGATGCCGGCCTATCGGGCTTTGCGGGCGCGGACGGCGGATTGGGCCGAAGTTTGGCGCGAAGAGGGGCTCTGGGGCGGAGAGGGCCGGGTTCTTCTGGGCCGGGTCGAGGGGCTGGAGGTGATGCTGCTCGATGCGCCGCATCTCTATGACCGCGAGGGCGGACCCTATGCCGGGCCGGGCGGTGACTGGTGGGACAATGCGCAGCGCTTTGCCGCGCTATCCTGGGTGGCGGCGAAGATCGCGCGGGTGGGCACCACCGACGGTTGGCGCCCGGATGTGCTGCATGTGCACGACTGGCAGGCCGGGCTGGCGCCGGCCTATCTGGCCTATGGCGGCAGTGAGGGTGTAGGCTCGGTCCTGACCATCCACAACATTGCCTTTCAGGGCTGGGCGGCAGCGAGCCAGCTTCTGGACCTGCGCCTGCCGGCCGACCAGTTCTATCCCGGCGCTTTGGAATATTACGGCGGCCTGTCGAGCCTCAAGGCCGGCCTGATCACCTGTGACCGCATTACCACTGTCTCGCCGACCTATGCCGCCGAACTGATGCGGCCCGAGTTTGGCATGGGGCTGCAGGGGGTGATCGCGACGCGGGCCTCGGTCGTCAGCGGCATCCTGAATGGCGTGGATACCGGCGTCTGGTCGCCCGAGGCCGAGCCTGTGCCCTATTCCGCCGCTGCGATGCAGGGCAAGGCGGCCAATCGGGCGGCCTTGTGTGCCGAATTCGGGCTGGAGGTGCCGGGGCCTTTGGCCATCATCGTGAGCCGCCTGACCGATCAGAAGGGCATTGATCTGGTGCCCGAGGTTCTGCCCGAATTCATTGAGGGCGGTGGCGGTCTGGTCGTGCTCGGCTCGGGCGATCCGAAGCTGGAGGCTGCGATGCGTGACCTTGCGGCGCGCTATCCGGGGCGGGTCGGCCTGAGGATCGGCTACGACGAGGCGATGAGCCACCGCATCTTTTCCGGGGGCGATGCGGTGCTGGTGCCCTCGCGCTTCGAGCCCTGCGGCCTCACGCAGATGTATGGCCTGCGCTACGGCTGTCTGCCGGTGGTGGCAGCGGTGGGGGGCTTGGCCGATACGGTCATCCATGCCAATCCGGCGGCGCTTTCGGCGGGGGTGGCGACCGGCATCACCTTCCATCCGACCGATGCCACGGCCTTTGCCACGGCGCTGCGGCAGTTGCTGGCGCTGCATGCCGAGCCCAAGCTGTGGAGCCATGTGCAACGCAACGCCATGAAGCAGGATGTGTCTTGGGCAAGCTCGGCGGCGGAATATGCCGCACTGTATGAGGGTCTGCTGGCGTGACAGCCCTGCGCTCCAACCTGCCCGGCCTCCTGCCCGGCTTGACCTGTTCGCCCGGCCGGCCCTGGCCGATGGGCGCCAGTGTCGACGAGGGCGGGGTGAATTTCGCCGTCTTCTCGGCGCATGCGCATTTCATCGAACTCTGCCTGTTTTCCGACGATGGGCGGCGCGAGACGGCCCGGATGCTGATGACCGACCGCGAGGGCGACATCGTTCATCTGCGGGTCGAGGGGATGAAGGCGGGCCAGCGCTATGGCCTGCGGGCCCATGGGCCCTACGCGCCCGAGGATGGCCACCGCTTCAACCCGCACAAGCTGCTGATCGATCCCTATGCGCGGGCGTGGGACGGGCGTCTGCGCTGGTCGGACGCGTTGATGGGCTACCGGATCGGCTCATCGCGCAGCGACCTTTCGTTTGACACACGCGACAGTGCCTTTGCCGTGCCGAAATCGGTGGTTGTGGACGAACGCGCCTTGCCCGCGCTGCCACCGGGGCCAGGGCGACTGCTGGCTGACAGCGTGATCTACGAGGCGCATGTCAAGGGCCTGACCTTGCGTCATCCCAAGGTTCCGGCCGGGTCGCGTGGCCTTTACGCCGGGCTGGCCCATCCGGCGATGGTGGAGCATCTGGTCAAGCTGGGGGTCACGGCGGTGGAGCTTTTGCCGGTGCAGGGCTTTTTTGACGACCGCTTTCTGGTCGCCAAGGGCCTGACCAACTACTGGGGCTACAACACCATGGGGTTCTTCACGCCCGAGCCGCGCTATGCCGCCCGCAATCCGCGCGCCGAGTTCCGCGAGATGGTCTGGCGCCTGCATGAAGCCGGGATCGAGGTGATCCTTGATGTCGTCTACAACCACACCGGCGAGGGCGATGAACTGGGCCCGACGCTATCGTTCCGCGGCTTGGACAACCAAAGCTATTATAGGTTGACCGGCGGCGGTCGGCAGTATGCCAATGACAGCGGCACCGGCAATTCGCTGAACATCATGCATCCGATGGTGCTGCGGATGGTGGCCGACAGTCTGCGCCATTGGGTCACGCATTTCGGGGTGGACGGTTTCCGCTTTGACCTTGCCACCTCGCTGGGTCGCGAGCCCGGCGGGTTTGACCCCTCGGCGGGGTTTTTCGATGTGCTGCGGCAGGACCCGGTTCTGGCCGGCGTCAAGCTGATTGCCGAGCCTTGGGACATTGGCCCCGGCGGCTATCAACTGGGCGGCTATCCGCATCCCTTCGCCGAATGGAACGACCGCTACCGCGACGGCGTGCGCCGCTTCTGGCGCGGCGACGCGGGGCTGACGCCCGATCTGGCCAAGCGGCTGCTGGGCAGTGCGGAGAACTTCGACCATGACGGGCGCAGCGCCACCGCCTCGGTGAACTTCCTGACGGCGCATGATGGCTTCACGCTGCAGGATCTGGTCAGTTTCACCGTCAAGCGCAATCTGGCCAATGGCGAGGACAGCCGGGACGGCCATTCGGAAAACCACTCGGACAATCTGGGCGTCGAGGGGCCCACGACCGATGTGCTGATCACCGCCGCCCGCAGCCAGCGCAAACGCAACTTGCTGGCCACGCTGATGCTGTCGCAGGGCACGCCGATGATCCTGTCGGGTGACGAGATGGGCCACACGCAGGGCGGCAACAACAACGCCTACGCGCAGGACAACGAGACGACCTGGATCGATTGGGTCAAGGGAGATGCCGCGCTGATCGCCTTCGTGGCGCGCCTGATCGCCTTGCGCAAATCCCATCCCGTGTTGCGCCAGCGCCGCTTCCTGCATGGCCGCAAGCGCCACGCCGAAGGCCGTCCGGATGTGATCTGGCGACATGCCGACGGGCGGGTGCCCAACACCGAAGAATGGCACGACGCCGCGTTCCGCTGCCTTTGCGTCGAATTGCGCATGGCCGCCGAAACGCCGTTCAGCACCGATGTGATCTTTGCCGTCTTCAATGCCGGGTCCGAACGGGCCTTGATGCTGCCAGACACCGAACCCTCCTGGCGGCTGATCCTTGACACCACCCAGCCTGAAGCGCCCGAGGTCAGGGCGCAACCCGGCCTGACCGTGCCCGCCAATTCCGTTCTTGTCTTTACCGCTGATCCGCAAGGAGCGTCAAAATGAGCATCACGACCGTCGCCACCCAGCCCATCGCGGGCCAGAAGCCCGGCACCTCGGGTCTGAGGAAGAAAACTCCGGTCTTCATGGGGCCGCATTATCTGGAAAACTTCGTCCAGTCGATTTTCGACGTTGTGGGGGCGGACGGGAAGACTTTCGTCCTTGGCGGCGACGGGCGCTATTTCAACGACCGCGCGGCCCAGGTCATCCTGCGGATGGCGGCCGCAAATGGCGCGGCGCGGGTGATCGTCGGGCAGGGGGCTTTGCTGTCCACGCCGGCGGCGAGCCATCTGATCCGGCTCAACAAGACCGACGGCGGGATTGTCATGTCCGCCAGCCACAATCCCGGCGGGCCGCATGAGGATTTCGGTGTGAAATTCAACATGGCCAATGGCGGGCCGGCACCGGAAGGTGTCACCGAGGCGATGTTCCAGCGCACCACGACGATCGCGGACTACCGGATCCTTGAGGCCCATGACGTTGACCTGTCCAGCCTTGGCCGCTCCACCTTGGGGGGCATGGTGGTGGATGTGGTGGACCCGGTCAGCGACTATGCGGCGCTGATGGAGACCCTGTTCGATTTTGACGCGATCCGGGCGCTGTTTGCGGGCGGTTTCCGGATGCGGATGGATTCGATGTGCGCCATCACCGGGCCTTACGCCGTGGAAATTCTTGAGCGTCGTCTTGGTGCGGCACCGGGGACTTGTGTGAATGCGCAGCCCTTGCCCGATTTCGGCGGCATGCACCCCGATCCCAACCCGACTTGGGCCAAAGTGCTGATGGACGAGATGTTCGGCGAGAATGCGCCGGACTTCGGCGCGGCCTCGGATGGCGACGGCGACCGCAATATGGTGGTGGGCCGGGGGATCTATGTGTCTCCGTCGGACAGTCTGGCCATATTGGCGGCCAACGCGCATCTGGCCAAAGGCTACAAGGGCGGCTTGAAAGGTGTGGCGCGGTCCATGCCAACCTCGGCCGCCGCCGACCGGGTGGCGGATGCGCTGGGGATTGAAAAGTTCGAGACGCCGACCGGGTGGAAATTCTTCGGCAACCTGCTGGACGCAGGCCGGGTGACGATCTGCGGCGAGGAAAGCTTCGGCACCGGATCGGACCATGTGCGTGAAAAGGACGGGCTTTGGGCGATTCTCCTGTGGCTCAACATCCTCGCCGTGCGGGGCGAGACGGTGGCGGAGATCCTGAAGGGCCATTGGCTGAAATACGGCCGCAACTACTACTCTCGCCACGATTTCGAGGCGATCGAAACGGCCAAGGCCGACGCGATGATGGCTGCGCTGCGCGCCAAGCTTTCCGATCTGCCCGGCATGGAGATCGAGGGCATGACCATTTCGGCAGCCGATGACTTCGCCTACACCGATCCCGTTGATGGCTCCGTCAGTCTGAAGCAGGGCGTGCGCATCCTGTTCGGGGACGGCAGCCGGATCGTGCTGCGGCTGTCGGGCACCGGGACGGAAGGGGCCACGCTGCGGCTGTATCTGGAGCGCTATGTGGCGGGGCCCGCGGGGCTGGACCATGACGCGCAAGAGGCGTTGGCCCCGGTGATCCGGGCGGCGCATGATCTGGCGGGAATTGCGGCCTTTACCGGGCGGGACGCGCCGAATGTGGTCACCTGAGCCAAGGCAGGGGGGCTGCCGCCCCCCTGACCCCCCGCGCAAAGGGGAGCCTCGGCTCCCCTCTGCACACCCCTGAGGATATTTGGGCCTGAATGAAAGGGCGGAGAACGACCTGGCGGGGTCGCTTGTGGCCAAGTGTTGCGGGCTGCTTGGCTTTTGGCTGGGGCAAAGCGGAGGGCACCAGATGAGCGATGCGAAACGGTCGGGGCGGCAGGCGCGGCAGGCGGAACGCTCGAAGAAGGGCACCGGGATCGGGCGGCCTTACATCCTGCGCAACATTCCGACCTATGACATTCTGTCGGAAGAAAACCTGTTGAAGATCGAACGGGCGGCGGACCGGGTGCTGGCGGAAACCGGGATCGAGTTCCGCGATGATCCGGACGCGCTGGACCTGTGGCGCAAGGCCGGGGCCAAGGTCGACGGGCTTTTGGTCAAATTCGAACCCGGCATGCTGCGAGAAATCCTGAAATCTGCGCCAGCCAGTTTTACCCAACACGCCCGCAACCCCGAGAAATCGGTCGAGATCGGCGGCAAGTCGGTGATTTTCGCGCCGGCCTATGGCAGCCCCTTTGTCATGGACCTCGACAAGGGGCGGCGTTTTGGCACGATTGAGGACTTCCGGAATTTCATCAAGCTGGCGCAGTCCTCGCCCAATTTCCACCACTCGGGCGGGACGATCTGCGAGCCGACCGATGTGGCGGTGAACAAGCGGCATCTGGATATGGTTTTGGCCCATATGACGCTGTCGGACCGGCCCTTCATGGGCTCGGTCACGGCGGTGGAGCGGTCGGAGGACAATATCGAGATGTGCCGGGTGCTGTTTGGTACCCAGTTTGTGAACGATCATTGCGTTATTCTGGGCAATGTGAACGTCAATTCGCCTCTGGTCTGGGATGGCACCATGACCAAATCGCTCCGCGCCTAGGCGCGGGCCAATCAGGCGGCGGTGATCGTGCCCTTCATCCTTGGCGGGGCGATGGGGCCGGTGACCAATGCCGGGGGAATCGTGCAGTCGCTGGCGGAAACCATGGCTGGCTGCGCCCTGACCCAGTTGGAGCGCAAGGGCGCGCCGGTGATCTTCGGCAACTTCCTGTCCTCGATGAGCCTGCGCTCGGGGTCGCCCACCTTCGGGACACCGGAGCCGGCGATTGGCTCGATGGTCATCGGCCAACTGGCGCGGCGCTTGAACCTGCCGCTGCGCTGTTCGGGGAATTTCACCACCTCGAAACTGCCGGATGGACAGGCGATGATGGAAGGCACCATGTCCATGCTGGCCGCGATCCATTGCGGGGCCAACTTCATCCTGCATGCGGCGGGCTTTCTGGATGGGCTGTTGAGCATGTCCTACGAGAAATTCATGCTGGATGCCGACCTGTGTGGCGCCTTGCACGCCTATCTCGATGGCGTGAAGATCGACGACGATCAACTGGCCGTCGAGGCTTTTGCGGAAGTCGGACCCGGCAATCACTTCTTTGGCTGCTCCCATACCATGGCACATTACGAGACGGCCTTCTGGGACAGCGAATTGTCCGACAATGAACCCTTCGAAAAATGGGAGGCGGCGGGCTCGACGGATGCCGCCGCCCGCGCCAATGCCCTGTGGAAGAAGCGACTGGCCGAGTACGAGGCGCCGCCGATGGATGTGGCCACTGGCGAAGCGCTGAACGATTTCGTGGCACGCCGGAAGGCCGCAGCCCCCGACGCGTGGTACTAGGACTTTGCCAGATCAGACGGCTTGCGTCCCATCAGGACCGCAGGCCGGTTTCTTCCAGCAATCCCAAGCGCTTGGCCTCGTAGTAATAGCCATGCGCATACCAGTAGACCGCCTTGGCTTCGTTGCGGCGTGACACCAGCCAGGCACCGCGCAGGTATTTTCCGGCGTATATCAGGTTGGTTTCGGCATCGAGAAGCCCATCGGCCGGGCCGCCGTAGCCCATTGTCTGCGCTGTTTGCGGCAGGATCTGCATTAACCCGTAATAGGGCCCGTTGCGCGCCGCCGGGTTATATCCACTTTCACGGCGGATGATCCGGTGGATCAGGCTGGCGGGCATATCGTAACGTTTGGCATATTTTGCCACGAGCCGGTCCATTTCGGGCGTCTCGCCCCGGTAGGATTGCAGGGCGGGGCGATGACCGCAAGCGGCCAAGGCCAGCAGGCCCAGCGATAGAAACGCGCGGCGGGGGATCGGCATTGGGTCGGTCCTTTCGTTTTCAGCCTCTTAACCGGCCCGTGCGGGAGTGCAAAGGGGAAGAATGGGCTCAGCTTGCGCATGGCAAGGGCTTGCTTGTCACGCAGATGTCACCGGCCTTTGGCAATACTGCACCAGAGCGTATATCCGGGGGCTTGCCAGCGGAGAAACGCCATATATAGTCTAGCCCATGCGCGCCGTGGCGCATTTTGTGCCAAGCGCGGGCTACCGGAAGGGGTCTTTGCGGAATGGACGGCGATTTTCGAACCAGCTTCGTGCGCGATCCGGCGACGCTGAAATACTGCCCGGCTTTGGTGCTGAACGCGGATTACCGCCCGCTCAGCTATTATCCGCTGTCGCTTTGGCCTTGGCAGGAGGCAATCAAAAGCGCTGTGCTGAGCCGCGTGACCATCGTTGCCGAATATGAGCAGACCGTCCGAAGCCAGAGGCATGAGTTCAGGCTGCCCTCGGTCGTGGTGCTGAAAGATTTCGTTCAACCCCAGAAGCGCGTGGCATTCACGCGCTTCAATCTTTTTCTGCGGGACGAATTCTGCTGCCAGTATTGCGGGGCCAAGGGCGATCTGACCTTTGACCATGTGGTTCCACGCGCCAAGGGTGGCATCACCTCATGGGAGAACGTCGTGGCGGCCTGCAGCCCGTGCAACCTGCACAAGGGCGCGCGGTCTTTGCGGCAGTCGGGCCTGCACCTGCAGCGTCCGCCGCGCGCGCCAAGCCCGGAAGAGATGCAGATCCACGGCCGTCGTTTCCCGCCAAACCACCTGCATGAAAGCTGGATGGATTACCTCTACTGGGACGTCGAACTCGACGCATGAGGGTCTGCGCGGCTCTTTCGCACAGATCCGCCTGGGGCCGGGTTTGAGCGTCTTGCGAACGGTGCAATCCCATGCGCTGGCTATCGGCGCTCTGTTATGGCGCTTGGGATAGCAGGCCCGCAGCGCCATAACCTGACGCCCGCGTTCGACGGTCAGCGCGGTACGCCCATCACCACCAGGATCAAACCAAATCTAAGGCGAACCTCGGTGGTCTCATTGACCCGTTGGGCGCGCCCGTTTGTCCTCCAATCGAACAGTCGTGATGGGTTCCTCATGCGCCAAGACCCACATACGGGAGCCATATGGCGAAATCGTTCCGATTTGCGCGGCAAATCCGCTCAGAGGCGGGGCAATCGCTCTAACGCAGAGACCGTTGAACCTTGGCGCAAACCCGCTTGTACGCTCGGATGCGGAATTGGGCGTCAAACCATGCTTGCTCTTTGAATATCAGGCGGATTCTGATCAGAATGTGTTTGGCAATCATGGACACGGCCCCATGAAAGACTTTTCCGAAAATCCGCCGGTCAAGTCTTGGCGTTTCGCGCAAGGGTTTTGGCGTGGATTGCGCCGGCCTGTGTGCCCAAAGCGCAGGGTATAGCCGGCAGGCGGGTTTATGCTGCCTGTTGGGCAAGGCCTTGAATCAAGCTTTGCGGAACGCCACGACCATGCTACTTTCGGTTGCGGGCGATATTTCAGTGTTTTTGTGTTGTTTCAGCGGGAATAATCATGCGATTCCGCGATTTTCTCACCTTGCGTCTGTTGGAGCCATCGACGCAAGTTACTGTATTTGATGGAAAGTGCGCCGAATTCTTCGTGCGGGCCAGCTATTTCGCCGAGAATTTCAATGTGGAGCCGCCTTTTGTGGCGGTGCCAGATAACGTTGAGCCAGGCCTGGGATTTCTTCTGCCGGTTGTGCTGGACGCGCAGGTTACCGTCCCGAATTTCATGGCCCCCGTCATGGCGCGTTTGCAGTCTGACTTGCCAGCTCCATCGGATCTGAGGGTGGATGCGGTCTGGCAGGGCCATGTCACCGCTGCGGGCACCATGGTTGCGGCGCGTGTCGACGCCATCTCAGGCGGAGTGACGCGCGGCGAAAGTCTGTCGCTGCATCTGACGCCCGTACCGCAGGCTGGCCCGCCGGGTCTGGTGTTGCCCATTGTCGCGGGCATAGTGATCGACGATCCGGAGGATGCGCAGCGCGACTTGCCCCACCTGCTTGGCCGGGTGCGCGTGGTGCGCGCAGCCGTGGCGGCCAGCGGGAAATCTGTCTCCGGGCCGGCAGTTCGGCACGGTGTTCTGGTTGTCATCATTGTGCCCGAGGATCGGCTGGACGATGCGATCTGGCCCGGAGCCGCACCCGGTGCCACACCGGCTGAGGCCCGCACCGCCCGCCTTGCCGCGGCGAACCGCTGGGCCAACCCCTTGGGAATTGTCTTTGCAGCAAACGCGCGCCCGGCCTGAAGCCGCCGCGCAGACAGGAGAGCATCCATGGTCGTCGCCTTTCCGTTCATCGACGTGAAGATTGATACAAGTGCCCTGACCCCCGTCGCCCGACGATCTGCTGGCGTGCTGGCCATCGTCGGCGTCTCGGCCGAGGGGACCGCCGCTTTGGGTATACCGGAAGCGGTCACCTCGGACGCCGAAGTGGCCACCAAATTCGGCGCGGCGACACTCCTTGGAAGATCCTTGTCCGTGGCGCTCGCGCAAGAGCCGGGTCCGGACACCGTCTACGGCGTCAAGGTAGCCGCCGATGCCAAGGCGGTGGGTCTGACGGCGCTTGAATCCTTCAAGGACGTGACCTTCGTCACATTGGCCCAAACCTTTGCCACCGTCGGTGGTGCGCTCGGGGCCGATTTCACCGCGCTGTCCCAGCATTGTGACGACATGAGCCGACAGGGTCTGAAGCGCATGGGGGTCGTGGCCCTGAACCCCGCCGTTGCGGCCGACGGGTCCGCTGATCCGGTCGATGCGCAGATCGGGCTGGTGGATCCTGCACTGAGAAGCGCCACCGGGCGGCTGATCCTTGTCGCGGCGCGCGGCGCGCAGGATGCGGCGGGTACCGTGGTTGATATCGCGGCGGCGGCGGCGGCGGCGATTGCCGGATTGCCGGTTGCGACGTCTGTCGTCCTGAAGCGGGTCTCGGGGTTCATCATTCCCAAG
Organism: Paracoccaceae bacterium; assembly: GCA_947453525.1. Lineage (GTDB taxonomy): Bacteria > Pseudomonadota > Alphaproteobacteria > Rhodobacterales > Rhodobacteraceae > Stagnihabitans. The sequence goes on along the minus strand of CANGHD010000033.1, from coordinate 17,867 downwards.
GCGCAGCAATACCGGCCGAGCGAGATCACAACCTTGGCCCGCGCCGCGATCCTTCCGATCATCCGCCCCGCCCTCATTCCGGGCGAAAGCCTGCACTTCGGCGATGGCATGACCTTCTCGTCCAATCCGGCTGTGGGATATGTCGACACGGTCAGGCTGCTGGACGACCTTGATTTCGCGCTAAAGGCGGCCCTGATCGGCACGATTGGCGATGCGCGCATCACCCGGTCGGGGTTGCGGTTCATCGTGCAGCGGGCGGGCGGCGTGCTGGACCGCTATGTTCTGGCCGGAGGCGTGGACAGCTGGCAGATCGACGTGCCGCTGCTGGCCATCCTCGACACGCCTGAAGCGCAGCGCAGCCAAGCCCAGACCGACGTGATCACCAGTGCCCGCGCCGAGCGGTTGGTCGAGATGACGGTAATCGCCGTTCTTGGCCCGCAAGTCCACCGGATCAGCCTGACCCTGAAACCCACCTTCGCGTAAGGAACCCCCACCATGGATTGGAAATCTCGCCTCGTTGTCTCTTATGCCGATGGGCCTGCCAAAAAGACCCTGACCCCGATCTCGTCGTTTCAGCCGAGCTTTTCGTTGTCCGCCGAGCCACTGCATTCGATCGAGTCCACCCATATCGGCGTCATCTATGCGCCGCCGCAGATCACCTTTTCGATGTCGGTGACGGCGCTGGGGTCGGCCACGGCGGAACTGACCCAATTTGCGCTGACCGGCAAAAGGTTCGAAATCGTGCTGGAGGAATCCGACAACGGTCATGACTGGGCGCTGAAACAGATCCTGCTGAAGGACTGCGTCATCACCAGCGCCAGCCCAAGCTCTGCCACGATCAGCGGCGCACCGGCGGCGACCTTTTCGGGCTTTGCCTTGCAGGGCTCGGCGCAGAGCAATGCAGGCACGTCCAAGGTCGGCGCCATCGCCTGAGGAGGATCATGGTGGAAATTCCGGGAGTGATGGGGGATGGCGACGACGGCAAGGTCGTCGGCAAGGTGGTCACGCGCACCGGTCTGGCCCTGGTGCATGAAAACGAAAGGGTTATGCCCGATACCGGCAGCGCGGCGCAGTCGATTCTGGCGCTGGAAGAGGGTGGCCAAGAGGTTCACCTGCATTTCCCCGTCGAGATCGAGATCAGGGGAAGTACCCAAGCCGACCTGACGGCGGAAATCGAACAGGCGCTGTTGGGTGTTGCGCGACGCCTGTCGGGGATCGCGTGACGCCATGTCCCTGCATGTCCACATTCCCATCCGCCTGAAACTGGACGCCGCCGTCCTTGAGGCCGGTGGTGCGGAATTGGACGAGGTCCTCTCGCTAGCGCTGGGACGGGCGCTGCAGCGGGCCGATGACGTTGTCTTGCAGGCGAGGCCGGATGCCCGGCTCGTGGTTCGTTCGGCCCCGGTTCTTTGGCACGGCACGGGGCTGGTCGAAATCGGCCCGGACCAAAGACGCGCCACCGAGGACCTGGTCGCAGCAACGATCTCAGCGGCCTTGGCCCGACGCCTACGCCGGACCACGGCGCGGCCAGAGGTGCTTCCTGTTGACCCATGGGAGCCCTTCGATCCCAGCCGCATGACCGAGGCGGGTTACAGTGTTGACAGCTACCAGCCCTCTGCTACGCCCCGTCCGGGCCGGTCGGTCTTCTGGTTCAAAGGCAAGACCGAGGGTCTGTCCTTCATCACCAAGGATGAGCAGATCGCGTGGTGGCAGTTCACGGATGAACAGTCGCTGGCGCAATACGCGTTGCAGGCATCCGAAGACGCAAGGACATCCGGCAGGCTTTCTGCGGGCACGCGCTTTGGCGTTCTGTTCGCCCGTCCTTACAAGGCAAATCAGGTCCTCTGGGCCGCCGTCTTTGATCAGAGCGGCGGCGGGATCCAAGCTCGGGCGATTTTTCCCATCGGGAACTTCGGCATGTGGGACGTGGTTCCCAAGGAAGGTGCGGCCAAGACCGGCAAGGCCGCCCCCAGAGCCCTTCATGTTGATCCGGTCGGCACATTTGCGCTGAAAATCTTGTCCGGACGACCCTTCGATGCCTTCCTGAAACATTGGGGGGCGCAGTTCGGCATCCTGGATCGCTCGCATCCTCGGTGGGCTCGTCTGCATGACGCAACCCGTGACATCGTGGACCGGTCACTGTTTCCCGATGGCACGCCTGCGCTTCTTTTTCTGCAAAACAATGCTGCGGTTTCGATCACACTTCCATCGGACGTCGTGGTTGGAAATGTGCCGCTGCTGCCCTTGGCCAAGGTGCGCCGGAAGCGCGATCGTCCCGAAGGGGAAGCCGAAGGCGGCGATGGCGCGCAGAGCGAGGGTGAAAGCGACGAAGGCAAAGGCACCGACAAAGGTGGCGCGGGCGGCGGCGGCCAGAAGAAGGGTGCGGGTGGCGGCAAGACGGCGGATGCGGGCAAAGGCCAGGGCTCGGGCGAAGCGGGCGACGGCGATCAGGGCGACGGGATCGCGAAGGACGGCACGGGCGACGAAGATGCGATTGTCCATGGCGAAACCGGCAGAAAGGGCGGCGCCCTGCTGCCAGCGGCAAAGATCCGGGGTAAGTACCGACCCGACCTTGGCCCTTTCCAAGGCGAACCCGCGATCGAGGCTTTGGGCGACATCGGTCGACGGATGCGCAACCTGATTGCCCGCATCGCCTTCCGGCTTGAGATGGACGAAGGTCATTATGCCGGAGCCTTCGCCTTGGCGGCTGCGCGCGTCTTGGGGGGACGGGCCACTGGGGCTGCCGACTACGGCATCGGAGAAGGGCAGGCGCAGGCGGCCAAGCCGTTGGCCCCCGGCAACCTTGGCAGCCTTCAGTTCGAGGTCGGCGACAGTCAGGCCATTCGCGTGATGAAGCATCTGGCCGCGACCGCGCCCCTGATCAACGCCCTGTCGCGTCTGGTCCTGGAGGTTGCGCTAGACGGCCGCAACCGCGCGCTCTTCGCCAAGGATGGTCCGGACCCGGGCAGTTGGGCCCTGCATTTCCGAATTGCCTATTATGACGCGATCCAGTCCTCGATCATGTGGACCTTCGTTGCGACCTGTCAGGTGATCCTGCTACAACTGACTTCGGCAACGCTTGCCGCCCTGCAAGAGCGCAAGGCCAAGATGGATGTCTATTTTCCCGTCGTCAGCAAGCTGATCGGCGGGCTGATGGCCGGAGAGGCGCATCTGCGTGAGCTTCATGCGCAACTGCTGGCCCACAAGGCGTCAGGCCTCGAATCCAAATCAGCCGTCTTCCGCCAATCTTACGAGAGTTGGCGCGACGCGAGGGTGGCTCTGACCGGGGCGTTGGGCGGCGTGGACGAGAACGAGGCACTTCTGGCCGATTACACCCATGAGGGCATGAAGGGGACGATCGTCACGCTAAAGGACGGCACTGCAGGGATCGAGGCTCTTGGCCGGGTCTGGACCTTGCAGGAACTGGAACAAGCCATCCAGCAACGGTTTGATATTGCCAGTTCGGTTGACCCTGTCGTCAAGCATATTCACAATGTCCCGGTCGCCGTGGCGCTGTTCAAGGGCAGCGATTCTGCGGCACGGCGATGGCTCGACGCGCTCTTGGATGACCTGATCGCGGCGAACAAACGGGTGACACACCGCGCCGAGGACTCGGCCCTGTGGTCTTTCCGCGCCTCTCGCCTGCATGAAGACCTCGCCCATGCGACGATCCCGAACACCAGCGTCGTTCTGGGCGGGGTGCATCTGATGGCGCATCAGGCGTTGGGTCCGATGTTTGAAGGTGATGAATGGTATGCCTTTTCGCTGAACCATCTGTTCTCGCATGAACTTGGCCGCACGGCGCTGATCGAGTTTGCCACCCTGGCGGGTCCTTTGATTTTGGGGGTGATCTGTCCTCCGCTGGGCGTGGCGCTGAACGTCGCTATCTCAGTGGTGGGCTATTATTATGCGCGGCAGGATCAGGACATTCCCAAGGCGATCCTCGACCCCGATCTGGTTCTGTCGCGTGAGGAGGCCGAGATGGAGCTTTTCATGGCGGAGTTCGCTCTGGCCTTGGCGGTCATTCCGGAAGCGGGCTCCATCCTTGGCAAAAGCATGGGCCTGGTCAGCAAGGTTGCGACCAAGGGCGTCGTGACCGGCGGCCGGCTGGCATTGCAGCAGATGCGGCGCAAGGTGCTGGTGGCCATGGCGCGGGAGTTGAAGCTGGGCCTGCCCTATGCCTTCGCCAAAGCCATCCTGACCGATCAGGTCATGGGATACGTCATCGGACAGGTCCTGAACCCCGCCTTCGAGGCGATCATGCAAGAGGTGGCCTTCGCCACGACGGGTGTCGCGCCCGGTATGGCACCCGGCACCTCGGGCGAAACCGGACCTTTGGCCAATCTGCCGATCACGGCCTCCGAGGCTGCCTTGCTGTATGAACTTGAAGGCACGCCGGAATCGGAGACGGACGAATGACCGTGCCACGCCTGTTCAAATTCCTCGGCCGGACGACAGAGCGCGACCTTGCGCGGCTGGCCGAAACCGACAAGACGCTTCTGTCCATGCGCGACAGGCTGAAATCCGTGATGCCCGAACCGCGGGCCCGTGGGCTGATCGAGGATATGCTCGAGGTCGCGCTGCACGGCGCGGGCGAACATTTCATCGGGATGAAGGGCCCCGCCATAGACCGCATCCTGAAGGCGCGGGTTCAACTGGCCGGGATCTTTGAAACCGTGATGGCGCCTGGCTGGCGCGGCGACATGGGCCCCCATCTCAAACTGCTGGACGGGATCTACCGTGACATCGAAGCCGGGCTGGAGGAACTCTCAAAGCCCATCGAAAAAAGCCCGCCTCCCAAGGCGTTGAGCGACACGATTGCCGCCCGCATCCGCCGTGAGGTGCATGATGCCACGGCCGGCGACAGCCCGCACGAGTTTCGGGCAGCCGCCACCGATGCGATGCGGGAAGCGGGCTACGCCTCGCCAAGACTGACCCGGCGCGGCTACCGGAAATTGCCCAATTCCGATACGTTCCGGCGGATCTTCAAGGACAAGAACAGCGTGGAACTGACCATCAAGGACGGTCGGTTCCACGCGGAAACCTTTGACAGCGCTGGGCGCAGAACGGCGAAATTCGCGGAATTCGACGTGGCCTTGGAGCCCTATGGCCGCACGCCCAAGACGGGTTCCTTGCTGCAGGCCCATCATGGCTTGGAAGGTGATCTGATGGGCGCGCTGTTTGGCAAGGCCTATGATCACAATGCGGTCCCGACGATCTGGCTTCGCAACAACAAGACCGGCTCTCCGCATGGGATTGTGACGGCCCTTGGCAATATGACCCGTGCTGGCCGTCGCGATCCGGCGACGCTGACATACGAGGCGATCCGGATTTACGCCGCAGCGGACATGAAAGCTGCCCAAGTGCCTGCCGCTGCGATCGAGGCCTATCTTGCGGCGATTGATGCCCATGTTCGGACCCGGATTGTGCCGGGTCTTTCAAAGAACGAAAGCGCCCGAAAGTTGGGAGGCTGGAAACCATGACCCGTCCCGATCCTATGGACCTTGTCCTGGCGCGGCTCGAGGGAGAGCCGGGGGCTGCGCCCGAGGACATCGAAGAGGCTGCCAAGGCGCGGTCGATGCCCGAAGTGTTGCACCGGTTGTATCGCAAGAGTGCCGATCCCGTTCTGGCAGGCGTTCAGCTTCTTGCGCTCGACGACTACCCGAATGTCAATGCAGCCTTGCCCGCAGGCTGGGTTGGCTTTGCCGATGACCTTTCGGATGGCTGGTTTGCGATTGCGCCAGACGGCAAGGTCGTTTGGCTGGCGCGTTCGGATCTGCGCCCGATTGCCGCGCGCGTTATGGCGGAAAGTCTCGCCGCGTTTCTGAAGCTCGTGATGGCAGGTGAACAGCCTTGGCTGGCCAGCCCGCCTTCGGTGGTGGACCGCGAGCAGGTGAAGACCGTTCTTGACGCCCCGCCGTCCTGGATCGACACGCGTCCTGCTCAACCCTACGACCAGCTGTCGGCTGCCCAGCACCGGCTGCACCTGCCCCACGTCTTCCTTGAAATTCTGGAACGGACCGACGGGTTGTTCATTCCCGGCACGGGCGCCATGTTGTTCGGCCTGTCCGAACTGGTGCCCGAGCCCACGGTACCCTCGCCCTGGAACGGGCCGGCGGCTGTCGACATCGGGCGCACGGCGGATGGCAGGTCAGCTTTGCTGCTGGCAACCGATCTGCCTGACCACAAGGCGGACGAGGTGATCGCGGTGGCCGCCGGGCAAAGCTGGCAATCCGGCACGGTCTTGGGACCTTTGTCCACCGTCGTGCTGGCCTGGATCAAGGAGGGACGGCCATGACCGGACGGGTAAGCTCGATCGATTACGCCCATATACCGGGCGCCATTCTGGCCGATGGCCCGGTTCTGATCCCGCTCTATGCGGTCACCTCGCTGTCGCTGACCGAAAGCTTCCGCCTGCCGCCGGTGGGCAGTGGCGGCGGACGGCAAGCGATGAGCACCCATGACGACACGATCTCGCTTACCGGGCTTCTGGTCGGGGCCGAGCGGTTTTTCTTCAAGCTGTTGCTGGAAACCATCGCAGAAAGCGCCATGCGCGGATCGGTCCTTGCCAAGGCCTCGGGCGGGGCGGCAGGCGGTCTGATCCTGATGACCGCCATGACGATCCGGACGGATATCTATGTGCAATCGCTGACCTTTTCCGCCAATGCCCAACGCCGTCAGGTGCTGGATGTGACCATGAGCCTTGCACATTTGCCACGGCCAGGCGGCTTGGCCAAGCTGCTGGATTTTGCCGCCGTTGCCGTTGCCGCCTTGGGTGATCCTTTCGGGAGTGCCGGATGATGCTTGCCGCCAGTCTGCTTTGCTTGCCCGACCCCGCACCTCCAACCGGGTTCGCTTCCTTGCGCATGGTGCTGGACCGGGGTCTGCCAGCCCGTGCCGCGCTGGATGCGACAAGCGTCTTGGTGCTGACCTTTCCGACGGGCGAGCTTGCGCGCTGGAAGCACGCGGACCCGGCGCAGCTTCTGACCGACGAGACGGATGAAGTGGCGCCGTTTCGGCTGGTTTACTTAGGTTCCGGACTGCCGACCATGGCCGTGCCTCTGGTGCGCGGCGGGCGGCAGCTTCTGGGGTATGCGGGGCGCGCCGAGGTCGAGATTATGGTAATCGCTTGGCGGGTGCTGGTCGGCGATCTGGTCGGTCCGGGGCGGCGGGGTGGCTTTGTGTCACTTCTTTGGCGGCGGGTTGACCGGGGGGCTGCAGCCTTTGCCGCCCCGACCGCAAGGCCGGAGATTCTGGCCCGGCTGGGCGATGATGGCAGCGGCTCCCGCGGGATTGCCGATCTGGCACCGGGTGGCATGGATTGGGAGCGGCGTCATGGGTCTCGCTGACCTTGTGGGCGGACTGCTGAAACCACCCTCGGCGGGGACGGTTCCGGGCTGGTCGCTGACCTTCACCTACCCGAAGGGTGCCGGCAGTCTGGTTTTGACCGACAAGGATTATCACGCCGAGATCGACACCTCACTTGTCTCGGGTCTTGCGCCGGGGGCCACGACGATCCGGCTGATCGGCATCGTGGAAAAACATGCCCAAGATCTGGCCGGAGCGATGGCCAAGGGTCCGGTAGAGATGGATCTGGCGCTGGGCTGGCGCGACAGGCCCGGTGAAAGCCTGACCAAAGTCGCCTCCCTGCGTGTGACGGCGGCTGATCGTCGGCCGGAAGGGATGCGCTACGTTGCCGTTCTGGAAGCGCAGGAACGCGCTTTTGCCCAGTTGTCCGGCCGCCGGGTGAAAAACCTGATCGAGGCGGCAACCCCCTTGGAGGTGGCGGCCCTGCTGATTGAGGGGCTCGACGGCGGCCCGCCCGTGCAACGCCAGATACCTCCCCCGCTGCCCCCCACCGGCGAGCCGCCGCCGAAGGAACAGGCCGAACCCGGTGCCCCCGTGGTGGAAACGCTGCAACGGCTGTGCGGCTATCATGAACAGGCCAGCAAGCGGTTCGGGCGCGGGGCGGCCCTGATCCGCGCTGGCACGGTCCATCTTGGCACCGGGCGGCCCGTACCCTTCGGCGACGGCATCAGTGCAGGCAAGCCGGTCGAGGTCGGCCTGTCGGGGATGCTGTTGAGCGTTCAGGCCGGCGAGCCCTGCGTGACGGATCCCAATTTCGATCTGTCCCGCAGCGAGCGCACCCGCCCCCCGACCCGACGCCGCTTCATTTTAAAGCTGTTGGGTGCACCCTCCGTCCGGCCCGGCGATGTGGTCAGCTTTTCGCCGCCGGATGAGCCTGCAGCGGGAAGTGGCCTTTTGGGGGCCCTGCCGGGGGCCAGTTCGGCTTTGATCCAGATGGTCGCGGATGCGACCACGCCCAAGGTTGCGCTGCTGGTCGAGGCGGTCGCACACCGATTGTCGCCCGCCAGCGGCTTTGTCTCGACGGTCTCCGGCGTGGTGATCAATGGCAGCGCGGACGAACAGGACGTCTGGGACAGTCACACGCCGATCACGGAAAGCAAGGCCGCAAAGCCCGGCCCCGTATCTGACGGCACCCCGCACGGCCGCGTGGCAGAGCAGTTGCGCCGCCTTGCCAGTCAGGACGACGGCAAGCGCGCACCGGAAGTGGCCGAGATCCGCAGCCATGCCATCCCGCAAGAAGACAAGCCTGCGCTGACATCCGTCGTCTTGGAAGGCCTCGCCCCGCCGACCGATGGCAACAGCGCGGGGGCCGCGCGTCGCCTTGATCTGGACCGCGAGGCCCCGCTGACCCGCCAGCAGGTGCCCTACCTTTCGCCCTTCGCCTACGGCCCCTTCGGCCTCGTCCTGCCGCGCCTGCCGGGGATGCGGGTCTTGCTCGCCTATCGGGGCGGCAGCCCGAATGATCCCGTGGACCTTGGCAGTTTCCGGGCTGCCAAAGATCAGGTGCCCGCCGAAGCGCAGCCCGGTGACTGGTGGCTGATCCTGCCCGCCTTGGGGACCATGGGCGACGCCCCGGGAACAGCGGACCCGGTCGTGGCGCCGGGCAAGGCCGCGACCGATGACCTGACCGACAACGAGGGCAACCGGGTGATCGAGGTCGGCTCACTGACCGTCCGGGTCGGACCGGGCGCCCTGAACGACGCGGGAACGCGGCCAAAGATCGGCGACGCGACCGGTGTCACGATTGAACATGCCGACGGCAAATCGAAGATCTCGATGGCGCAGGACGGCAGCATCACCATCACGGCCAAGGGCAAGCTGACACTCGATGCCACCACCATCGAGGTGAAACTCGGTGCCGGCGGCACGTTTGACGTTACGGGAGGTTGAGGATGGCGCAGAAACAGGAACAAAGGCAGGCAGAACTCTTGGGCATTGGTCTGGCCTTGCAGAGTTCGGATGGGTCTTCGGATGGACCGCTCGACCTCGCCTTCACGCCGGATGGCCGGGATATTGCCCTGGTCAGCGGGATCGAGGCGCTGGGTCAGGACCTGAAGATCGCCCTCACCACGGGCCTTGGCACCGATCCCTTCGACCTCAACTTCGGATTCGCCGGGGCCGCAGCCATGGTGGAGGAAACCGATCCCAATCTGGTGCGCGAAAGGCTGCGTGTCGCCGTGATCCGCGTCCTGCAGCTTGAGCCAAGGATTTCCCGCATCCGCGCCGTTGACTTTGGCGACGTCCCTGACAGCCGCGCCGCCCGCCAGCTTCCCGTTCTGGCCACGATCGAGATTCTCGACGGCACCGTGGCAACCTTGGCCCTTTCAACCGGAGCACAGCCATGAGCGACCCGTTTTCCGATGGCATCGCGGCCGAAATCGTAGCCCTTGAGGCGCTGACCGATCTGGCCTCGGCCCCCTATGGCCTGACCGAGAACGGCTTCTTGCCCAAGCCCTATGCCCGGCTTGTGGCGGAAGGCATGGCGTTGGCCCGCCAGATCTTCGGCCCCGCGCTGGACCTGGAAAAAGGCTCGGTGATCCGCAAGCTGCTGGAGCTTTCCGCACTTGAGGATGCCCGCACCTGGGCTGCGCTGGGGCGGGTCTATGACAATTCCTTCGTCACAACCGCCGCCGCCACGGCCTTGACCGCGCTTGGCGCGGAACTGGGCCTGCCTCGACCTTTTCTCGAGGCGGAAGGCCGCATCACTCTGGCCCTCGTGGCAGCCTTGCCGGCGGGCTCGGCGGAACTGGTCCTGCCTGAGGGGGCGCGGATGTTGAGCGAGGGCGGCCATCACGCGGCCCTTGCCGAGCGGGTGCGGCTTTCGGCGACGGCGAAGACTGCCACGGTCAAGGTGCGCGCCTTCTGGCCGGGGCCGGAGCATAACCTTGACCCCGCTCAGCCCGGCCAGAAACTGACGCGGTGGAACCCGATGGATCTGGATGCGGCGGATGGCAAACTGGCCCAGCTTGGCCAGATCGCCCGCGCGCTCGGCGTGGCCCCGGAAGCGGTTGTCAGCATCCAGCAAGGGGCGGATCAAAAGCTTACGGGCGGTGATCTGACGTGGGACGATGAACGGTACCGCCGGCTTCTTCTGGGTGCGCCCCGTTCGCTTTGGACGCAGGATGCGATTCGCACGGCGGTCTCTCTGGTTCCGGGGGTACGCAGCGTTCTGGTCAAGGACCTGTATGGCGGTCTGGACATCGAACGCGCGCTGTTCGGCAACATGACCTTTCTCGAAAGGGTCTTTGCGCCGCAGCGCGACCTTGGTTCTACCTTTGGCTTCACGCTGATCGTGGCGCCTACGGCCAGTGCGATCTGGGGCGGCGCGGATGGTCTGGAGGCCAATATCCGCGAGGTGGTCGAAGACCTGCGACCGATCGGCGTGGCCCCTGACATCATCCGCGCCAATGAGGTGGGGATCGGCGTCTCGGCCGAGATCGTGGTGCGCGGCCTGCCCTTTGCGGCGGGAACCCCGGCCACTGTGGATGGCTCGGCGGCAGCCATGGCGCTGAAGTCCCGCCTGTTGATCCGCCTGGGCCGCTACATCGAAACGCTGGATTTCGGCGACCCGGTCCGTCCGGCCCAGATCATCGCCGCCTTCCTGCGCGAGCCGGGGGTGGAGGATCTGCGCAACCTTCGCCTCCTGCGCAGTCCGGCCTCTGATCCGTCGGAGGGGCGGCCAGATCAGACCGAGGTGCTGGCCATGGGCGACAACCTGATCCTGCGCGCCGACGAGATTGCGGTGGCGATTGATGACCCGCGCTATCTGAGGATCGTATAATGACAGGGTTTGAGGATCTGGCCGCCGCGGATACCTTGGCCCATCTGGCCGAGCATCTGACCGGGCCCATGGCCGGCGGCCTTTACCTGACACCTTGGGTGGTGGACGGTCAGGGGCGGCTTTCGGTCATGACACTGGAAAGTTCGGCCCTCTTGATGGTCGGGCTGAGCGCGGCCACGGGCCCTGCGAGGTACCGGCTGAGCGTTGTCGAGGCGGGCGCAGCGGAGCCGCTGGCCATCTGCCATTTCCCGGCCTGGAGCGCGACGATCAGCTTTCTTCCTGTCGGACGTGTGGCGGGCAGCAAGGACTTTATCCTGTCGCTGACCCGCGATGGGGCCGATGTCGCAGCGGCGGATCTGGCGGGCCTGCTGCGTTTCCGCCTTGTCGAGGGCAACATCGGCAGTCTTATGGCCCTGCTGAAACGGGAAGCGCCGCGCTTGCGCCGCGAGGCTGTTGCCATTCAGCAGGCGCGCCGGCTTGCGGTGGCGCAGGGGGCGACGCTGGACCGGATCGGCGGCGACCTGTCGGTGGCGCGATTTGTCACCGGGCAGGACCCGGAAGCCGACGCGGCCTATCGCGCGCGCCTGAACCGTCTGCGCCCCTTTGCCGCTGCGACCCGCAAGGGGGTGGCTGACAGCATCGGTCCCGATTTTGCGATCATCGAGAACCTGACGCCGGTGGCCGTGGCCTTGCGGCTTGTGGCCGCAGGACGTGGCGAAGCGGCCTCGGGCCCGCGCGACGCATGGCTGGAGCGGCTCGCTGCCGGACGGCTGGCCGAGGCTACGCTGCCACCCGTGGCCGATGCATTCCTCCCTTCGTCATGGCGCGAGAGACAAACCGCAAGGGCGACGCGGCTTGGCAATTTCCTGACTTTCGAGGATGCGGCGCCGACCCGCTTCAGCACCGCCTTGCTGGACGCGCTCGACAGCATGGCCCGCATGGCGGCCGAGACCGACCCTTCCATTCGCCTGGCCCTGCGTCCCTCTCCTGGGCCTGCCGACCCGTTCGGCCTTTCGATCACCGTGGCAAACTTCACATTGGACCAGCGCCAAGCCCTGGCCGCCCATCCCTTGGCCCGGTTCGATGCCGCCGACCCTGCTGCCCGTGACCTGTTCGGCGCCGTTGGTTTTTCCCATGTCCGGCGGCTGGATGAGGCGAGCACCCAACTCAGCATCAAGGCGGGCGGACTGGAGATCAGCGGTCCGGACGTGATCGACCTTGATACCGCAGCCGACCTGCACCTGACCGTCACGCGACAGATGGATTTTGACACGGCCCCGTTCGATCCGCGCGCCACCATCGGCGACAAACCCGCGATGCGCGCCGTTGTGCGGGTGATCCCTCTGGAAGGACCCGCCCCTTTGGTCGTGCAGGAAAGAATGGGCGCCCGGATCACAGCCGCCGGTCCGGGCGTGTTTCTGGTGGTGGCCCATGCCCTGATGCGCGATGGCGGGACCGATCCCTATGAGGCCCGCATCGTGGCGCGCGATGCCGCCCTGCAGATCAACCTCGCCCAGTGGGAGACCCTGGTCGAGACCTTGCGCCACCTCTGCCCGGTGGGGATCGCCGTGGACACCTGGTCGCTGCGGGCGTCCAACGTGGTGCTCGACGATGGCCAACCGGCTGCGGGCGATATCCGGCTTCGGCGCGGCATCCGTTTGTGGCGGCGCAATCAGACGAGTGCTTCGCTTCCCCTTCCTCCGACCTCATGAGGTGAGTCATGGTTGACCTTTCCACATTTGACCAGATCGGCGCGTTCAAGACGGCAGACCTGCTGACAAAGGCCTCCGAACTGAAGCTCGACGCCCGGACAACGCAGCTTGTGGTCGCCAAGGCGATCCTTGAGAATCTGGGACGCCTGCACAACACCTTCGGCTACCGCCAGCCTTTGGTGCCGGACTCGGCGGCGCTGTCCAGCACCGTCGCCCGGACCTTCGAGCACAATGACTGGTTCGACGGCCAAAGCCCGGTTCAGGCTGGAGAAACCGCCAGCGAAGAGGGCTTCAACAAGCGGTTCCATGCTATCGAGGCCGATCTGGATGCGCTGGCCGCCGAGGTCCGGCGCGGCTTTGAAGAAATGGCCGGGCTGCGCCGTCAACTCGCCTCGATGTTTGACGACATTCGCGCCGAGATCAACCGGCTGGACGGGCAACTGGTGGAAACGAACGTCAATCCACGGCCCCGCGACTTTCCCTGGACCCCGGGGATCATTGACCCGATTGACCCGAGGGTGTTTCAACCCATCGACCCGATTGGTCCGATCAGGGACCCTTTCCGTCCCGGCATCATCTTTCAGCCAAATGAGTTTTCAAACCGGATCATCGAATTTGCCGATCAGCCCGGCAAGGGCTCTGCCTTCGGCAAGCCCGCCACACGCCTGTCGCGTGAGGTCTTTTCCGGCCAGCCCGTTGATGTTTGGTCCACGGATGCGGGAATGATCATGGTCCCCGTGCAATCGGCACAGGCCGCGACCAGTGGCGCCTCGGATGGGTTGGTACGGGCGGCCAATGCAGCCGGCTGGATGGAGACGAATGCCGAGAGGGTCAAGACCTCGGTCGGCGACGGACCTTTTACCATCGAAGACGCAAGAACCAAGCTGGGCGATGTGGTGCTGGAAGACGGCTCCAAGTTCGGCGATGCGCTGGCCAAGGTGCCGGAAGGCACCCTTTTCGCCACACCCAACGATCTGACCGCCGCCATCACAAACAGCGAGTCCGCTGCCATCGTCGGAGACGGGCGGGCTTTGGATGCCATTGTGGCCTCGGTCGGCTTTTCGTCGGGCGATGCCTCGGTGCAGGATGTGCATATCGACAATTTCCGGTCGCTCGATGAGGGCCAGCGCAATGCCCTTTCCGCTGCGGGAATCACGACGGTGGGCGCCCTGGCACAGGCCGACACGGCTGCCGTCAACAAGGCCTTTACGGCCGCGGGGCTTGCGGCTGACCCTGCCAGGGCGGCGCGGGTCGTGGCGCTTGGCAAGGGGCTGGTGGGGCTGCGGCAAAGATGACCCTGCTGGGCGTCTGCGTCGAGGGGGAGGTGCGCGCCACGGCGGGTGCCGGTCTGCCCGCGGCGGCGGCAAGCGGCGCATGGACGCCGGGCCCGGTCACCTACACCACCGACAAGCGACTGGTGATTGCCGGAAAGCCCGCCGTCAAGAGCGCAAGCTGCACCTTCACCTTCGCCGGGGTGGCCAAGGCCGGGACGCCGCCGCCGGCGGTGGCAGACAGTTCGACCGTGACGCTTTCCGCCAAGCCAAGCCTGCTCCGCACGGGAACTGACCTTTTGCGCGACTCGGCTCAAGCGCAGGACAGTTACGGCAATACCCTCGCCGCCGCCGCTGCAGGCCCGGTCCACAGCGGCTAGGGCCGCTGGTTACCTCATCAATCCCTGCAACTTCCCGGCCAGAAGGGTCACATGGCTTGCCCCAAGCAGCAAAAGAAAGGTGCCGCCCGCCGGGGGCATGGTCGCAAAGACCTGTCGCCCGAATTCTTGCGCCGAGGTTGCGGTCAGCCCCCCCAGATTTTGGCCCGCCTGCAGGATCAGGCCTGTATAGATCGCCGCAAGCAGTCCCGTGATCGCCACGGTCTGCACCCGCGAGAAATCAATCACGCCATCGGCCTCCTCGGTCTCGCCGTAAACCATATCCGACAGCTGCGCGTCATCCGGGCTGATGTTCTTCAGGATGCGCGTTCGCCGCGTGATCGCGCCGGGCGCGTTGCCACCCGCCTTCAAAATCTGGCTGGACAGGATCGTGGTCCCGGCCGTGATGCCGATCAGCGCCCAGAGGGCGGCGTCCATCTGCGGCACGAACTCTGACAATCGGGACAAAGCCAGCGGAAGATCCTTCAGCGTGACGTCATTCTTGGCAAGGTCGGACAGCTTGGTTATCCCGTCTTGCACGCGGGCCATGTCCCCGCCCCAAAAGCCTGTGTTGAACAGCGCGGCGGTGGTCAGGCCGCCCATGATGATGATCAGCCAGACCGAGAATTGCGCCCGGGTCAGGCTCATCCGGTTGCGCCCGTCGATCAAAAGACCAAGTGGCCGCCCGACGATGCCACAGCCCGCCGACACGGCCAAAAACACCATGGAGATCATCGCCGCGTAGGTGGGCAGGACGAGGGAAAAGGACAGACCATTTGACGATAGGCTCCACCCGGCAAACCAGAACACGGTCTTGGACCAAAGATCGGTGCCCCCTGCCGCGAAACTGGTGTGAACCGCCTTGCCCCATTCGTTCAGACAGGACCCGTCTGACCCCTGCAACCAGTTCTTCGGCAGGGCGAAGTAGCTGGCAGGATCGATGGCCGTCCCTGGATCGGTGGAGCACATCTCGGCTCCATTGTCCAACTGCCGGGCGAACTGGACCTCGGAAAGTCGTGTCACCGTCCCGATGCTCATCGACCAGAAACTGGCAACAATGAACAGGACAATGCCCGCAACCGCCCAGATGTTCGACCAACTCCTGGCGGCGGCGGGGACCGTGCGGGCTGGCGTTTCACGCGGGCGGTAGACGTCGGTCCCGGCATCAAGTCCGGTTCCCGTTACCAAAGACACAAAGCGCGGGCCCGTCTCGGCCGCAGCGACGCTGCGCCGGAAGGCCGTGACCACCTTGTCGGCGATCTGAAACCGCCCCAGGGATTGCAGATCCGCCGCCAGAATGCCGTTCCATGGCGCGGGAGGCGCTGCCTCGGTGGTTGACAATGTCTTGCCATCGGCACTCGGCCACAGGATCAGTGCCTTGTTGCGCAGATCTGGCGCGATCTGAGCCTCGCCGGCCGCGATGCAATCCTTGAGGTCTTTCGACGTCAGGGGATCGTCGAGCGCCGGCACCGGGTCAAATCTTGCGAAGCTGCCGGGTGAGTCTTCGGCAATGGCAGCAATCTGCCGCCGCAGCGCGGGCATCGTCTCCGCCGCGCCACCGTCCGGAACCGAAAGCCCGCTCGTTTCGGCCCAAATAATTTGCACCTTGGAAAATATCGTCATCTGCTTCCCCATAAAACGTTGAATTGAGGAGTCTTGGCTAAGAATACCTGAACTTAGGCCTGACAGTATGCACCAAAGGGGGCGCTTGGTCCAATGTATTGCGCGGGACCTCGGGACCATGCTGGACCTCCAGCCCCGAAGCCCGCCAGACGCGGGAAGTTGCGCAGGATCGAGCCTGCAAACACTCTGCCGGCAAGGAACGTGGCCGTGATCTTGCCCAAGCAACCGCGTGACGGCAGCCTTCGAGAGACAGGTTTGATTTCGGGCCGCCCGTAACGGTGTGCGCGTCAGCCGACGCGATTGCCGCCGACCCAGACACCGCGCACCGCCGCAGCCTTCTGCAACCGCGCCACCCGGATCACATCGCCGCGCAGTCCGATCGAAAGGCTGCCCCGATCCCGCAGCGCCGTCGCCGCAGCCGGAGCCTGCGTGACCGTCGCCACCCCGCGCGCCAGATCGCCCCAGAGATCGCCCAGCATCAGCGCCGCATTCAGCAAGGCCGCCGGGACATAGTCGGACGAGACGATGTCGAGCAGGCCCAACTCCGCCAATTCCTTGGCCGCCACATTGCCGGAATGCGAGCCGCCCCTTATCAGGTTCGGCGCGCCCATCATCACATGGATGCCGCTGTCCCGGCAGGCGCGCGCCGCCTCGACCGTGGTGGGAAACTCGGCAAACGTGGCGCCATGGCGGTGCGAGACGGCAACCTGACCCGTCGTCGTATCATCATGGCTCGCCAGAACTGCACCAAAGCGGCGGGCGGCGGCAACGGCAGCGGCCTCGTGTGCGGCGCCGACGCGGTCGGACAAAGCCTGCTGCTTGGCGACATGGGCGAGGAAGTCCTCTTCGGACAGACCATGCTTACCACGGACATAGTTGCGCAACTGGTCGAGGTTGCTGAACTGGCGCTGGCCCGGCGTGTGGTCCATCAGGCTGACGATGCCGATGCCATCCTGCGGCCCGAAGCGATCCAGTTCGTCGATCAGGGTTTCCGAGCAGACCTCGGCCCGCAGATGCAGCAAGTGGTTGATGCGCAAGGCACCTTCCTCGCGCAAAGCGATGATCTCATCCGCCAGAAGCCGGGCATATTCACCGGAGGACGCCTTGCCTTCCGAGACGATGGAGCCCACGCGCAGCGCATCGAACACGGTGGTGATGCCGGTCGCCGCCAGTTCACCGTCATGCGCCAGAATGGCTGCGGCATGGGGAAACTGCACCTTGGGACGCGGCTCGATATGGCGTTCCAGATTGTCGGTGTGCAACTCGATCAGCCCCGGCAGCACCAGATCGCCAACGCAGTCGATGGCGCCCTTGGGCACCGAAGTCCCAAAGTCGATCCCGGCGATCAGGCCATCCTTAAGATACAGGGCTCCGGGGATCACCTCGTCTGGCAGAACCAGCGTGGCATTGGCGAGGATCGTGTCAGTCATGCATAGAGCCTTGAGTTTGTGTGATCTTGCAGTCCTGCCGACCTTGCGTCACACGGGTGTGATACTGTCAGGGTAAGCGGGCCGCCATGGAAAAGATGAAACGCTACGCCGTCTACTACGCGCCCGTGCCCGGGCCTTTTGCCGAAGCCGCTGCCATCTGGCTGGGCTGGGACCCTGTCACCGGCGTGCCTGTGGCGCAGCCTGATGTGGGGCTTGACCTTGCCCCGCTGACCGCTGACCCGCGGAAATACGGCTTTCATGGCACGATCAAGCCACCCTTCCGCTTGGCGGAGGGGCTCGATCTG
>CANGHD010000032.1 GCA_947453525.1 Paracoccaceae bacterium | reverse complement strand
GCCTCCGCCGCCGTCCGTTCCGTCGCAATCGCCCCCGGCGCAATGCAGTTGACCCTTATGCCATGCGGCCCGAGTTCCGAGGCCGCGACCTTGGTGAACTGCTCGATCCCGCCCTTCGAGGCGGTGTAATCCACCAGCCGCGGGAAGGCGACCTTGTTGCAGCCCGACCCCAGCGTGATGACGGAACCACCCTGCCCCGCCGCCTGCATCGCCCGCGCCGCCGTGCGGGTGTTCAGGAAGGTGCCACGCAGGTTGGTGGCCATGACCCGGTCCCAATCTGCCACCTCAAGGTCCATCAGGCTGGACCAGGTCTGGATGCCCGCATTGTTGACCATGACCGAGGGCGCCACGCCAGCCCACTCTGCCGCCGCTGCGTGAAAGGCCATCACCTGCGCCTCATCCCCCGCGTCGCTTTCGACTGCCATGGCGCGGGCACCCAAGGCCGCCACTTCGGCCACGATCTTCGCGCCATCCGGGCCTGCGTTCAGGTGCGTGAAGGCCACATCATACCCCGCCCCCGCCAGCCCCAGCACCAGATGCCGCCCGATGGCGCTGTTGCCGGCCGTCACAAGGGCAAGTCTGGTCATCTCGATCTCCACGCTGTGCTGTGCGGGTCATGATAGGGATCGCGCCGCCGGCCACAAGAGCGCGGCGCTCCCGACGCGACAGGAATATACACGACCCATAAAGTCGTCCTTAATGCCACCAGTGTTGACAAGTTGCGCCGAAAGTTGCCCACTCGGTGCAGGACCGCGACGGGACTCAGAATGCCCGCGCGCCGCGACGTGACAGAAACAAGAACAGGGAGTATCCCATGACCTTTCTTCCCTTCGCCCGCAAAGCCGGTGCGGCGACGCTCGCTGCCCTGCTGCTGGGTGCAGCACCCGGCGCGCTGCTTGCCGCCACCCCGGCCGACACGCTGGTGATCGCAGCCGCCATCGACGACATCGTGTCGCTGGACCCTGCGGAGGCTTACGAATTCTCGGGCCTCGACGTCGTCAACAACACCTACGACAGTCTGGTCGAGATGGATCCTGTCACGCTGACACCGATCCCCGGGCTGGCGGAAAGCTGGACGGTGGCCGATGACGGCGTGACCTATTCGTTCAAGATGAAAGCCGGGCTGACCTTCTCGTCCGGCAATCCGGTCCGGGCCGAGGACGCGGCCTATTCGCTGAAACGCGCAATCAAGCTGAACAAGACCCCGGCCTTCATCCTCAACCAGTTCGGCTGGACGGCGGACAACGTCGACAGCATGATCACCGCCAAGGATGACACGCTGACGCTTGTGGTGTCCAAACCCTTCGCGCCGACCTTCCTGTACAACTGCCTGACCGCAGGTGTTGCCAATATCGTCGACGAGGTGACGGTTTCGGCGCATGACGTCGGCGGCGACATGGGCAATGAATGGCTGAAGAACAACTCGGCCGGCACCGGGGCCTATACTCTGAAATCCTACAAGCCGAACGAGGGCGTCATTCTGGAAATGCGCCCCGGCTACTGGCGCGGCGATGCGAAAATCAAGAACATCTTCATCCAGCACATCCCCGAAGCCGCGACCGAGCGTTTGCAGCTTGAAAAGGGTGACATCGACGTCGCCCGCGCTCTGACCCCCACCGATATCGCCGGCCTGACCGGCAACAAAGATGTCGCCATCCAGCAGGACGTCGGCGGTCAGGTCTATTACCTCGCCTTCAACCAGAAGAACGAGAATTACAAGAACGCCAAGTTCCTCGACGCGATGCGTTGGGCGATCGACTATCAGGGCATGGCCGACACCATCATGAAAGGTGCCGTCATCCCGCACCAATCCTTCCTGCCGCAGGGCTACCTCGGCGCGCTGGATGACCTGCCCTACAAGCTGGATATCGAGAAAGCCAAGGCTTTGCTGGCAGAATCCGGCATCAAGGACCCCAAAGTCTCCCTGTCGGTCCGCAACGCCGCAGACCGGATGGACGTGGCGCAGTCGATCCAGAACACCTTCGGTCAGGCCGGCATCACGGTTGAGCTGAAAGTCGGCGAGGGGGCCGAGCAGTTGAAAGACTACCGCGCCCGCCTGCATGACGCGACGCTGCAAACCTGGGGTCCGGATTATCCCGACCCGAACACCAACTCCTCGACCTTCGCCGAAAACCCCGACAACTCGGACGCGGCCAAGGCCACGGGCTACCTCGCCTGGCGCAACGCCTATGATCCGGGTGCCATGACGGCAGCGTCGCAGGCGGCCGTGATGGAGCGTGACCCCGACAAGCGCAAAGCCATGTATGAAGAGATCGAGAAGACCCACCGCGACACCTCGCCCTTCATTCTGATGTTCCAGCAGGCGCGCAATACCGGCCTGCGCACCACGGTGAAAGACTTCTACACGGGCGGTGCCGTTGACCTTGGCGCCTCGTACTGGCTGGCCACCAAGTAAGGACCCGCGCGCGCCGCAACCCCAGCGGCGCGCGCACCCCCCATGGCCGAACTGTCAGACACACCCGCCCACACCCCTGCCGCGCTGCGCTTCCTGAAGCAGACCGCGAATACATTGCTGTCCTTGCTGATCACCTTCACAGGCCTTCTGGCCGTGACCTTCGTGATCGCCCGCATCGTGCCGATTGACCCGGTCATGTCGATTATCGGCGAACGCGCGACCGACGTGCAAATCGCAGCCGTCCGCGCCAAACTGGGGCTGGATGACCCGCTTTGGCAGCAGTTTGCCATCTATGTGAACGACGTCTTCCACGGCGACCTCGGGCTCTCGATCCGCACCCGCGACCCCGTCCTTTCCGAAATCGGCCGCTATTTCCCCGCGACGCTGGAGCTTTCGACCCTTGGCATCCTCATCGGCATCCTCATCGGCATCCCCGCTGGTGTCCTGGGCGCCACAAAACCCGGCAGTTTCCGAGATCAGATCGTCCGGCTGATCGGCCTGATGGGCTATTCCATGCCGGTGTTCTGGCTGGGCCTGATGGGGCTCTTGCTGTTCTACGGCCATCTTGGCTGGGTCGGCGGGCCGGGCCGGCTCGATTCCGTCTATGACATGATGTATGACATGAAGGTGACCCCCATCACCCACATGATCCTGATCGACACCGCCTTGGCCGGTGAGTGGGACATGTTCCGCAACGCCCTGAGCCACATCATCCTGCCCGCCTCGATCCTCGGCTATCTCTCGATGGCCTATATCAGCCGCATGACCCGGTCTTTCATGATGAACGAACTGGGGCAGGAATATATCACCACGGCCCGCGTCAAGGGCATGCCGGAACGTCGCGTGATCTGGGTCCATGCCATGCGCAACGTGGCCGTGCCCTTGATCACCGTCATCGCGCTGTCCTACGCCAACCTCCTCGAAGGGGCCGTTCTGACCGAGACGATCTTCGCCTGGCCCGGTCTTGGCCGCTACATCACCGATGCCTTGCTGGTCGCCGACATGCCGGCCGTTTTGGGCGGCACCATCGTCGTGGGTGCCGTCTACATCGGCATCAACATGTTCTCCGACTTCCTGTACCGCCTTGCCGATCCCCGAGCGAAATAGGAAGGCGGCCAAATGACCACTTTGAACACCTGGCTGATGGACCCCAACCCCAAGTCGCGCCTCCAGTCACGGGCCGCGCAAACTTGGCTCACCTGGCTCCGTTTCCGCCGCAACCCCTTGGCCATGATCGGCCTGATCATCTCGCTGGCCCTGATCTTCATGTCGATCTTCGCGCCGCTCCTCGCGCCTTATGACCCCATAACCCAATCCCTCGCCGACCGTCTGCAACCCCCGCTGACCCCCGGCCACTGGATGGGCACCGATGACTTTGGCCGCGATATCTGGAGCCGCATCCTCTTCGGCTCCCGCATCACGCTTTACATTGTGCTGCTGGTCATCCTGACCGCTCCCATTGTCGGCCTGATCATCGGCACCGTCGCTGGCTATTTCGGCGGCTGGGTGGATGCGGTCCTGATGCGCATCACCGACATCTTTCTCGCCTTCCCCAAGCTGATCCTCGCGCTGGCTTTGGTCGCCGTTCTCGGCCCCGGCATGGTCAACGCCGTCCTCGCCATCGCCCTCACCTCATGGCCCCCCTACGCCCGCGTCGCGCGTGCCGAAACCCTGACCGTG
Organism: Paracoccaceae bacterium; assembly: GCA_947453525.1. GTDB lineage: Bacteria > Pseudomonadota > Alphaproteobacteria > Rhodobacterales > Rhodobacteraceae > Stagnihabitans. The sequence goes on along the minus strand of CANGHD010000032.1, from coordinate 24,515 downwards.
AGAAACTCCGACTACATCGCCGCGACCCGCCTGCAAGGCGCCTCCGCCACAAGGCTCATCTGGGGCCACATCATGCCGATGTGCCTGCCCTCGGTCATCATCCGCGTCACCCTCGACATGGCCGGCGTGATCCTGACTGCCGCAGGCCTCGGCTTCCTCGGCCTCGGCGTCCAGCCGCCCCTGCCCGAATGGGGCCTGATGATCTCCGCCGGCCGCAAGTTCCTGTTCGAACAATGGTGGGTCGCCACCATGCCCGGCCTTGCCATCTTCATCGTCTCCTTGGGCTTCAACCTCCTCGGCGACGGCCTGCGCGATGTCCTCGACCCGCGGAGTGCCGGCAAATGACCCTCCTCTCCGTCAAGAACCTCCGCGTCACCTTCGACACCGAAACCGGCCCGGTCGAGGCCGTCCGTGGCGTCTCCTTCGACCTCAACCGCGAACGCCTCGGCATCGTGGGTGAGTCGGGCTCCGGCAAGACCATGACCGGCCGCGCCGTCCTCCGCCTGATCCGCCCCCCCGGCCGGATCGAGGCCGACGCCATGACCTTCGACGGCCAAGACCTGATGAAGGCGTCAGAACCCCAACTCCGCGCCCTCCGGGGCCGTCGCATTGCCATGGTGATGCAGGACCCGAAATTCTCCCTCAACCCGGTGATGAAAGTGGGCAGTCAGCTGATGGAGGGCCTGCGCCAGCGCGACCACGCCTCCCGCTCCGAAGCCCGCGCCAAGGCCCTCGCCGCGCTGCAAGCCGTCCAGATCCGTGACCCCGAGCGTGTGATGGACGCCTACCCCCACGAACTCAGCGGCGGCATGGGTCAACGCGTGATGATCGCCATGATGCTGATCCCCGACCCCGACCTGCTGATCGCGGATGAGCCCACCTCCGCCCTCGACGTCACCGTACAGGCCGAGGTCCTCTCCATCCTCGACAACCTGGTGAAAACCCGTGGGATGGGCCTGATCTTCATCTCCCACGACCTCCGCCTCGTCGCCCGCTTCTGCGACCGCGTGCTGGTGATGTACAAAGGCAAGATCGTGGAAGAACTCGCCGCAAAAGACCTCCTCCACGCCAAACACCCCTACACCCAAGGCCTCCTGAACTGCCTTCCCCGCATCGGCGGCTCCCGCGAAGCCTTGCCCGCCCTCGACCGCAACGCGGATTGGGCCAGCTGACATGGCCCTGATCGAGATCGAAAACCTCTCCGTCACCTTCCACACCTCGGGCCGCCACGTCCGCGCCGTGGAAAACGTCTCCCTCAAGGTCGAGGCCCAGCAAAGCTTCGGCCTCGTCGGCGAATCCGGTTCCGGCAAATCCACCATCCTTCGCGCCATCTGCGGCATGGCCCCCATCACCGGCGGGCAAATCCGCATCGACGGCAAACCCCTGCCAACGCCCCGAGGTCCGAACTTCGCCAAGCAAGTCCAGATGGTCTTCCAGGACCCCTACGCCTCGCTCCACCCCCGCCACACCATCGACCGCGTCCTGAGTGAACCCCTCGCCATTCACGGCCAGACCGGCTCCGACGCCAAGATCGAACAGGCCCTGATCGACGTCGGCCTCCCCCCCGCCTTCCGCTTCCGCTACCCCCACCAACTGTCCGGCGGCCAGCGCCAACGCGTCGCCATCGCCCGCGCCCTGATGCTGCGCCCGCAAATCCTCCTGCTCGACGAGCCCACCTCGGCGCTGGACGCTTCCGTCCAGGCCGAAACCCTCAACCTCCTTTCGCGTCTCCGCACCGAACGCGGCCTCACCTTCCTCATGGTCTCCCACGACCTTGCCGTCATTGACCACATGTGCGACCGCATCCTCGTGATGCAGCACGGGCGTGCCGTCGAGGAACTCAGCCGCGAGGCCCTGGCCACCGCCGCCATGACCACCCCCTACGCCCGCGCCCTCTTCACAGCCTCGGCCGACCGCATGCTGGAAGGCTAGACGATGCGCCCTGCTCCTTTCATACTTGTAAAAATATCCCACGGGGGTGCGGCGGTGTGAAACCCCCGCGTCCGCCGCCAATCAGAGGCGCTTCATGTTCCCGACCTTCGACGGCCACAACGACATCCTCCTGCGCCTCTTCAATGCCCCGCAAAACCGCGAGGCGATCTGGCTGACGGGTGAGGGCAAAGGCCATCTCGACCTGCCCCGCATGAAAACCGGCGGCTTCGTCGGCGGATTCTTCGCGATCTACATCCCGTCGCCCCATCGGGATGATGGCATCGACTACCACCAGTTGATGGAAAACCCGCCCTACCGCCTGCCCCTCTCCCCCCTGATTTCCGCGCCCGACGCCCTGCCCACCGCCTGGGCCATGGCCAACCACATGCTGTGGATGGAACGCGCCTCCGAAGGCCGCTTCAAGCTGGTCACCACCGCCGCCCAAATCCGCGCCAACATGGCCGCCGGCGTCATCTCCGGCATCCTGCACATGGAAGGGGCAGAGGCGATCGACCCCGACCTCGACGCCCTCTACGCCTTCCACGCCCTAGGGTTACGCTCCTTGGGCCCGGTCTGGTCCCGCCCCACCATCTTCGGCCACGGCGTCCCCTTCGCCTACCCCTCCTCCCCCGACACCGGCGAGGGCCTCACGGACGCCGGCAAACGCCTCATCAAAGCCTGCAACGACCTGAAGGTGATGATCGACCTCAGCCACATGACCGAGGCAGGCTTCAACGACGTGGCCGCCCTCTCGACCGCGCCCCTCGTCGCCACCCATTCCAACGCCCACGCCCTGACCCAATCCAGCCGCAACCTGACCGACCGCCAGCTTTCGGTGATCCGCGAGAGCGGCGGAATGGTCGGCCTGAACTTCGCCACCTCTTTCCTGCGCCGCGACGGCAAACAGTCGGCCGACATGGGCTGGGAAGACGTCCTCGCCCACCTCGATCACCTCATCGAGCATCTGGGAGAAGATCACGTCGGCCTGGGCAGCGACTTCGACGGCGCCACCATTCCCCAAGGCATCGGAGACGTCACCGGCCTCCCCGCCCTGCAACAAGCCATGCTGGACCACCAATACGGCGAGGCGCTGGTGAAGAAACTGACCCACGAAAACTGGCTGGCGCTTCTGGACCGCACCTGGGGCGGCTGAGGGAGCATGGGCAGATTGCCCATCCTACCAATCTCAACCCGGTCTCCAAGACCAACCGCGGGGGCCGTCTGCCCCCGCGCCCCCGAGAGTATTTGACAAAGAGCAAGAGCAAGAAGGCACCCTTTCTATTGCCCTTGCTCTTTGCCAAATACTCCACGGGGAGGCCCGGAGGGGTGTGAAACCCCTCCGGCGTTTGCCACATGTGGAGATTTGGCCGAGGGTAGGATGGGCAATCTGCCCATGGCTCCCCCCTCAATTCATCGGCGCCCCACCCTCCGCCTTCCGCTTCGCCACATACGCCCCCAATGCCTCCACCACCGCCACATCCAGCTTCGGCTCTTCATACCCCGCCAATAACTCCTTCCACACCCGGTTGGCCCGGCGCGGAGCCTCCTCCGCGCCCTTCTCCAGCCACGTCGGGTAATTGTCCCAGTTCGACACCATCGGCGCGTGAAACGCCGTCTCGTAACTCCCCATCGTTTGTGCCGTCCCAAAGAAGTGCCCACCCGGCCCCGCCTCGGCAATCGCCTCCAGCCCCAAGGCGGCGTCATCGGTCGCCAAAGGTTCCATCCAGACCTGCATCATCTGCAGCATCTCGGCGTCCAAAATCAGCTTTTCATAACTCGCCGTCAGCCCGCCATGCATCCACCCCGCCGCGTGTTCAATCAGATGCACGCCGCCAGTGATCGCCCCCCACAAAGCCATCTGTGACTCATAAGCCGCCTGCGCATCCACCGCATTGGCGGCTGTGACGTTGCTGGACCGGAACGGCACCCCGATCCGCCGCGCCAACTGCCCTGAGGCCTGCGCCGCCTTGGCATATTCCGGAGTGCCAAACGCCGGAGCGCCGGACCGCATATCGACGTTGGAGGTGAACCCGCCATACATCACCGGCACCCCCTTCCGTACAATCTGCGTCAGGCAAATCCCCGCCATCGCCTCGGCATGCTGCAACACCAAGGCCCCTGCGATGGAAACCGGAGCCATTGCCCCCGCCAAGGTAAATGGTGTCACCACATTGACCTGCCCATGCCGCGCCATGGCGATCAGCCCTTCCGACATCGGAATATCCAGCTGCAGCGGGGAATTGGTATTGATGATCCCGAGCAGACTGACCGGCAAAGCCTCGGGCGCGCAGCCGAACATGATGGCCGCCATCTCGATCCCGTCCATCGTCCGCGCCAGCCCCAAGGTCTGGGTCTGCCACGATTTGTCCAGCAAGGTGATCTGCGCCAGATAGATGTCCAAGTGCCTTGTATTCGGATCCAAATCCATCGGCTCAAACGGCCCTCCGCCCTCTTGCTGCACAACGTTCAGCGTCTGAACGACCCGCAGGAAATCGCACATCTCGGCATAAGTCCCATCGCGCCGCCCGCCCTCAATGTCCATCACATAGGCCGGCCCGCCGACCGAGGCGAACACCATATCCCGCCCGCCAAACCGCAAGTCCCGCGCCGGGTTGCGCGCCGCCAGCGTGAAGGCCCCCGGCACCGAGGCCAAAAGCCCGTCAACCAGCCCCGCCTCCAGCCGCACCATCTCGCCCGCCACCTCCGCCCCGGCCCCGGCGAACAAGGCCCGCGCCTCCGCCGAGAGCACCTTCATCCCGGTCCCGGCCAGCAGCTTCAGCGCCGCCTGATGGATCGCCTCGACCTGATCGGCCGAGATCACCTCGACCGGCGCAGTCCCCAACGGCACCTGTCCGAAGGCCCGCTGCGCCACGGCCCCGATGGCCCGCCCCGTTCTGACCCTGCGGCTCATCCCATCCCCCCGACCGACATGGGCAGATCGCCCGTCCTGCACGCCACCTTGACCGCCCCGACAGCACCCCGCAAGCCATGCGGTCAGAACGTTCCGCCGGAATCATCCCAAGCCCGAGCTGAACGCAGGGGCCATCGACGAGTGCCGTCCCGACCGTCAAGGTCCGGACACTGCCGCCACCAGACGATCAAACACCACCCGCAACCGGGGCAGTTCGATCTGGTCCTCATGCGCCACGATCCACACTGGCAGGTCCAGCGTCAAGTCCGGGCACACCGGCTCCAGCCCGTCCCGCCGGGCGATGCCCGCCTGACAAATGCCAATCCCCATCCCCGTCCGGGTCGCCGCCAGTTGTGCCAGATCGTCATCGCTGCGCAGGGCGCAGCGGTCGGGTCGGCTGCAACCCGGCGCGCCGCAGCGCCGGTTCCATGCTCTGCTGCCGATCCTGCCCGATCATCAACCCGCTGGCGCGCAGCGCTTCACAATCCATCCGCCGCACCGCCTCGGCCATCGGCCCCGGCGCCGCAAAAAGCCGAGCCTGACCGGCGCGACCTTGCGCACGACCAAAGCGCTCTGCGGCGGCTGCGCCGCACTATCGGCATCCTTGCGCAACCGGTCCCCGACTGCCTTGGTGACCGAGATCTCGAACTCCAGCTTCGGCCAGTCCTGCCGCACCGCAACCAGAACCGGCGGCAGGATCTCGATGGCGAGAATCTGCGGCGCGCTGATCCGGACGCGGCCGACAGGCACGCCGGTGCCGGTCTGCGACGCGGCAATCCGCGCGAAGGCCTCCGCCGCAGCCTCCGTGGCCAAGGCCTCGGCCAACAGGTCGCCGGTCTCTGGCAAAGGCTGCACCCTATTGACAGACCGCAGGAACAACATGGCCCCGACCCGCGTTTCCAGATCTTCGATCTGCCGGCGCAGGGTCGGTTGCGACAGCCCCAAGACCCGCGCCGCACCCGTCAGGCTGCCTGTGCGACAGACCACAAGACAGGCCGCGACAAGGTCCCAGTTGTGCGGGCCCAAGCTCCTAAGATATTTCCAGTCTGATGGCAGTCTATTGTCAATTTTCTCCATATCACGCAGCGGTTATCCTCGCGACAGGGTTGAAACCGGCCCCCAGAAAGGCGCTCCGACGACCCGGACCCCACAAAGTCCCGCTGGCGGTCTGTCCGCCACCCGGTGATCTGCGCCGCACGGCTGATCCTGCAAGCCGAAGGCGCGGCGATTTTCGCCGCCGCCACGCTGGCCTATGCCCATTTCGACGGCCACCGGCTCACATTCGCCCCGCTGTTCGTCACGCCCGATCTGTTCATGCTGAGCTACCTGTCCGGCCCGCGCCTTGGCGCCGGACCTCTAGAACCTCCGGCCATTTCACCCTTGTGCGGCTGGCCGTGCGTGCAGCGGCCCTCACGGGCGGCGGGCTGACCGTGCTGGGGGTCGGGTTGATCTGGCTGGGCCATGTCGGCTTTGACAGGCTGGTGGGCTATCGCCTCAAATATCCGGACCCGTTCCAGCACACCCCTCTGGGCACCCCCTTCGGCAAAGCTCGCTTCTGACCGCCTGTTCTGCGGCACCCGGATCAAGGTCCTCACCGGAGCGGCGGCATCTCCCGCCGCAAGGGGACCTCAACTTCCCCCAGCTCCCGTGCAAACCGATGCGCCGAGTAAATCGCATCCGCCATCGAAGACGGCATCAGACAATCCCCCACCCGCGCCAGCGACGCCATCTGCCCCGTCAGGTCCGCATAAAGCCCATCGACCGGCACCCGCCCCGTGGCCAGAATAAGCGTCCCACAGTCCAGCCCCGCCAATTCCCGCCCGGTATGGGCACAGTCCGTGCCGAGTACCCCACCCTCCAGCCGCACCGCAAGCCGGCCAAACTCCAGCCGCACCCCTGCCTCAATCAGCCTTTGCTGCACGAAGCCCTGTTCATCCGTATACACCGTCCAGGCCGAGGCCATGGTCTGCGGCGTCACATAGGTGACCCTGTGCCCCGCCAAAGCCAGCCGTTCGGCCAAGGCCCCGGCCATGAAGTAATGCTCGTCGTCATAGATCACGACCGGCCCCTGCACCTTGGCCCCGGCAAAGACATCATCCGGCGTCAGCGCCCCCGGAAACTCCCGTGCTGTCATGCCCACAACCCCCATCCCGTCCCGCCGCCAGACCGAGCCTGTCGCCAGCACCACATGATCCGCGCCAAAACCCAGCACATCCTGCGCCGTCATCACACTTTCCGGAAAAAGCGTCACATTGGGCAGCTTTGAAATCATCGTCACCCGCCAATCCCGCACCCGCCCCCAGGTCGCCAATCCCGGCAAGGTGCTTTCCCGGTTGACCCTTCCGCCCGGCCTCCGCTCGCCAAACGCCACCGAGACCTCCAGTCCCCGCCGCCCGAGGCTCAATGCCGCCTCCAGCCCCGCAGGCCCCGCCCCTACAACCAGAACCTTCTCCGCCCGCGGATAGACCGCAATCCGCTCCGGATGCCAGCCTTTCCGCCACTCCTCCCCCATCGTCGGGTTCTGCGTGCAGCGCAAGGACACCGCCTCATTGTTGGCCGCCCGGCAGATGTTGCAGCCAATGCACTCGCGGATCTCATCCGCCCGCCCCTCCCGGATCTTCGCCGGCAGAAACGGATCGGCGATCGAGGGCCGCGCCGCGCCGATGAAATCCTGCACGCCCCGCTTGATCTGGCTGACCATCCGATCCGGCGAGGTGAACCGCCCGACCGACACCACCGGCTTGCCTGTCACCCCCTTCACAAAGCGGACATAGTCCTCCTGAAACCCCTCGTCCGAAAACCGCGCACTTTTGGAGTCATTCCCCAATCCCCCCGCCAGATTGACATCCCAAAGGTCCGGCAGCTCAGCCAGCAAAGCCACGACCTCGCGCCCCTCGCCCTCGCTCGTGATCCCCGCCGGACCCTGCAACTCATCCACCGCGAGCCTTAAAGCGACGGCACAGGTATCGCCCACCGCCTCCCGCGTCTCCTCGATCATCTCGCGCAGCAGCCGCACCCGGTTCTCCAGGCTGCCACCATAGGCATCGCTGCGCTGATTGGTCCGCCGCGACAGGAACTGGAAGGGCAGATAATCATGGCCGGCATAGACATAGACAATGTCAAACCCCGCCCGTTTGGCCCTGACCGCCGCCTCGCGCTGCCAGCGCCGGAACTCCCGAATATCGGTCAAATCCATCGCCCGTGAGGTCGTGGGCTGATGATACATCGCAGGCGTCACCATCGGCGCCATGGAGGGCAGCCGCGTCATCCTATTCGCCGCATGTCCGCCGCCATGCCACAATTCCACCCCCGCCAGCGCACCATGCCGATGGATCGCGTCGGCCGTGGCGGCCAGCGGCGCCACATCCTCCTCCCCCCAGAGCGTCAAAAACGCATGAGGACTGTCATCGGATGAGGGATGCACCGAGCAATACTCGGTACACACCACCCCCCAGCCGCCCTCCGCCTTGACCCCGCGCAGCGCCGCCCCCGCCTGCGGTCGCTGCCAGCCAAACCCGGTCGCATGGGGCGTCTGGTAAAACCGGTTCGGCGCCGTGACCGGCCCGATCTTCACCGGCTCGAACAAGATCGCATGTGCAGGGTCCATAAGCGCCTCCCAAGGAAGGCCAAGCGCCTACTATACAAATGTTCAACAAACCGAAACGCCTGTCAAGCTGTCGGTAGGGTGGAGTTATAACCCCACCCTACGGGCGGCGCTTTTGCTGTCAGACGCCGCCAACCCGCAGCACACCGTGTCTTCCAGGAAACTGCGCCTTGGGGTTTTCACGCCAGATGAATTCAACGAAGACCGGGATGTCCCACGTCTTGGCAAGACGATCGATTTCTTTCCAGGCTTCCGCCGCGGATTGACCCTGCACCGAGATGCCAAGTGCCGGATGAAATCTGTATCCGTCCACTTCATGCTTAATGGCCTTGGCCGGAATGGCCAATTGACCGACGAGCTTCTCACCTTCGAGGCCCCTCGCCCTCACCTGCACAAGCATGGCAAGCAGAATTGATGCCCAAGTGGGGTTCTCAATTGACGTACCCCCGATTGAAGCGTCGAGTGGTTTGGTGAATGTCAGGCTTGGCGCACTGTCGAAAGACATTGCACCGGTAGCCGTTGTCGGGTTGGCATTTCCAGTCCCGTCGTCGCGCTCGATGCCAAGTTGTTCCATCGCTTCACGCACGACGCGATCAATGGTGTCGCTCGGCGATTTGGTCCCGAACCAAGTTTTCAGCGTGCTGAGGTCGGTGAAGGTCGCATCGTTGATCCGCACGACAGGCATCATAGCTGTCCCTTTCTCAGTTTCGATTTATAATATGTAACATATCATTTTCACGAAATTGATGGATCTATGTTACATATTTCTTGAAGCGTTCCGAAGACAGCAGCACTGCTCGCCAATTTCGGATCCAACCTAAGCCGCGCCCCCCGATTCGCCCGAAATAGTTAACGCCCCCTCGTCTCCAAGCGCGTAGAGACGGAAGGAAGACGCAAAGAAGACGCCTTCAAGACACCGAAATCCGCCCGGTTCCGCTGCGTTAACCCAGCGTTCTCAACCTGTTACCCCGCAATCCCCGGCACCCCGGCCCCGTTGCATCCCCACCCCTGCCATGCCACTCTCGGCCCCGGAGGCACCCATGTCGAAAATCATCATCTCCTGCGCCATCACCGGCTCGATCCACGTCCCGAGCCAGTCGCCTTACCTGCCCTATACGGCCGACCAGATCGCCGCCTCCGCCATCGGCGCCGCCGAGGCCGGGGCCGCGATCCTGCATCTGCACGCAAGGCACCCCGAGACCGGCCGGCCCTCGGCCGACCCCACCCATTGGGCCAGCTTCCTGCCCCGCATCAAGCTGTCGACAGATGCCGTGGTCAACATGACCACCGGCGGCTCGGCCATCATGACGCTGGACCAGCGCCTCGCCGCGCCGATGGCGAATGCGCCCGAAATGTGCAGCCTGAACATGGGCTCGATGAATTTCGCGCTATACCCGATGCTGGCCCGCATCAGGGACTTCAAGTTTGACTGGGAGAAACCCTTCCTTGAAAACTCCGACGATGTCGTCTTCAAGAACACCCCGCGCGACATCGCCCATGTCCTGACCGAAATGGGCCAGAAGCGCGGCGCGCGGTTTGAATTTGAATGCTATGATATCAGTCACTTGACCATGCTGAAGCACTTCGTCGACCGTGGCCTGATTCAAGCCCCGCTCTTCATCCAGTTCGTCTTCGGCGTTCTCGGCGGCATGCCGCCCGAGCCGGAAATCCTGACCCTGATGAAGCGCCAGGCCGACCGGCTTTTCGGTGACACCTACCAGTTCTCCGTCCTCGCCGCCGGTCGCGCCCAGATCGCCATGGCCACGATGGCGGCCGCGATGGGCGGCCATGTGCGGGTCGGACTGGAGGACAACCTCTACCTTTCCAAAGGTGTGCTGGCCGGTTCCAACGCCGCCCAGGTCACCCTGATCCGCGAGATCGTCGAGCGTCTCGGCCGCACGATCGCCACGCCAGACGAGGCCCGCGACCTTCTGAACCTCAAGGGCCGTGACAAGGTGGCGTTTTGACGGCAATACGACCGGTCACTCCTGACGACCTACCGCTCCTGCGCGCCATGTTGCAGGATCTGTCCGATCATGACGGCGGCACCTGTGCGGTAGGCTCGGAACCGGCGCTGTCGGCCGCGCTTTTCGCCCCCCACCCCCTGATCCATGCCCTGATCGCTGATGAGGGCATGACCTTTTACTACCCCGATTTCTCCACCCACCGGGGTGAACCGGGAGTCTATGTGCAAGACATCTACGTCGCCCCAAAGGCCCGAGGCACCGGTCTCGCCCGCGCTCTTCTGGCAGAGGTGATGCGCCACCAGACCTGGGGCGCCCGGTTCATCACCCTCGGCGTCAGCCCCGACAATGCCGCCGCCACCCGGTTCTACGCCAAGACCGGCTTCGTGGCCCGAGGTTACCAGATGGTGATCCTCGACGGCAAAGCATTGGATTCCTTGACATGATCACCCTCTACCACCCCGGCCAGCGCGCCCATGATCCGCAGTTCTTCCTCTCCTCCGGCGTGCCAAAACCCTGCCCCGAGCAGCCGTCCCGCATCGACGCCCTGTTGTCGGGGGTCCAGTCCCTTGGCCTGCCAGTTCAGACGCCGCAGGACCATGGGCTGGATGCCATCGCCGCCGTGCACCCGCAGCGTTACCTGACCTTCCTGCAATCCATCCACGCCCGCTGGCAGCACATCCCCGGCGCCTCGGCCGAGGTCATCCCCAACATCCACCCCGCCAACCGCAGCGACGGCTATCCGCTCTCTGCCGTGGGTCAGGCGGGCTATCACATGACCGACACCTCCTGCCCGATCAGCGCGGAAACCTGGGCCGCCGCCTATGCCTCTGCCCAATCCGCCATCGCAGGCGCTGAACTGATCCTGCAAGGCCAGCGCAGCACCTATGCCCTCTGCCGCCCCCCCGGCCACCATGCTTTCGCCGAACTTGCCGGCGGCTTCTGCTACCTCAACAACACTGCCATCGCCGCCCAGCAACTGACCCTGTCGGGCCGCAAGGTGGCGATCCTCGACATCGACCTGCACCATGGCAATGGCACGCAAGGCATCTTCTACGACCGTCCCGATGTGCTGACCGTCTCGTTGCACGCCCATCCCGAGCGCTACTACCCCTTCTTCTGGGGCTACCCCGAAGAACGCGGCCATGGGCCGGGCGAGGGTGCCAACGTCAACCTCTGCCTGCCGCGCGGCAGTGCGGATGCGGCCTTCCTTGCCGCCCTCGATACGGCCCTGAAGGCCATAACCCACTGGGGTGCCGACACGCTTGTCCTCGCCCTCGGCCTCGACGCCTTCGAAGGCGACCCTTTCGCCGGGCTCGCCGTGACCACAAAGGGCTTTGCACAGATCGGACAGGAAATCGCCCACCTCGGCTTGCCGACCCTCATCGTGCAGGAAGGCGGCTACCTCTGCCCCGAGCTTGGCCAAAACCTTGCCGCCGTCCTGAAGGCCTTCCTCTGACCGCCTTCATCTTTTCCTAAGTGTCCCGGGGTCCGGGGCCGGCCCGGGAGGGCAGCCCAAGCCTCCGACGTCCGAAAGTCATTCCGTGCCCAAACCCTCTCCCCTCATCGGCATCGCTCTGATGCTCGCCGCAATGGCCGTGCTGCCCGGCATTGACGTCATTGCCAAGTTCATGGGGCGGACCGGGATGCCCGTGATGCAGATCGTCTGGGCGAGGCTGACCTTCGGCGCGCTGCTGACCCTGCCCTTCGCAGCGCGCCACACCGGCCTGCGCGGTCTGCTGCCGGACCGGCCCGCGATCCACACCCTGCGCGCCGGACTGCTGATCGCCGCGACCTTCTTCTTCTTTTCCTCGCTGAAATTCCTGCCGATTGCCGATGCGCTGGCGATCTTCTTCGTCCAGCCGCTGGTCGTGACCGCCCTCTCTCCACTCATCCTGAAAGAGAAAGTCGGCCCGCGCCGCTGGGCCGCCGTCTGCGTGGGCTTTGTCGGCACGCTGATCATCATCCGCCCCGGCGGTACGGCGCTGAACCCGGGCAACCTGCTGGCGCTGGCCTCAGGCACCAGTCTTGCGCTCTATTTCCTGCTGACGCGGCGCATATCGGGCCGGACAAAGGCCATCGTCACCACATTCCACACCAATGCGATCGGCTGCCTCTTGGCGTCCGCCCTCGTGATCTTCGTCTGGAAGACCCCGACACCGGGAGAATGGCTGCAGTTCGTGGCGCTGGCCGCGATTGCCAACATCGGCCACACCTGCATCGTGCGCGCCTACGACCATGCCGAGGCCTCGCTGCTCGCGCCCCTGGCCTATACCGAGATGGTCACATCCACCCTCATGGGCCTGATCTTCTTCGGCGATTTCCCGGACGGCTTCACCTTCCTCGGCGTGGCCATCCTGATCGCCTGCGCCATCTACATTTCCATGCGCGAGCGAATGGCTTCCGCGTAGGGTGGGGTTCAACCCCACCCTACCAACAGCGCCCCTGCGGTCTAGGCCCAGGCCCCGCGCAAAATCCGCCGGGTCACCCGCTCCACCACCGGATCCCCGGCGATCAGCCCCGCCACCCACTCACAGGACCCGGCGTTGTAGACGGCCCCCCTGCCGCGCCGATATTCCACCATGCAGCCATTGCCCCGGCTTGCCCGGCCCAAAGTCTCGGGCGTGACTTCACCGTAGACCACCAAGGCCACCTCCTCGGCATCCAGCCGCCCGATGAAATTGTCCTCATCCTGCAGTCCGGTCGAGTGGGCCAGCGTCGTGGCCGGCGAGAGGCCCACGATGGTCAGATCGCCCTCCAACCCCACTCCCTCGGCCGCAAAGGGCAGGCCCTGCGTCATCGTGTATTCGATCCCGTCCACCTCATAGCCAAAGATCTTTGCCGCCGCCCCCAGCACATCGCCATAACCAAGCCCGCTGTCCCTCACCGACCAATGCTCCGGCCGATAGATCGCGAAGCCGCCCGAGCCATGCGCCGCACAGCGGCTCCATCCGGCATAGACCCCCATAGAGCCGGTGATCCCCATCGTCGCCACCGCAGGGCGGCCAACCTGCGGATGATCCCAATAGCTGGTCAGCCGGGAAGGGTCCGGCGTCGGGTCGCTCTGGGGTGCGGCGTATTTGTAGCAGGTCTGCACGCTCAGATCGGGCGAGAGCCTCGTTTGCCAGAAGAAATTCCCGGCAAACCGCGCCAATTCGCCGCCCTTGTCGATCCAGGCTTCCAGATTGTCTCGCATCTCCCATGTCCAGTATTCGTCATGCCCGACGATCAGGGCGCGAGCATGGCTGTCCAGCAAGGCCCGATTTTCGTGAAGGTCATGTTGCGTGGCATAGGACAGGGCGATCCCCTGCGCCTCGCACCACAGCGCGAAGGGCCGTTCAAAGGCCGCCCATCCGGACGAGGCATATTTCTTGGAAATGCCCTTGGCTCGGGCGAAGTCCATGTGCGGATAGCGCGGCTTCGACAGCAAGGGAGAGGCATACGGGATGCGTGGGGCATCATCGGGCCAGCGCACGAAGCCCTTGGCCCAAGGCCTGTGGATCGACACCTGCGGCGCGAACTCGGCCCGATGCGGCCCGGTGATGCCCTGATAATGGTTCGATCCGCCCCAATCATTGTAGGCTGCCCATGTCCCCGTGGCGAGCACCATCAGAATGCCCTCAGGCTTGGCCGCCTTCAGCACAAACATATGTTCGGACTGATGCCCCGCCACCGTCAGCCGCACCACATGAACGCCAGACCGCCAGCCCATCGGGATTGTCAGCCGATACCGCTCCGGCCAGTCGCAGCCCTTGACCGAGCAGTCCTCGGGCGTCGCCTCGAATGTCAGCGCAATCCTTGCCTCCGCCAGCTTTTCCGCCACCAACCCGTCCCGAAATATCTCCAGCCGCGCCTCGGGCGCGGAGGACATCGCGTGCAACACCAGAACCTCGCCCGGCGCATAGCTCAAGCGGTCGGTATAGCCCCAGACCTGCGCCCATGACGCATCCGGCGAGGCCACCTCGTAGTAATGCCCCGTCACCGCATCCCCGTCGTCATGGGGGCTGGCGACAAAGAAATCCTTCAGGTTCATCGCAGTCCCTCGGAAAAAGGCCCGCACCAGAAACTGGGCGGAGCGCATCGGGTGGATTTCCACATCGGTTCGGCGGAAGATGCCGTGGCCTTCATCCCAGAACAGCGCCATCTCATGTGGAATCCCCGCCGCCGTCAACTCCCGCACCGCGACATGGGTGTTTTCCGGACCTGTATTGCTGTCGGCCAGCCCCAGCACAATCATCAGATGACCCCTGAAATTGCTGATGAAATTACCCGTGCCGGCGTTAGCATGCTTCTCTGGCACTTCTTCAGGGGGGCCGCCCACCATCTCTTCGGGATAGGCCTTCTGATGCGGCTGGTCGGTTTCGTTGCAGTCAATATCCATCCTGTACCTGCCGCACATCGGGATTGCCGCCGTCACCAGATCATGCCAGCGCGTGATTGCGAACCGGCTGGAAAACCTGCCATAGGAATTGCCCAACCCCGCCACCTTGCGCGGCGCAAAGCCGCGCTCGATCACCGCCTCAATCCCGGCGTTGGTTGCTGAGTCATCGGTTGGTGTCAACTATCGTTATAGTTGAGTGCGTCGAACATGGCGGCATGCACAATATATGCCGCGCGAGTTCGCCCACGCGACCTGAATGCGAAAAGGAGCAGCCAAACAACGGCCGCTCCTTTCGTCTTGTCGACCTCCACGCACGGTATGCACGCGCGGAGGTTGGTTCAGAGTGAGGTACGCCGACTAGCGGCAAGCAGACCCAGGGCACCGATAAGGAGCAGTGCCGACGCAGGCAAAGGTATCGCCGAAGGCTGCAATTCCGGTGCCTCTGCACCGACTTCGGGGTTCCATTGCCCGCCCCAAGCCAAGAGGACCGGTGGGCCGCCAGTTGCACTGTCCACCTGAGTGCCTCCCGGCTTTAGGATGCCCTTGAGGAAATTCGGAGGCTTAGGTCCGAAGTATGCGATGAAGTCTCCGTTCCCAAAGTTCGTGATGGTCCAGAGGTAGTCCCACACATCGCCCTTTTTCTTGACAACGCTGGTCAAGGAAGTGGCGGCAACTTTTACTTCACCAGCGGAATTCACATATGTGCCCGAATATCCGGATGTGATGCCGTAGCCCCCGCCCCCGGGATCGAAAGACGAAGAAAAGACCTTTGGCGGGTTAATCCATGAACCAGCGAAATTGACCGCGTCACGATTGAAGTTGACAGAGCCTGCGGGAAACAAGCCCGGATACAAAGATGCAGCCATTGTCAGGCTAGGCAGAAACAGCGTCAACAGAATTGCAGCCAGAAAGCTGCGCCAAGAACATAGGACGGTCATCTTACTTTCCCTTTCAACCCAGAGGCACCGCACGGAGTTTAAAGACGAAACGCTAGGCACTTGCGGTCGAAACGTAACATGACCTCGGCTGATCACACTGATCCAGATCAGCGTCCATTGTCGGGTCGTAAGCGCCACGCTGATCCCCTTCTGCCTCGGATGGTCATAGTCGGCGGCAAAGATCACCGCCTTGCCATCGCGGGTCAGTTCCCCGCCATAGACGAAATGCCTGTCCCGCTTGGGCGTCAGCAGGCGCACGCGGTTGCCCACGCGGCGGTCCTGCAGCAGCAGATGGTCAGGCTTATCCGCTTCCGTGACTGGGCGTGGATCAGCACCTGACCATCGGGCGAGACATCTCGGATCTGGAAATGATCCGTCCCGAAGGTCAGTTGCTTCACCGGACCAGCAACGGCCAAAGGCGCGCAGAACCAGCCGCCACCTCGCCGCCCGACGAACCACACCAAAACGCCCAAGACCCATCTGCCGCGGCACGAACATGAGAGATTTGCGGCAAGCTGGCCCAGGCGCAGGCGAGCGATTTCAGATTGTCCATGGCAGACCCTTCACAGCGGCGTCTCGACGAAGTGACAATGGGCCTGCCGGTCGCCGAAACGCGCGGATCCGGGCGTTCGGCAAGGCAAACCGGCCGCATCCCCGGGCAGCGGGTCGCAAAGACGGAACCCTTGGGTGGGTTCAGGACCGAGGGCCGTCCGCCCGTAAAGGCCGTGCCGCCCTTGCTCGCACATCCTGTCGGGCTCCGGCAAAGCCTCCGTCAAGGCCCGGGAACAGAGACGCAAAGGCCCGGCATAAAACGTCGTCTGGGATGCCACTTTCACCACATGTCCCGATCTTGAAAAGCGCGCGCTTCGCGAGGCTTTTCGCCTGTGCCCGCACGATAGCGGCGGGGCTGAGCCACAGCGGAACGTCCATCGCCGCAAACAGCGCGAGAGTGCCGCCGCCAAACGGACGGCTCGTCAAAATCACCAGAATGACTTGGGCGAAGCCATTCAAAACCTCGACCGCCCGCATCACCACCGCCACAGTCCCGCCACACAGCCCGCCGCCGCATTGCACCGCAGCGCCCGCACGATCCCCAACAAGACAATCACGATCGCCCGGAACCCGATGGTCAGCGAAAAGGGCAGCCCCGCCGCGATCAGATCACCCACCGGACCGTCCCCGAAGACGCCCCAGCCGTCGGCAAGGAAGGCATCCAGCCAAGCCTTGCGCTGCATGGACTGCAGACCCACCTGCGCGCCCAGAACCTTCTCCCACATCAGCGCCGGGCTCTGCGCAGCCGCTTGGAATCCTCGTTGATCGTCGTCGCGATGAGGATCTTCAACGGGTTGGCCGGCCCATAGCCCGCCTTCGCACAAAGCGCCTTGGCCAAAGCCCCGCACTCGGCCCGGACCAGCGATGCCTCGGCAATCACCGGCCCGAGGCAGGTCGCATTGAAGCCCGCCGAGAGGCTATAGGTCCGGATATCCTCGTCCTTGACGGTCTTGTTTGCCAGCGTGCCGCGGCCGATGGCCAGCGACAGGGCAGGCCGCAGATCAGGGTTCTCGAAGACCTCACGCGTCGGGTCGACGGACTGACAGGTGATTTCGGTCGAGGGCGCGATTTGCGCCTGATCTGATGTGGCGGTCTTCATATCCTTGATCTCGTTCAGCGGGATGTCATGGGCGACGTCCAATTCCCCGTCACGATGGCGTTTGGGTTCGCCTCGGACGTCTTTGGTCACATGGTACCTCACGAACGGGATCTTCATATTGGCTGTATCCCGGTGGTTCGCGTTCTTGGCCAGCAGCAGATGCCTTTGCCGTACGACGTGCCTGATGATATCGGTGCCCTTTGTCACAACAGGGGCTGCCTCGATAAAGACCGCCGCGCCCTATCGGTCGAACGAGGGGGGCTGACGTCCTAAGTCTCTGCCGCACCGGGGATGATCATGGTGGTCTGGTCGTAACGGGCCCGCACCTTACAGCTATCCATCTGGATCCGGACCGCCGCCGGCTTGCCATTGATCTGCGGGTTCAGCGCGGACCATTCCGATCCAACCCCGGCCTCTGTGTCATCCGCAAGGACCCGAGCCGCGCCACCCAGCATCACGACCCGCAGCCCCGCCCATCCGTCTCATTCCGGTTTCCGGGCTGTTGGAGGTTTGATCTAGAGAGATAGCAGGTCACCACTGCGCACGACGGTTTCGCCTGCCACATGGGCCAGACTTTGCCCGCGCCGGCAGGACCGCCAAAGTTCCATGCGAAACAGCATGCCGCTGACGGGTGCCGTCACCGCCATCCGCCTGCGGCTGACCGGGTCAACGACATGGCCCAGCACCTGCCCGGCCACGACCTGATCGCCGGGCTGGGCGGACCAGATCACCACGCCCCCCTGCGGCGCGAAAATCTCATCCGCGGCGGCCAAGGGCAGATGAAGGGCGTCGGGAAATCCAGGCTCGCCGCAGCCCTCGATCGCACCGATCCGCGCCAGAAAGGTCATCAGGTTGGCCGCGTCGGTTGCGGCCACGTTGTCGCCCACATCAAACTGCCCGCGGTATTCCAGCGTCGCCGAAAAGCAGCCCATTGGCACGACCTTGCCGAACCGGGCCTGCAACTGCCGCCATGGCACGGTATGCGCCTCGTCAAATGAGTGCCCGCCCGACACATCCTCGATCAGCGCCAGCTTTGCACCCACCGCCTCACACAGCCACGACGTGACTTCGGGCCGCGCGGTGGAGGCGTAAAGGTGCACCACAGCGAAATGGTCGCAATGCAGATCGAGCACGTAATCGGCATCGCAGGACCACGCCATCAGCCCGATCTGCATCTCCTGCACATCGGTGCGCGGCTGCATCTTGGCCAGTTCGGCTCGGAACGCCCGGCGGATCAGCCGCAGATTCCGGTCCGGGTCCCGACCCAAGACCCGCTCCAACCCCTCCGCCACCCGCTTGCCCAGTTCGGGATAGCCCCGGTTGAAGTTCTGCAAGGTATCCGCATCCTGCCGCCCCAGCGGCCGCTGAAAGGTCCATTGCGACAGGCCAATCGGATTGGCCACCGGCACCACGCAAATCTCGCCCTTGATCTCGCCGCGCCCCGAGGCCTGATCCAGCAAGTCCATCAAATGCTGCAACACCAGCACGCCGGGCATTTCGTCGGCATGCAACCCGGCCTGCAGATAGACCTTCGGCTGCGCCCCCACGGCGCCATATCGGTACAAGGTCAATTCGCGCCGCGTCCCGGCCGATGCGCCGGTCAAGGCCAGAGTTTCAATGCGCATTCTACTTCCACTTGTTGCGCTGCATCTGGCGCTGAATTGACTATTCAGTCAAGAGCTTGGCACAGCTGCGCCGAACTGCGCCAATTCCAACTGGGCCCTTCAGCCCACTGTCGCCCCGCCCGGCTGCCGGATCACCGTGACCGAGGCCGCAGCCTCTGCCACCACCTTCGACGACACCGAGCCCAGATAGCGCCGCGCCGTCGAATGGCCGCGCGCGCCCATCAGGATATGATCGGCACCAATCTGGGCGGCATGGTCCAGAATGGCCTGCGCCGGGTCCGGGCCTTCCAGCACGGTGAAGGTCAGTTGCGCCTCCGAGAGGTCCAGGTCTTCAGCCCAGGCCCGCAAGCCCACCAGCCGCGAGACATGAAGATTGTCGCCCATGGCATCCAGCATATTCTCGATGCCCAACCGCGCGGTCCGGATGATGTTGACGCAGGCAATCCGCGAATCCGGCTCCAGCGTCAGCATCCGCCGCACCCACAGGAGCAAGGGTGCCGCCAGCGCCTCGCCCTCGGGCGTCAGATCGACCGCCACCAGCAGGATCGGTGCCTTGCCCAACTGAGTGCCCACGCCCTGCGGGCGCGACAAGGTCTTGACCCCGCGCATTTTGCGCCAACGGGCAAAGACCCGCGCCCAGCCGTCTGCTTTCATCTTGTGCGCCCGCTGGGTCAGCGTCACCTGAGCCGGGTGGCGCAGGTCAAAGCGCAGTTGTGCCGCCGATTGATAGCGCTTGGCTGGGTCCACCTCCAAAGCCCGCAAGATCACCTCCTGCAGCCATTCCGGTATCTCTGGCCGCAGCGCCCGAGGCGGCACCGGGTCGCGCCAGAGCCGCCGCCTCACCCCGCGCAGCTTCTGCGGCATCCCGAAGGGCGGCTTTCCGGTGGCCATCTCATAAATCATCGCGCCCAGACTGAAGATGTCGCTGCGCAGATCATCGCGCTGCCGCAGGTATTGTTCGGGTGCGATATAGGGATAGGTCCCCATAGGAATGGCGAATTCCTCCTCCAGCAGGTCCGGCAACGCGTCATGCCGTGCCAAACCGAAGTCGATCAGCACCATCTCGCCGGTAGGCCGCTGCAGGATATTGGCGGGCTTGAGGTCCAGGTGCACGACCTGCTGCTTGTGCAAGGCATGCAGCGCCTCCGCCATCCGCGCTGCCGTCTCCAAGAGGTCCGACAAGGGCCACGGCCCCTTGTCGAACTTCTGCTGCAAAGACCCGCCCGGGATCTGCTCCTGCACGATATAGGGCAGAACCGCGAAATCCCCCTGCCCCAGCACCCGTGGCACATGCGGCCCGGTCAGACGCGGCATGATCATCTGCTCGACCTCGAAGCCCACGATGGTCGGGCCATCGTCGCCGTCCAGAATGGTCGGCACCTTCATCACCATCGGCGTGCGGTACAAGGCGTGCGTCACCGCCCAGATCGAGGCAAAGCCGCCCTCGTGCAGTTTCTCGCCCAAGGTGAACCCGTCCACCTCCAATCCCGATTGCGGCCTCAGCATCGCTCAATCCCCATTCAACAGGCGCAAGGCCAGGGCTTCCGGCAGCCCCGCCTTCCGCACCTTCACCGCCACCGCGCCACAGTCATAAGCCACCCTGCGAAAGGTCAGTTCCCCCTGCGCCTCGTCATAAATCGCATAGGACGCCGCCGGACTGCGGTCGCGCGGCTGGCCCACCGATCCCACCACCGCCAGCCAGCGGCGCGAGCGCAACAAGGGCAACGGCACCGCGAACTTCACCCGCATCCCGGCCACCTGGCCCCGCAGATCAAGCGAATAGAGTTGCGGCACATGCACATGGCCACAGAAGGTGACCCGGGCCCGGCTGGCCTGCAGACAGCCCGCCGCCGTGGCCTCGTTGGTAACATAGATCCAGTCCTGCGGCGCCTGTGCGCTGGCATGGACGAACAGCAGGCCCTCGCGTTCCGCCCGCAACGGCAAGCCCGCCAGAAATGCGGCCTGCCCGGCATTCAGCCGGGGCAGTGTCCAGTCCAGCGACTTGCGTGCATTGGCCGTCATGCCCGCGCTGCCCGAGGCTATCGCCGCGTCATGATTGCCCTGCAGAACCACGGCCCCGGCCGATGCCAGTTCCATCACCTTGTCGCAGCACCAGTCCGGATCCGGCCCATAGCCCACGATATCGCCCAGAATGACAATGCCTTCGCAGCCCCGCGCCGCCTGATCGGCCAGCACGGCGGCCAAGGCCTCCCGGTTGCCATGAATATCCGTCAGGATCGCCAACCGCATCCAGCCCGCCTCCCAACGGTCCAAACCTCAAGGCACCCTAACCAAGTCCGTCGCAACAAACCATGCGACCTTGCCGCACGGCCCCCACCCTCTCGCCCTCTTTCATGTGTTCATAAATATCCCGCCAAGGGTCTGGGCAGGCGCGCAGCCCTCCCGGCAGGGGGGGTCTGGGGGGTGTGACCAGCTGCGCAGGCTTGCGCGGCGTTCTTCGCTTAAAACCCTCCACTGGAGGGTTTTTTGGGCGCTCATCACCCCAGCGGGGTCCGCAGAGCGGCATTGCACTTACAGCCCACGTAGGTCGGGGCGTGCCCCGACCTACGTTCACCCCGCCCGCCGCCCGGCGTGCAACACCGCCAGCGCCGCCGAGACCAGCCGCGCCAGCGGCCCATCCGCGCGTGAGGTCAAGATCACCGGCACCGAAGCGCCAATCACCAGCCCCGCCGCCTCGGCATGGGCCAGATGGGTCAAAAGCTTCACCAGCATGTTGCCGGCATCCAGATCCGGCACGATCAGCACTTCCGCCCGCCCCGCCACGGCACTGTGGATACCCTTGGTCCGCGCCGCTGCCAGATCCAGCGCGTTGTCCATGGCCAGCGGCCCATCGACCAGCCCACCCGTGATCTGCCCGCGCTCGGCCATCTTCGACAACAGGGCCGCGTCCATCGAGGAGGGTATCTCGGGAGACACCGTCTCCACCGCCGACAGGACCCCAACCCGAGGCCGCGCAATCCCCAACGAATGCGCCAGATCGATCGCATTCTGCACGATATCGACCTTGGTCATCAGGTCGGGGGCAATGTTGATCGCCGCATCCGACACCAGCAAGGGATGCGGCAGACCCGGCACGTCCATCACGAAGATATGCGTAAACCGCCGCCCGATCCGCAGCCCCTTCTCACGGTCCAGCATCGGGCGCAGCAGAACATCCGTATGCAAATGCCCCTTCATGATCGCCTGCACCTTGCGGAACTGCACCAGTTCCACCGCAGCAAGCGCCGCTGCCGCCTCGCTGGAGGCGCCCACGATCTGCACCCCCGCAATATCGATCCCCGCCGCCGAGGCCGCAGCCCTGATCCGCACCCCGTCGCCCACCAGCACCGGCACGATCAGCCCATGATCCCGCGCCAGCATGGCGCCGCCCAGCGACTGCGGCTCATCCGGCCAGACCACCGCCGTCACCAGCGCGGGCAAAGCCTGCGCCTGCTTCAGAATCGCGTCGAAATGCCGGTGCGTCTGCACCATCAGCCCCGGCAAATCCCGGTCGTCGAAGGAAATCGGCAGCGTCGGCGCCTGCACTTCGGCCACGCCACGGGCAATCTCGACACCATCGGCCAGTCGCAAGACCAACGTGTCCAGCGTCACCAAAGCCTCCGGCCCCAGCTTGGTCACCGTCACCCGCGCCACCAACTCGTCCCCGGCATGGGCATAGCCGGTAAAGCTCAGGTCCTGCCGGTGATACAGCGTCCCCGGCCCTGGCAGCACATTGCCCAGCACCGCCGAGATCATCGCCGACAAAAACACGCCCGAGGCCGTCGTGTCCGGTGCCCCGTCGCCATTCACATCCCGGTCGGGCAGATGCATCGGATTGTGGTTTCCGGTGGCCACCGCAAAGACATACAGGTCATCCGCCGTGCACAGCCGGCGCAACTCGGCCGTATCCCCAAGTTTGAGCGTGTCGAAGGGGCGGTTTTCCATGATCATGCCTGCAATTCATCACCAGACCAAAGTGCAGGGCAAGTGAATTTCCTGCGACACTCAACCCGCAGGCAACCCGTGATAGGCCCCGTTCCAGTAGAGTAGCGCGCCCTGCCCCGCCGCCGTGCTGATCTGCAGCACCCGCCCGATCAGAATGGAATGGGTGCCCCGGTCGATCATCTCGTCCACCCGGCAGGCAAAGGCCAAGGGCGCATCGGCCAGAAGCCGCGTCCCCTCCACCGCATCGCGCCACAGCGCCCCGTCATAGCGCGCAGCGCCCTTCACACCGCCCACGCCCGAAAACCGCTCCGCCACCGCCTGATGGCCCTCGCCCAAGGCCGACCAGCCAAAGACCCCATAGCGCCCCAACAGCGGCCAGCACGACGATGACCGGTTGATGCAGGCCAGCACCATCGGCGGCTCTGCGGTCAGCGAGATGCCGGTTGTCACCACCAGCCCATTCGCCTCCGCCCCCAACCCGACGGTGATCAGACTGCAGGCGCCGACATAGCCGCGCATGGCGGCTTTGAAGGCTTCGGGGCTCGGGTGGTTTTGGGGCGCGTGATCCATGCGCCTCAGATAGGGCAAAGCCCCCGCCACTTCCAGCCGCAGGTTTACCTTGGCCTCGCCAAAGCCTAGTCTGCCCGCAACTCGAATCCGGGAACCCCATGGCCTCGCCCAATTCCACCCCAGACCCCGCCTACCGCGTTCTCGCCCGTAAATACCGGCCCGAGACCTTTGCCGACCTCGTCGGCCAAGAGGCGATGGTGCGTACCCTGAAGAACGCCTTCGCCGCAGACCGCATCGCCCACGCCTTCATCATGACCGGTATCCGCGGCACCGGCAAAACCACCACCGCCCGCATCATCGCCAAGGGACTGAACTGCGTGGGCATTGACGGCAAAGGCGGCCCCACGACCGAGCCCTGCCTCGTCTGCGAACCCTGCCGCGCCATCGCCGAGGGCCGCCATGTCGACGTTCTCGAAATGGACGCCGCCTCGCGCACCGGCGTCGGCGACATCCGCGAGATCATCGATTCGGTCCGCTACCGCGCCGCCTCGGCCCGCTACAAAGTCTACATCATCGACGAAGTGCACATGCTTTCGACCGCCGCCTTCAACGCCCTGTTGAAAACGCTGGAAGAACCGCCCGAACACGTCAAATTCATCTTCGCCACGACCGAAATCCGCAAGGTCCCCGTCACCGTCCTCTCCCGCTGCCAACGCTTCGACCTCAAGCGCATCGAGCCCGAGGTGATGATCGCCCTCCTTCAACGCATCGCCAAAGGCGAGGCCGCCACCATCACCGACGCCGCCCTTGGCCTCATCACCCGCGCCGCCGAAGGCTCCGCCCGCGACGCCACGTCCCTCCTCGACCAGGCCATCTCCAACGGTGCCGGAGCCGTTGAAGCCGAAGCCGTTCGCGCCATGCTTGGTCTGGCGGATCGGGGCCGCGTGATGGACCTGTTCGACATGATCATGCGGGGTGCCGCTGCCGAGGCGCTGAACGAACTGGCCGAGCAATATTCCGACGGGGCCGATCCCCTCGCCGTCCTGCGCGACCT
>CANGHD010000031.1 GCA_947453525.1 Paracoccaceae bacterium | reverse complement strand
ACGGGCAACTTAAGCTGCTTCAGGACACCCTCGCCCAACAGTTTGCCGAGGCTGCGGCGCAGTTCGAAGCGGCGGCGCAACGTGTCCAGGCTCTGGAAGCACAGCTGCTGGCCGCAGAGGAAGCCAAGACGGCGGCACAAGAGGACGCGCGCGCCACAGGCGACGACCTCGCCAGGACCGAGCAGGCACTGGCCGACGAGCGCGCCCAAAGCAGGGCGACGACCGACCAGATGGCAAAAGCCGAGGCTCTTCTGGCCGACCGGAACGGGGAAATCGAGCTTCTGTCGCAGCAGGTCCTGCTCTTGCAGGAAGGCTTGTCGCAGATCGTCGTGACCGCTGCCGCCGAAAGACAGGTGATCGAGGCCAATGCCCGCGGCTCTGATCCCACCGGGGCCCCTGCCCCTCGCACCGATGGTTGGGACAAGGCGCTGGCCAAGGCGCTGGCCGCGTCGCGCAGCGAAGCCGAGTTGCGCGCCAAGCTTGAGCTGGAGCTGGAGGCCACCAAGGCCCGGCTGCAATTGCGCCTCCAGCGCGACGCCGATCAAAGTTTCAACGAGAAACTCTTCACCCAGATGACCGCAGAAGCCACAGGTTCACTGGACCAAATCGCACGTCTGGCTGCCTCCGCCGACCGGCCGCCAGAGGTTCGGGGATGATGCCGCGCCGCTGATACGGGCTTTACCCCTCCCATCTCACGCAGGCAGCCAAGCCATGTCGCACGCAGACCGGAAACCGGCAGCGCATAGGAACGCACCTGCAGTCCTGCGCCGCATCGCGATGATACGATAGGCATTTCCACTGGTGCCCGCGGCCGGGCTCGAACCGGCACGGCCATTCGGCCTGAAGATTTTAAGTCTTCTGTGTCTACCATTTCACCACGCGGGCGCGCAGTTCGGGCACAATAGCCTGCGGGACGGGACAGGGTAAAGCCTTGCCTCTCATCAACCGCCCCGTTGCCCGACCGCTGCGACGCGGCATTGACTTACGCGACGCGGCACGCTTTGCTGAGCGCGACACTTTGCGGGAGGTTCGCAATGAACAAGGAATATTCCAGCGCCGCTGCGGCACTGGATGGTTTGCTGTTTGATGGCATGACCATCGCAAGCGGTGGGTTCGGCCTCTGCGGCATACCCGAGCTGCTGATCGCCGCCATCCGCGATGCGGGCACCAAGGACCTGACCATCGCCTCCAACAACGCCGGCGTTGATGGCTTTGGCCTCGGCGTCCTGCTGGCAACCCGGCAAGTCAGGAAGATGATCTCGTCCTATGTCGGCGAAAACGCCGAATTCATGCGGCAGTATCTGTCGGGCGAACTGGAGCTGGAATTCAACCCGCAAGGCACGCTGGCCGAACGTCTGCGGGCCGGAGGTGCTGGCATTCCAGGCTTCTACACCAGGACCGGCGTCGGCACCGTGATCGCCGAGGGCAAGGAACACAAGGACTTCAGCGGCGAGACCTTTATCCTTGAACGCGGCATCGTGGCCGACCTCGCCATCGTCAAGGCCTGGAAGGCCGACCCCTCGGGCAACCTCGTCTTCCGCAAGACCGCCCGCAACTTCAACCCGCCCGTCGCCACCTCTGGCAAGGTCTGCGTGGTCGAGGTCGAGGAAATCGTCCCGCTGGGCTCGCTCGACCCCGACACCATTCACCTGCCCGGCATCTATGTGCACCGCCTGATCCAGGGCGAGCATGAGAAGCGCATCGAAAACCGGACAACGCGGAAAAGGGAGGCTGCGTGATGGCTGGCTGGGACAGAAACCAAATCGCCGCCCGTGCGGCTCTCGAACTGCGTGACGGGACCTATGTGAACCTCGGCATCGGTATTCCGACGCTGGTGTCGAACTACATTCCGCCGGGCGTCAACGTGACCCTTCAGTCGGAAAACGGCATGCTTGGCATGGGGCCCTTCCCCTTCGAGGGCGAGGAAGACCCCGACCTGATCAACGCGGGCAAGCAGACCATCACCGAACTGCCGCAGACCGCCTATTTCGACAGCGCACAGTCCTTCGCGATGATCCGCGGCGGCAAGATCGCCATGGCGATTCTGGGGGCCATGGAGGTCTCGGAGAAGGGCGATCTGGCGAACTGGATGATTCCCGGCAAGCTGGTCAAGGGCATGGGCGGGGCGATGGACCTTGTGGCAGGGGTGGGCCGCGTGGTCGTCGTCATGGACCACACCTCCAAGCACGGCGAATCGAAGGTGTTGAAGGACTGCACCCTGCCCTTGACCGGCAAGGCTGTGGTGGACCGCATCATCACCAACCTCGGCGTACTGGATGTCGGCCACAAAGGCCTGCACATCGTCCAACTGGCTGATGGCGTGACCGAAGCCGAACTGCGCGCCGCAACCGAAGCGACCATCGTTGGCTGACCACGTGATCTCGCGCGAGGTCAGCGGTCAGACGGGCCGCTATGTCATCCGCGCAGGTGGCGACGAGGCGGAACTGACCTGTTCGTTCACCACGCCAAACCTGGTGAGCGCCGACCACACCTTCGTGCCCGAGAGTTTCCGGGGCACCGGGGCGGGTCTGGCCTTGGTGACGCGGCTGGTGGCGGATGCTCGGGCAGAGGGCTTCAAGATCGTGCCGCTCTGCCCCTTCGTGAACGCGCAGAGGCTGCGGCACCCGGACTGGGCGGATGTCTTTGCCCTTTAGGGCCGGGCGCTCGCCGACAGTACGGTGAACACGCAGGGATCGCTGATCAACTCCGGCGGCGTCAGGCACAGGCCCTGCGCCACTTGCCACGCGGCCAGTACCTTGGGCACATAGTCGCGCGTCTCGGCAAAAGGCGGCACACCGCCGCTGGCCGTGACAGCCCCCTCGCCCGCGTTATAGGCGGCGATCACCATCAGCGGGTCGCGGTTGAAATTGCCCATCAACCAATCGAGATAGGCGATTCCGCCCTTGATGCTTTGCGGACCGTCCAGCGGGTCGGTCACGCCGAACCGCTTGGCCGTATCAGGGATCAGTTGCATCAGCCCCTGCGCTCCGGCCCCGCTGGACGCTGCCACGTCGCCACCGCTTTCCACCGAGATCACAGCCAGGACCAAAGCCGGAGACACCTTGGTGCCCACCGTATCCTGCAGAATCTCGGTTCCCCAGGTCTGCGCCAAGCCCTGCATCGCCTGCAGCCGTGGCCCATCGACCCGTGACCCGTCCGGGCCCTCGGACAGGGCCGCCAAAGCCAGCGGGAATCTCCCGTCGGCCGCATCCAGCGCCACCGGAACCTTGTCCCAGAACCAGCCATAATGCGCCCCCGCCGGCGCGACCGGCGTCAGAGGGGCGGGGACCGCGCCGTCCTCATGATGCGTGGGATGCGGGTCGATCTTGGGCGCCGCCGCCAGCAAAGCCGCCTGCTCGATCGGGTCGATCTGCACGGTGATCCGCTTGGCGGCCTGAATGTCGGACACCTTGACCATCTTGAAGGTGAAATCCCGCGGCTGCGGCACAGCCTCCGCCGCCGCGAACCGGCTGGCCGCCAAAATCATCAATAGCACAGGAGTTCCTGCGCCCAAAATACGTCCCAATGCCATGGCCGGGTGCCTGCCCGATTGTTCTTCTTTGGAAAATCTTGACAGACTCCGGTCCTTTGCGAAAGCTTTTCAGCACATTTGCGGTATTTGCCTGCGCCAGCGCGACGGAAAGGACACGAAAATCCGAATTGTTCGCCACAATCCCGCCGTAAAATCACTTCGAGAAGACCTCAATCCTGTCAAATCTGCGCCCCGTTGGAAGGCTCTATTAACGTCATACCGAGGGAAAGGAAGCGTCGGGCACGCAGGCCAACGCGAAAGTCCCGATCCGGTAGGCACAAAACCAACCTGTGATAGGAACCAAGACATGAAACTCCTGAACCTCTTCAAAGCATTCAAATCCGACGAATCCGGCGCCGTGACCGTTGACTGGGTCGTGCTGACCGCTGCCATCGTCGGCCTCGGCCTGATCGTGATCTCCTCGGTCGGCACCGGCGTGACCTCGCTCGCCGACCGCATCAAGGACGACGTTTCGGGCTCGGGCTCGCCCTACACCAACCAGTAATGGCTGGCCGAACCTTCGGCACAAAATCAAGCCAGGCCGCATCGCAAGATGCGGCCTGCTGCTTTGGCGCAAAGCCGTCCCGCCACACCGCCTGCCATGAAAAAGCCACGACAAGACCGTGGTTCACCTGAATACCGCCCAAACGCCGCCGCGAAGCCAAGGCAGAAAAGGGACATCCGGACGGGGCAAGGGAACAGAGGCCCGCGCCAGCGAGACCGAACGGTAGAACTGGAACCTGAACCTTTCACAGAGGACTGCCACGATGAAACTCCTGAACATTTTCAAAGCATTCAAGTCCGACGAATCCGGCGCCGTGACCGTTGACTGGGTCGTGCTGACCGCTGCCATCGTCGGCCTCGGCCTGATCGTCATCTCCTCGGTCGGCACCGGCGTGACCGGCCTCGCCGACCGCATCAAGGACGACGTTTCCGGCTCGGGCTCGCCCTACACCAACCAGTAATCGCAGGCCGATCTTAGCCGCGCTTTTGTCAGGCCGCATCCCCCGATGCGGCCTGACGCATTTGCAGCTCTGCCGCCTGGACCGGGTTTTCCTCGCAAAGCCCGCCATCCGTTAAAATCGATGTGCCGCCAAATGGCCGCAAAATCGTACCAAACTTTCACCATCTGGCCCAATCGCCGCCCTGAACCGGCAGCAAACAGAGGGCAACCGAACGGGGCAAGGATGTGTTGATCCAGCCAGACAAACCGAACGGTAAGCGATTGACCTCAACCTGACACACAAGGAACCAAGACATGAAACTCCTGAACCTCTTCAAAGCATTCAAATCCGACGAATCCGGCGCCGTGACCGTTGACTGGGTCGTGCTGACCGCTGCCATCGTCGGCCTCGGCCTGATCGTGATCTCCTCGGTCGGTACCGGCGTGACCTCGCTCGCCGACCGCATCAAGGACGACGTTTCGGGCTCGGGCTCGCCCTACACCAACCAGTAGTCTTTTCGGTTCTATAGTCTGCGAATCATTTGAAGCCGCGTTCCATGCGAACGCGGCTTCGTTCCTGTCAACGAGGCGACGTCATGGTTAATCTTATTGATGCCCGCTTGATGCCCCAATTTCGCCCAGAGAGACCCGCAGACTGCGAGCGATCTTTGTTTGTCTGGCAAAGCAGGACTGCGCGGTGCCAGATGATGGGAAGGGTGGGCGTCAATTATGCTGTTGAAACAATTTCAGGACGACGAGGCTGGCGCCGTTACCGTGGACTGGGTGGTGCTCACAGCTGCCCTGATCGGCATATGCATGATCATCCTCGTCCCCTTCGCATTCAGCCTGGACAGCGTGATCGGTCGGGTGTCCGACTTCATCGGCAACATCAACACCGGGTACTGGAACAACTGAAGTGCGGCGCAGCGGGTGATTAGGGGTAAAAGATGAGAGCAGTTTTCAGTCTGGTTCTGGTCGTAGGGCTCGCTTTGGCGGGTTTTGCGGTTTACATGACCCAGAAATACTTCAGCCAATCCCAGGCGGAACTCAACTACGAGCGCGATCTGCGTGCCAAGACCGGACCGCTGGTTCAGGTCTATGTGGTCAACAAGGTCAAGAAATATGGTGAGGTCCTGACCAAGGACGACGTGCAGCTGATTTACTGGCAACAAAGCGCCCTTCCCGAACACCCGTTCCAGAAGGAGGAGGTCCTGTTTCCGGCACCTGAAAAAGACCCACGCTATGTGAGCCGCCAGATCGAGAAATTCGAGCCGATCCTGGCCGAGAATGTCACCGAACCCGGCAAGCCGGCTGGCCTGACCAGCATGCTGGAAAAAGGCGAAACCGCCTTTGCCGTCAAGGTTGACGTGGCCTCAGGCGTGGCAGGCTTCGTACAGGTCGGCGACCGGGTTGATGTCTACTGGACGGGGTCGATCTCGGGTGCGGCCGACGAGATGACCCGCCTGATCGAAAACGGCGTGCGCGTCGTGGGCGTTGATCAACAAGCCGACAATTCCGCCGCCACCGCCGTCGTGGCCCGCACCGTCACCCTCGCCGCCGCGCGGGAAGATGTGGCCCGCCTGACCCAGGCCCAGGCCACCGGTCGGCTGACGCTGGCCCTGGTCGGGACGACGGATACAACGGTGGCCGGCAAGATCGAGGTTAACAGCAATCAGCTTCTGGGCATCACGCCCGAACAGGTTGCCGTGGCTCCGGCAGCGCCAAAAGTCTGCACCATCAAGACCCGCAAGGGCGCCGATGTGGTTGAAACGCCCATTCCCTGCACGAACTAGACGCAAATACTGCAAAGCGGCCCCCATATATCGTGGGGCCGTTTTTTGATTCCGCAAGAGACAGAGGGCTGTTGCAGGTTATCCACATAAGGAACGCCTTCCAACCTTTTGATTCTTGCTTATAAAGGCTGACTAAGGCATTTTGGGTGTAGAAAACGGGCGGTAAAGACCCGGACTTGGGCATTTTGAGAGGGCAGGTCGATGAAACTGCGAGGCCTTTTGACAGCAGGATTGCTTGGACTGGCCCTTGCCAGCTCTGCGCTTTGCCCTGTTCCAGCTTTGGCGCAAAATCTTACCGTCATGAAGGGCTCGGTCAACGAACCCCTCAACGTGCCCATGAACCGGGCCGTGGTTGTGGAAAGCGACACCCCCTTTGCCGAACTTTCGGTGGCAAATCCCGGGATCGCGGATATTTCCACCCTGTCGGACAAGACGATCTATGTCTTGGGCAAGACACCGGGCCGCACGACGATGACGCTCTTGACGCAAGACGGCAAGCTCATCTCCAACGTCGAGGTTCATGTCACACCCGACATCGAAGAATTCAAGGAGCGCCTGCAGCAGATCCTGCCGGGCGAACGTATCGAAGTGCGCACCGCCAATGACGGCATCGTGCTGTCGGGCACCGTCTCATCCACCGCCAAGCTAGACCGCGCGCTGGACCTCGCCTCGCGCTACTCGCCCGACAAGGTCTCGAACCTTCTGATGGTCTCGGGCACCCAGCAGGTCATGCTGAAGGTCCGCTTCGCCGAAATGCAGCGCTCGGTGTCCAAAAGCCTGTCGGCCTCGCTCGGCGTGCGCGGTGGCACCAAGATCGGCGTCGAAGGCGCCACCGGCACCGTTCTGAACAACATCAACAACACCACGGGCACTTTCCAGCCGGCCGCTGGCACGCAAGGCGCGCTTGGTCTGGGCTTCACCGCAGGCTCGCTGGAATTTGGCGTTCTGTTGGAGGCGCTGGAATCGAAGGGCGTCGTGCGCACGCTGGCCGAACCGAACCTGACCGCGCTGTCCGGGCAAGAGGCCAAGTTCCTCGCCGGTGGCGAATATCCCATTCCGGTGACCGGCAACAATGGTCAGGTCACCATCGAATACCGACCCTTCGGTGTACAGCTGAACTTCACCCCGACCGTGGTCGATGACAACACGATCAACCTGCAGATCAATGCCTCGGTCTCCTCGATTGACACCACCACCTCGGTCACAACCAACGGCGTCTCGGTCAACGCCTTCAAGAAACGCGAAACCTCGACCACGGTGGAAATGCGCGACGGCGAAAGCTTCGCCATAGCAGGCCTGCTGCAAGACGACTTCCGTGATCTGAACGGTCAGGTGCCGTGGCTGGGCGATGTGCCAATCCTCGGCGCCCTGTTCCGCAGTGCGGACTATCAGCGCAACCAGTCCGAACTGGTGATCATCGTCACGCCGCATCTCGTGACGCCAATCCGCGGCGACACCTTTGCCCTGCCGACCGACCGCATCCGCCTGCCGACCGAGAAAGAGTTGTTCCTGTTCGGCAAGACCGCTGGCAAGCAAACCGGGGCTGCGGGCGAGGTGGCCCGGCAGGATTTCAGCGGCTCTTACGGCTATTCGATGGAGTGAGCGCATGACCAACCTGATCAAACCGCTGCTTCTCGCCACCCTCGCCCTGTCGACGCTGTCGGCCTGCGATCCCACCACGATCAACCGTGAAGCCGGGTTCGAGGTGGACGAAGGCGGCTTTGGCAATGCGACGATGTACAACGCGATGGCCATGATGGGCGAGGCGGATGCCACCCAGATGCTCGGCAACCGTTTCGCGTCAGAGGTCGATCCGACAATCAACTTCGAGTTCAACAAGTCTGACCTGACGCCAGAGGCGATGGCAACCCTGGCCCGCCAGGCCACCTGGATCAAGCGTTTCCCCGAAGTGCGCTTCAGCGTCTACGGCCATACCGATCTGGTCGGCACCGAACGCTACAACCAAGGACTTGGCCTCCGCCGCGCCCAGACCGCCGTGGCCTATCTGGTCGGCCAAGGCATCTCGCGCTCCCGTCTGGAGGCCTTGGTGTCTTATGGCGAAACCCGCCCCGTCGTGAACACGCCCGCCCCCGAGGTCCGCAACCGCCGCGCCGTGACGGGCGTGTCAGGCTTTGCACGAGGCTATGCCGGGCTGCTCAATGGCAAATACGCCGCCATCATCATGCGCGAATATGTCGCCAGCGCCGCGCGTGCGCATGACGCCGTGACAACGAACGCGGGCACCGGAACCGGCGGCTGATCGCAACAGGCCGGATCAAGTCGGGGCCCGGTGCGCCGGGCCTTGCCGTTCTGAAGGATGGCGTGAACACCCATCATCGTTTCGCCGCTCTGCACAAAACCGCACGGCGCAGCGCCAATACCAAAGATTGACGCCATTTCAGCCCCAATCTCGCCACCATCTGCCATCAAATTCGAAAGACGGGACCGGAATGTCGACCGCGAAGAGTCGAATCCGATTCCGAAGTGGTGTGTTTCGCCGCGGGCGGAGAAGCCGCTGGCTTAGAGGCGATGTTGGAAGGACTGGGCAATGACGAGCATAGCGAACCTGCAGCCGGAGCCGGCTCCAATCCTCGCGTGTACCATTTCACGCGACGTTCAGAACTTCGACCTTCTGATCGACGACATGGAACTGGAACTGGGCGAAAGCTGGGGCGACCTGTCTTTCGACGATGCGCAGGTCTTCCTCGACCAGCCCGACGCCCGGGGGCTGGAGTTTGTTGTCATCGCCGTGAATGCCGAAGACGAGAGCGATCTTGGCCGCATCACCAGCATCATCAAGCAGGCGAAATCGCACAATATCAAGGTCTTGCTGGTCGCCAACCAAATCGGCCCCATGGCCCTGCACCAGCTTTTGCGGCTCGGCGCAGATGACTTTCTGCCCTACCCGCTGCCCGACGGCGCCCTGCACGAAACCATCGAACGCATCCGCAAACCGGTGCACGCCCCGGCACTGGTATCCGAAGTCGCCGGGATCAACGCCCAGCAGCCCGAAAGCCAGATGCCGCATCCCGGCTTCAAGGCCAAGGGCGACCGTGACGCCGTGGTGCTGCCGGTCCATGGCATGTGCGGCGGCTGCGGTGCCTCGACCTTCGCCACCAACCTTGCCTGGGAACTGGCCAACATCGGCAAGGACGCTCCGCGCGTCTGCCTGATCGACCTCGACTTCCAGTTCGGCTCTGCCGCGACCTACCTTGACCTGCCGCGCAAAGAATCGGTCTTTGAGCTCTTGTCCGACGCCCATGCGGTGGACAGCGACGCCCTGCTGCAAGCCATGCTGACCTTCAACGACAAGCTCCACGTCCTGACCGCCCCTGCCGACATGCTGCCCTTGGATATCATCGGACCCGAAGATATCGGCCGCATCATCGACATGGCCCGCGCCAACTTCGATTTCGTCGTGATCGACATGCCGAAAACCGTCGTGGCCTGGACCGAGGCCGTGCTGCAACGCGCCCATGTCTACTTTTCGCTGATGGAACTCGACCTGCGCTCGGCCCAGAACGTGTTGCGCTTCATCCGGGCCTTGAAGGCGGAAAGCCTGCCGCATGAAAAGCTGCGCTATGTCCTGAACCGCGCCCCGAAATTCGCCGATCTCAGTGCCAAGTCGCGCGTCAAGCGCATGGCCGAAAGCCTTGATATCGCCATTGAGGTGCAGTTGCCCGACGGCGGCGCGCAGGTGACGCAGGCCAATGACCACGGCCTGCCGCTGTCGGAGAGTGCTGCGAAAAACCCGCTGCGCAAGGAAATCCAGAAACTCGCCAAATCCCTGTTCGAACTGAATCGGGCCGTCGAAACCGCACGCAAGTGACTTACCCCCGGGGGGCAGTAAATGTTTTCGCGCTTCAAGAAACCAGACGTCCAACCCAAACAACCCATCGCCACTGCGGTGGGCTCCGGCGCACCCGGAACCCGTGTGGGCGCGGCCCCTGCCCCGAAGGTCAGCCTTGCCACGCGCCCGGTGGTTCCGGTCGCCAATCCGGCAGAAATCGCCGCCTCGGACAAGGAACGCAAGCGCAAGGAAAAGATCAGCGAGCTGAAAGTTGAACTGCACAAGCGGTTGCTGGACAGTCTCAATCTGGCCGCCCTTGAATCGGCGACCGAAAACAACCTCAAGACCGAAATCGCCGACATCACCTCCGAAGCGCTGAACGAGATGTCGGTGGCCATCAACGCCTCCGACCGCGCCATCCTGAACCAGGAGCTTTATGACGAGGTCATGGGTCTTGGCCCGCTGGAACCCCTGCTGAAAGACGAATCCGTCAACGACATTCTGGTCAATGGCCCGCGCCGCATCTTTGTCGAACGCAAGGGCAAGCTGGAACTGACCGACATCACCTTCAAGGACGAACGCCACCTGCTGCGGATCATTGACAAGATCGTCTCCGCCGTGGGCCGAAGGGTCGACGAATCCAACCCCTATTGCGACGCCCGCCTTGCTGATGGCTCCCGCTTCAACTGCATGGTGCCGCCGGTGGCCGTGGACGGCAGCCTTGTTTCCATCCGGAAATTCAAGAAGGAAAAGCTGCGGATCGACGACCTGATCAAGTTCGGCGCGTTTACCGAGGAGATGGCCGCCTATCTGCAAGCCGCCGTGTCCTGCCGCCTGAACATCATCGTCTCTGGCGGTACGGGGTCGGGCAAAACCACCACGCTGAACGCGCTGTCGTCCTTCATCGACAACGATGAACGCGTGCTCACCATCGAAGACACCGCGGAATTGCAACTGCAACAGGTCCATGTCGGCCGTATGGAAAGCCGCCCCGCCAACGTCGAAGGCAAGGGTGCGGTCACCCAACGCGACTGCCTGAGGAACGCGCTGCGGATGCGTCCAGATCGCATCATCGTCGGCGAAACGCGCGGCGAGGAAGTCATCGACATGCTGCAGGCCATGAACACCGGCCACGACGGCTCCATGACCACGATCCACGCCAACTCGGCCCGCGACGGCATCTCGCGTCTGGAAAACATGGTCGCCATGGCCGGCATCGAGATGCCGCTGAAAGCCGTCCGCTCCCAGATCGCCGCCGCCGTCAACCTGATCGTGCAAATCTCGCGCCTGCAGGACGGTTCGCGCCGCATGGTCTCGATTACGGAAATTACCGGCATGGAAGGCGAGGTCATCTCGATGCAGGAAGTCTTCCGCTACGAACGCCTCGGCGTCGAACCCTCGGGCAAGATCATCGGCCGCTACAACGCCACCGGCGTCCGCAGCCACTATTCCGAGCGTTTCCGGCAGTGGGGCTTTGACCTGCCGCCGTCGCTTTATGAACCCATCGTGTAAGGCCAGATCATGCAGATAAGCGCCGCCCCCCTCATCTACATCCTGATCTTCGTCGCGGTGGTTTTCCTTGTGGAAGGCCTGTACCTGACCGTCTTCGGCAAATCGATCAGCCTGAACAACCGCCTGTCGCGCCGTCTGGCCCTGCTGGAGAAAACCCACGACCGCGAAAAGGTGCTGGAACAGCTCCGCAAGGAAATGTCCCAGCACGTCAACGCGCGCGGCATTCCCTTGTATTCCATCCTCGCCAGCAAGGCGCAGAAGGCCAACATCGCCTTCACACCGCGCCAGTTGATCGGCATCATGGCGATGGTGTCGGTGTTCTGCTACTTCGGCCTCTCTTTCGGAACCGAGGCCGCCGTGCCGGTCCGCATCGTTGTCGCCATCCTGATGGGCATCGGCGGGGTCTATGTCTGGATCAACAACAAGGCCAAGAAACGCATGGCCCTGCTGGAGGAACAGCTGCCCGACGCCGTCGAACTGATGGTCCGGTCCCTGCGCGTCGGCCACCCCTTCTCCACCGCCATCGCCAACGTCGCCAAGGAAATCCCCGATCCCTTGGGCACAGAAATGGGCGTCATCGCCGACGAGGCCTCTTACGGCCGCGACGTGGCCGAAAGCCTGAAAGCCTTTGCCGAGCGGATGGACAGCCAGGACCTGCGCTTCCTTGCCGTGGCCGTGACGATCCAACAGCAATCCGGCGGCAACCTGGCCGAGATCCTTGATGGTCTGGCCAAGGTGATCCGCGCCCGCTTCAAACTGTTCCGTCGCGTGAAGGCCATCACCGCCGAGGCGAAATGGTCCGGCATGTTCCTCTCGGCCTTCCCGATCGGCGCCCTGATCACCATCAACGTGATCCAGCCGCATTACTACGACGACGTGCAGAAAACAGCCGCCTTCATCCCGGGCTGCCTGATCGTGGGCGCCTTCCTGACAGTCAACGTGATCTTCATGAAGATGATGGTCAATATCAAGGTCTGAGCCCATGGAAGCCCTTACCAACCTCAATGCAGCGCTGGTGGATAAATTCGGCCCCCTCGGCCCGCTGTACGCCGTAGGCCTGCTTGGCATGATCCTGATCCTTGCCGTGTT
Organism: Paracoccaceae bacterium; assembly: GCA_947453525.1. Classification (GTDB taxonomy): domain Bacteria; phylum Pseudomonadota; class Alphaproteobacteria; order Rhodobacterales; family Rhodobacteraceae; genus Stagnihabitans. The sequence continues at coordinate 16,006 of CANGHD010000031.1, read as the reverse complement.
GCCCGCGATGCTACGCAAGAAACCCGAGCCTTTCGACAAGCTGAAAGCGATGCGCGTCCACATTCCTGCCAAATCGCAAGGCCCCACCCTGCGCCGGGGCGACAAGGTCGACAAGCTGGAGAAATTCGCCAACTTCCTCGAACCGCAGGACGTGGAACAGATGACCGCCTCGCGCCTGAAAATGGTGCGGGCGGGCTATACCAACAAGAACGCGGTGCGGATGTTCCACTTCGCGCAGTTCTCGCTGGGCATCGGTCTTCTGCTGCTGGGCCTGCTATATACCTTCCTGATGGCCCAGAAGGGCGAGGTTTCGACCCAGTTCAAACTGCTGGCCACGCTGATCCCGGGCTGCGCAGGCTATTACCTGCCGCAATACTGGGTACAGCGCCGCCTGCAAACCCGCCAGCAACAGATCGTCCAAGGCTTCCCGGATGCGCTCGACCTGATGCTGGTCTGCGTCGAGGCCGGCCAGTCGCTGGACCAATCCATCAACCGCATGGCCAAGGAAACCCGCGCCGGCTACCCCGCCCTCGCCGACGAACTCGACATCGTCTCGAACGAGGTCAAAGCTGGCAAGGAACGTGTGCAGGTGCTGAAAGACCTGTCCGAACGGATCAACATTTCCGACATCTCCTCTTTCGTCACCACGCTGGTGCAATCGGCCACCTATGGCACCTCGATCGGCGAGGCGCTGCGGGTCTATTCCGCCGAAATGCGCGATAAACGCGTGATGCGCGCCGAAGAGAAGGCGAACACCTTGCCTACCAAGCTAACCCTTGGCACAATGATGTTCACGGTGCCGCCATTGATGATCATCCTGATCGGACCTTCGGTGATGGGCATCTCAAAAGTGCTGAGCATGGGGAAATTGGGTCACTGACCACCGCTTTTCCCAAGGTCGGACAGGCAAATGGGTGTGATGCGTGGCTTTTCTTCTGCGGCGTCTTCTTTGCGTCTTGCTGGTGGCATTCCTGGCAGGATGCAGCCTTTCGGGTGAATTGTCCTCGACGGGCTCCACGCCCCCGGGGGTCGACGGCGCCCGGCAGGGCGTTGACGGGCTCGAGGTCGGCCACCGCCTCATGGCCGCCGGCGAATATGAACTGGCGCTGAAGGCCTATTACCGCGCGGCCTCGGTGCAGGGCATGAACTCCGACATCCTCTCCGCCGTGGGCTCGGCCGACCTGCAGTTGGGTCGCCTCAATCAGGCCGAACAGATCCTGCGCCGCGCCGTCGAGGAAGACCCGACCTTCGTGCCCGCCATCAACAACCTTGGCGTCGTTCTGATGGAACGCGGCGAATTCGGCGAAGCGCGCGGCGTGTTCCAGACCGCGTTCGAACTCGACAGTGGCAATTCGGATGAAATCCGCGAGAATTTGCGCACGGCTATCGATCGAACCAACACTTCCGTGTATGGTAAACGCGTTGCCAAAGACGCGCCAAAGTTCAACCTCGTGCGCCGCGGTCAAGGGGATTTCGTTCTTCTGTCGCAGCTGTAGGTTGGCTCCAGCACCCTTTGGTCCGAGCAGCAAAAAGGACGCAAAATGCGCCAAAATGAATTTATCATGCTGTGCCTTCTGGGCGCAGCGTCTCTGACGGCCTGTCAGCACGGTGTTTCACGCAGCCAGGCCGCCCGCGCCGTGGCCGAGGCGCAGGCCGTCGACCAGACCAACCTGAACGCCATCATGCTGACTGTGGGCGACCCGAAAGAGGCCGTCACCTATTTCAAGAACGCCCTTGCCATCACACCCGACAAGGTCGACCTGAAACGCGGTCTGGCGAAGTCGGAAGCCCGCGCCGGGCTTTACACCGAAGCCGCCGCCGTCCTGACCGATGTCATCGCCTCACCGCAAGGCACCGATGACGACCGGCTTGCATTGGCCGATATACAGATCCGCTCCAACGACTGGACCGGAGCCGAGGCCACGCTCGACGCCATCCCCCCAACGGTCGAAAGCTTCGAACGCTACCGGCTGGAAGCGATGGTGGCCGACAGCAAGAAAGACTGGAAGAAGGCCGACAGCTTCTATTCCATCGCCGTCGGCATGACGACCAAACCGCAAGGCGTTCTGAACAACTGGGGCTACTCCAAGCTGACGCGCGGCGACGGACCGGGGGCGGAAAGGCTGTTCATACAGGCCCTGACCTATGACCCGACCCTGTTCACCGCCAAGAACAACCTCGTCCTCGCCCGCGCCATGCAGCGCAAATACGACCTGCCCGTGATCGACATGACACAGGACGAACGCGCCAAGCTGATCTACACCGCCGCACTGGCCGCCATCAAGCAGGGCGACACCATCACCGGCAAACGCCTGCTGCAAGAGGCGATCGACACGTCGCCCGTCTACTTCGAGGAAGCCGCCCGCAGCCTCGCGGCCCTGGGGGGCTGAGGATGCCGCTTCTGCCCTCGCTTGCCTTCCTGCCCTTCACGCTGCTGATCGGCCTGTGGGTCGCGTGGAGCGACATGGCTTTCATGAAAATCCCCAACAAGGCCGTGATGGCCCTGATATTGGTCTATCTGGGTGTGGGCGTCCTGACCCTGCCCCTGATGGTCTGGCTCTGGGGCATCGCCATTGGCCTTGTCACGCTGCTGGTCCTGTTCATCGCCAATGCCGCCGGCCTGATGGGGGCCGGTGACAGCAAGTTCGGCGCCGCAATGGCGCCCTTCTTCGTTCTGGCCGATTACCGCATGGTCATGGGCCTGCTGGCCGGCTGCCTGCTCGGCGCCTTCTTCGCCCACCGCATCCTGCGCGCCATCCCACCCGTGCGCCGCGCCACGCCGGACTGGAAAAGCTGGAGCCACAAGAAATTCCCCATGGGTCTGGCGCTGGCCGGGATGCTGAATTTCTACCTCATTGCCGCGCCAATTTCGCCCCTTTTGCGGTTCACAAGTCTCTGACCCTTGGCCCCCGACGTGGCCACGAAAAGAGGCCCGAGATGAACGTGCAAGCCCCGCCGACAACAGAACCGACCGGCGTTTTGCCGCCCAACCCGCCGAAAGCGCTGGCCGAGGTTGGCATCACCCCGGTGATGATGCGTGATATCATGCTCAAGACCATGTTCCGCATGAACCTTGACCTCGTGTCGGTGCTGGCGCGGGTGATCTGCCTGCCCGTGCAACTGACGCAGGAACTGATCGACCTCGCCCGGTCGCAGCGCCTGCTGGAGGCGACCGGCACCCTGCACGCCACCTCGGGCAACGAAATGGGCTACCAGTTGACCGACCTCGGCAAGGCCCGTGCGATGGATGCCCTGAGCCAGTCGGAATACTACGGCGCGATGCCGGTGCCCCTAGCCCATTATGGCGAGCAGATGAAGCGCCAGTCGGTCCGCAACATCAAGCTGACCCGCACCGAACTGATGCGCGGCATGGGCCACCTGATCCTGCCGACCGACCTGATCGACAACCTCGGCCCCGCCGTTACCTCGGGCCGCTCGATCCTCATGTATGGCCCGCCCGGCAACGGCAAATCCTCGATCTCGAACGGCATCCGCGCCGCCCTTGGCGACAAGATCTACATCCCCCGCGCCATCGAATACTCAGGTCAGGTCATCACCGTCTATGACCCGATCGTGCATTCCAAGGCCGAAGAGATGCTGGACGACCCCACCGCCCTGCGGCGCAGCACCAACCGCTTCGACGGCCGCTATGTCTATTGCGACCGCCCCTCGGTCGTGACCGGCGGCGAACTCACGCTCGACATGCTCGACCTCAAATACAACCCGGTCGCCCGCACCTACCAAGCGCCCCTGCAGCTCAAATCCTCCGGCGGCATCTTCATCGTCGACGACCTTGGCCGTCAGGCCGAACCGCCGCAAAAGCTGGTCAATCGCTGGATCGTGCCACTGGAAGAAAACCGCGATATCCTCTCGCTGCAATCGGGTGAAAAGTTCACGGTGCCCTTCGACACCCTCGTGATCTTCTCAACCAACTTCCACCCCAACGAGATCTTCGACGGCGCGGCGCTGCGGCGGATCTTCTTCAAGATCAAGGTCGATGGTCCGTCACAGGACAATTTCCTGAAAATCTTCGCCATGGTCGCCCGCAAGAAGCGCATCGCCCTCGATGAGGCGACCCTGCTGCACCTGCTGAAGACCAAATACCCCACGATCAACAACAACTTCGCCAACTACCAGCCGGTCTTCCTGATCGACCAGATGATCTCGATCTGCGACTTCGAGGGCATCCCCTACCAGATGACCCCCGACCTCGTCGACCGCGCCTGGAGCAACATGTTCGTGCGCGAGGAAACCATCGCCCGGTGATTATTCAAACCCGGTGACCGCATTAGTCCGCACGTCACCCGGCAGCGCAGAGATCGTTCGCAGGGCCATGAGCAACCGCGGCGCAATCCACAGCGTGCTTGATGAGGTCACCCCGGACAGCCGGTCAAACCGCTGCACCACGATGACCGGATAGTCACAGCCGCCCACCCGGACGCTGTCCTGCCGCAGCACCACCAGATCGACGTGATAATAACTCCGGCTGGCATGTTCGACGATCATGTCGGCCTCAAGGCTGAAGCGTTGGCCGGGCTGCAAGCCGCCCAGATCAGGCAAATCAGACAACCATTCGAAATGTTGCGTCACCCCGGAGCCGCTACTGGAGAGGGGAAACAGCCCGCTTCGCAACGCTGCCTGCATCGTTCCATCCGGCAAGACCGAACGAACCGTCAGGTCCTGCGCGGTGTGGCTGACCACCTCCATCGTCTGGCCGTTGTCAAAGTGCACCTTTTTCGGAAACGGTGGCCCAAAACACCCCGCCGCCGCAGGTCCTGCCATCAGCGCCAGCACAAGACCTAAGCGAACCATCTGACCTCCCGTTCGGTCACGACCGCATCGAGCCGCTGGTCAAACCCATCAATCGGCACCTGGTCCACCTCTTGCGCCGCAAAGGCAAAGCCCACCGCAATCACCGGCCCCCTTGCCCTGAGCCCCGCCAAGGTCCGGTCATAGAAGCCCCCGCCATAGCCCAGACGATAGCCCCTCGCATCAAAGGCCAGCATCGGCACGATCACCACCTGCGGCTCTACCCAAGCCCCCTCAGCCGGAATGAACGCGCCAAACTCCCCCGCCACCATCGCCACACCCGCCCCCCACTCGCGGAACCGAAGCGGCGTAGCGGCTGCCAAAATCACCGGCACCCCCACCGCCCCCTGATGCCGCGTCATGGCGGGCAAGGGGTCAATCTCCGTCCGCATCGCCATGTACCCCGCCAAGGCCTTGCCGGAATGCGAGGCCAGCAGATCGGCCAACAACTCCGCTGCCTGCCCCTGCCCTGCCGCGAAAGCCGCCTTGCGCACACCAAACGCCGCCTTGCGCGCCAAAGCCTTGATCTCGCTCATCGCACTGGCCTTCTCTTTGCCGGACCGCCCGGCCCAAAATCCAGGACAAAAGCCCTTTCTGCGACCCTAGCGAAAGCTGTTTCAGCAAAACAGGGGCGATGCGAAATTTACCGCGCAGGCCGATCCCTTTAGACTAGCCTGGCAAGATGAGGTGACACATGCAAGATTTGCTGCTGGGACAGGTGCTTTCCTTCGCAGGCGACCCGTTCGAGGACGCCAGCGCCGCCCACCTGCACGAGGCCGTCCTTCTCGAAGGCGGCGTGATCCGCGCCATGGGCCCCGCCGCCACCCTGCGGGCAGCCCACCCGCAGGCACGGGTGACAAACTACGGCACCTCGCTGATTTCGGCAGGCTTCATCGACGCCCATGTCCACTATCCGCAGACCGCCATCATCGCCTCCTGGGGCAAGCGGCTGATCGACTGGCTGAACCTCTACACTTTCCCCGAGGAAATTCGCTTCGCCGACCCCGCCTATGCGAACGAGATCGCCGCCCGCTATTTCGACCTCGCATTGGCCCATGGCACCACCTCGATGTGCTCCTACGGCACGATCCATCCGGCTTCCGTTGACGCCTTCTTCGAAGGTGCCAAGTCCCGAGGCCTGCGCGCCTTCACCGGCAAGACCTGCATGGACAGGAACGCGCCTCAAGCCCTGCGCGACACCGCCCAATCCGCTTACGACGACAGCAAGGCCCTGCTCCAGAAGTGGCATGGGACGGACCGCCTGTCCTACGTCATCACGCCACGCTTCTCGCCCACGTCCACCCCCGAACAACTGGCGGCCCTGGGCGCCCTCTGGCGCGAATACCCCGACTGCCTGATGCAGACCCACCTCTCCGAGCAAACCGACGAGATCGCCTGGGTCAAAGACCTGTTCCCGCAGTCGCGTGACTATCTCGACACCTACGAGGCCCAAGGCCTGCTGCGCGAGGGCGCGCTCTACGGCCACGCGATCCACCTGACCGCGCGCGAGAAATCCCGGCTGGAGGAAGCGGGGGCGGCGCTGGTGCATTGCCCGACCTCCAACACCTTCATCGGCTCCGGCCTCTTTGACATGGGCCTCGCCCGCAAGCTGCGCGTCGGGCTGGCGACCGACACCGGCGGCGGTTCCTCCTTCTCGATGCTGCGCACCATGGCCGCCGCCTATGAGGTGGCCCAACTGCGCGGTCAGGCTCTGCACCCGGCGCAACTCTGGTGGCTGGCGACCCAAGGCTCGGCACGCGCTCTGCGGGCGGAACACCAGATCGGCAACATCGCACCGGGGCTGGAGGCTGACCTGGTGGTCATCAACCTTGCGTCAACTCCGGTGATCGAACAGGCCACACGGCGGTCCGAGGACATCTGGCAGGCCGTCTTCCCCACCATCATGATGGGCGATGACCGGGCCATAGAAGCAGTCTGGATCGCCGGGCGCGTCAGGTAGGGTGGGGTTATAACCCCACCCTGCGACGGCGGCCCTGTCAGGGAAAAAATCCTTGTGATCTCATAGGCTTGCAGTGCGATCTTCACCCAAACCGGCCAGAAGCCGAAAAACGCCCCGACCTGAGTCGCCCAAACATGGTTAAAGCCGCCCTGCCCCGCCGCGCGTAGAGACGGAAGCAAGACAGAAAGAAGACAGCAAAAAGACTGGCAATCCGGCCTCAAACCGCAGAGTTAATGCAGCGCCCTCAAAGGCTTGGACCCCGAGAGACGGTCATGGCCACCCCAACTGCAAAGATCAGTCTTCCAGCCCCAGATCCCATCCGTCCGGATAGAAGTCAAAGGCCAGCGCCACCTCGGTCGCCACCTTTTCATGCGTCCAGATCGCTTCGGCCGTCACCGGGATCGGACCGACCTTGGCCACAACCATGTCATCATCGCGCGACACCCGGAACCCCTTTGCGGACAGCGCCTTCATCACCGCAGGGTAATTGGCATCATGCTCTTCCGGATAGAACAGGAAATCGACCTCGGCCCGTTCGGGCAGCTTTTTCATCCCCTTGGGAATGTCCCGGAAGGTGTTGAAGGTCTCGCGGCGTTGGGCGTCAAAATTATGGCTCATTCCTGCGGCCTATCACGCCATCAACCGACGGGCCAGATGGTTTTGCCGCTCCACCACCTTACCCAGATCAACCGTCAGCATCTGTCCGCCGCCAACCACCTGACGCCCCTCGACAAAAAGATCCCGCACCCGTGTCGGCCCCGCCAAGAGCAATGCCGCAGGGTCCCACGACCCCGCCGACTCCACCCCCGAAACGTCCCACACGGCCACATCCGCCCGCTTGCCAACCGCCAGCGACCCGCAGTCGTGACGCCCCAAAACCCGCGCCCCGCCAAGGGTGGCAATCTCCAGCGCCTCCCTTGCGCTCATCGCATCGGCCCCCAGCGACACCCGCTGCAACAGCATCGCCATCCGCGCCTCGCCCACCAGATTGCCGGCGTCATTGCTGGCCGAGCCATCGACCCCCAGCCCGACCCTGACCCCGGCATCCCGCATCGCCCGCACCGGAGCAATCCCCGACCCCAGTCGGCAATTCGAACACGGACAATGTGCCACCCCGGTCAAGCTGCGGGCAAACAACGCGATTTCCGACACATCCAGCTTCACGCAATGCGCGTGCCAGACGTCCTCCCCGGTCCAGCCCAGATCCTCGGCATATTGCCCCGGACGGCAGCCGAACTTCGCCAGCGAATAGGCAATATCCTCATCGTTTTCAGCCAGATGGGTATGCAGCATCACGCCCTTGTCGCGCGCCAAGACAGCCGCCTCCCGCATCAAGTCCCGGCTGACCGAGAAGGGAGAGCACGGCGCCAACCCCACCCGCACCATCGACCCCTCACGCGGATCATGATGCGTATCCACCACCCGGATCATGTCCTCCAGAATGGCGGCCTCAGCCTCAACCAGACTGTCCGGCGGCAGACCCCCAGCGGACTCACCAATGCTCATTGCGCCGCGTGTCGGTTGAAATCGCAGGCCAATTTCCGAAGCCGCCGCAATCGTGTCATCCAGCCGCGACCCATTCGGGAACAGATACAGATGGTCCGAGGTCAGCGTACACCCCGACAGCGCCAGCTCCGCCAGCCCGACCTGGGCCGAGACGAACATCTCTTCCGGCCCGAACTTCGCCCAGATCGGATAAAGCGTCTTCAGCCAGCCAAACAGCAAGGCATCCTGACCGCCCGGCACGGCGCGCGTCAGGGTCTGGTACAGGTGGTGATGCGTGTTCACCAACCCCGGCGTCACCACGCAACCCTTGGCCTCCACCACGCGACCAAGCGAGGCAAGCCCTTGCCCCACCTCGACAATCACCCCATCCCGCAGCCGCAGATCGGCCCCGGACAGTTCCTGCCGTGTGGCATCCATCGTCAGGATGCTATCGGCGTTACGGATCAGGATTTCAGACATGGCGGGACCCTTTCACCCCCTTCGGTGTTGGGTCCACGGCGCGACAGAAGGGGAAAGGACTCGCGCAGCAACGTCAGAATGCCAAGAGATTTCCTGCCAATCAAGCGGCGATTGGCAGCAGCAGCTTAAGCTTTTCAGGCGTTCAGCAGCGCCAGCGCCTCGGCATGAATCTCCCGGTTGGCCGCCGCCAGAACGCGGCCGCCGTTCGGGCAAGGATTGCCCTGCCAGTCCGTGACGATGCCGCCCGCCGCTTCGATCACGGCGATCGGGCCCTGCACGTCATAGGCCAGCAGACCCGCCTCGATCACCAGATCGATTTGCCCCGCCGCGATCAGTGCATAGGCGTAGCAATCACAACCATAGCGCGTCAACCGCGCCTGCGCCTTGACCCGGTTGAAGGCGGCGCCGTCTTCGGGCGTGCCAACCTCGGGGAAGGTGGTGAACAGGATCGCCTCGGACAGGGGCCGCGCTGCACGGGTTTTCAAAGGCTTGCGCCCCATGGGACCGGTCACCTCGGCGCGGCCCAGCCCACCGGAAAAGCGTTCGCCAATATAGGGTTGGTCGATGATCCCATAGATCGGGCCAGTAGCGTCGCCGACCGAGATCAGCACGCCCCAGGTTGGCGTGCCCGACAGATAGCTGCGGGTGCCGTCGATCGGGTCCAGCACCCAGGTCAGACCCGATGTCCCGGCCTTCAGCCCGAATTCCTCGCCCAGAATGCCATCCAGCGGGCGACGCTGCGCGAGAATTTCGCGCATCATCTGCTCGGACAACCGGTCCGCCACCGTCACCGGATCGAAGCGGTCTGTCTCTTTGTTGTCGGCCGACAACCCCTCGGCCCGGAAGTGCTTCAAAGTCGCCAGACGCGCCACATCGGCCAGCGCGTCCGCCACATTCATCAATTCTTCCGCAAGATCCGCGACGATGCGAGCCATGACATCCCCCTGCAACACATCCTCGCGCTACAGTCGGAACAGCCCCGGGTCAAGCGTCCCGGGATCAAACGGCCTGTCTTCAAGCCGCTTCGGACAGAACCCGCGCCAGATCGAACAGGCGACGGCGCTGCGCTTCTGGGATCGCGTAGTAGGAACGGACGAGTTCCGCCGCCTCTTTGTCGCCCATCAGGTCGCTCGCCATCGGCTGTTCGCTGCCGGCCAGACCTTCGAAGAAAAAGCTGATCGCGACGCCCAAAGTTTCGGCAATATCCCACAGGCGCGAGGCCGAAACCCGGTTCATCCCGGTTTCGTACTTCTGGACCTGTTGGAACTTGATGCCGACCTTTTCGGCCAACTGTTGCTGGGTCATTCCCACCATCCAGCGCCGGTGGCGGATCCGCTTGCCAACATGTGCATCAACCGGGTGCTTCATTTCTCTCTCCTGACACGTTATCCCAACCCCACCAACCTATAAGCAAGAACCGTGCCAACTTTTCAGGGCGTCGGGAATAAATTTCACGAATCGTTTGTAGGCCAAAGAACCTGTCTTTTTGAACAGGGCGGATTATACAGACGAACAAGAATTCAACGCCAACATGTCTAAATCGCCGATTGGGGTTATGGATGGCAGGTCACTCTCCCTAAACGGGTTTAGCATTTTGCATTGCAAAATGCTAAACTTGGCGGCCGATTCTATTGCAAAACGCTAATATCGCAGCGTTTCTGACGATCACCACAACTTGGACCCGTTCTTTTGACAGTAAATTAACACCCTAAAGATACATCTGCCGTGCCAATATCGCGCAAACTCCAAAATCGCGCCACAACCAGAGCTTGCAAGCCATCGAAAGAGTCAGGCCTGCATCATCGCCTCGGACCGATCTGCCAACCCAACACGAAGCGTCTTTGCGGCATAGGCCGAGCGGATCAGGCGGGCCAAAGCGTCGATCGCGGGGCTGCGGACGGCGCTGGCGGCGTAAAGGTTGATCTTCATCCGCGCCAGATCCGGCAATGCGCCGCCATGGGTGATCCGCTCGACATGGCGCGGCTCGGACCCTTCCAGAACGGTGTGGACGGCAAGGTCGGCGCTGACCGTCGCCTCGACCGTGCGGGTGTTGTCGCTGTCGACCGCCAGCACCCAGGGCACGCCCGCCGCATCCAGCCGCTCTTGGACGCCCTGCCTGAAAATGCAGCGCTGTTCATAGGCCAAGGGCAACGGCCTTTGCCGCCACGCCTGCCCGCCCGGCGCGCCGACCCAGATCAGCGGCAGTTCGGTCAGCGTCTCGCCGCCGGCATCGACCGTGTCTTCCGTGGTGACGATCAGATTGCATTCCCCGCGCGCATACTGATCCTTCAGGATCCTGGTGAACGACGACATCAGCCGCACCTTCACCTTGGGAAAATCCGCCGCAAAGCGTTGCAGCACCTGCGGAATCGCCGGATAGACGATGTCATGCGGCACGCCAAGCGTCACTTCGCCCTCATACTGGGCGCGGCTCAGCAGGCCATAAACCTCGTCATTCAATGCCAGCATCCGGCGCGCATAGCTGAGCATATGCTCCCCGGCCGCCGTGGGCTGCACCTTGCGGGCCGAACGGTCCAGCAGTTCGACGCCAAGGCTGTCCTCCAGCCGGCGGATCTGCATCGAGACGGCGGACTGCGTCAGGTTCAAGAACCCCGCTGCCCGCGTGACGCCACCCGCATCGGCGATAGCCACAAACGAGCGCAGGGCCGTCAGGTCGAGATTTCGCGCCATATCACAATTCCTGATGGGTTAGGCCACAATCATTCATTTCCGTGTTGTGCCAGACTGTGCGAAAAGGATCAAGTCCGATGATGGTCCCGCCCTTGCCATCACAATTCATCATGAGACCCTTCCTTCGCCCTGAAAGGCCGAGCCATGTCCCGTTCCGCCATCCACAACCACCCGGTTCACCCCGCCACGATCCGGCGCTTTGCCACGGCCCTCCTGCGTGCCCTGCACCTGCGGCAAACCCGTCAGCACCTCGCCCGACTGGAGCCGCATCTGTTGCGGGACATCGGTTTGACCCCGGATCAGGCGCGGCGCGAGGCCTCTCGGATCATGTGGGACGCGCCAGAGGCTTGGCTTCAGCGCGATTAGGGCCACATCGGCGTGAGAATGCGCGCAATTTGGGATGAAATCCTTGAACTGTGCGCCGGCAATGCCGATATTCAGCCCAAGAGGCCGGGCGCAACCCGGCTCGTCAGACAACGGAGGCTTGAATGGCTGACTTTCAGACACGAACGTACGGGGCGAGTGCCGGCCTTGCCATTGATGCAGGTCTGCGCGCCTATATGAACAAGATCTACGGGCTGATGTCCGTGGCGATGCTCGTCACAGGTGGCGTGGCTTGGTCCGTGGGCACCAGCCCGGCCATGGTCGGCGCCATTTTCGGCAGCCCGCTGAAATGGGTTGTGATGATCGCCATCTTCGTGATGTCGATCGCCCTGCCCGCAATGGTCAACCGCATGTCGGTGGCCGCGGCCCAGTTGGCCTTCTACGCCTATGCCGCGCTGTTTGGCGTGTTCATGTCGATGATTTTCGTCATATACACGCAAGCGTCGATCGCAGAGACCTTCCTTGTCACGGCCATCGCTTTCGCGGGCCTGTCGATCTACGGCTACACGACCAAGAAAGACCTGTCTGCCATGGGGTCCTTCATGCTGATGAGCGTCTGGGGCCTGATCGTGGCCGGAATCGTCAACATGTTCATGCAGTCTTCGGCGCTGAACTTCGCAATCTCCGCCTTCGGCGTGATCGTGTTCGCGGGCCTGACGGCTTGGGACACGCAGAAGCTGAAGTCGGATTACATCGCCCATGCTCGCGCTGGCGATGAAGAATGGATCGGCAAATCTGCGGTGCTGGGGGCTTTGAACCTGTACCTCGATTTCATCAACATGTTCCTCTACCTTCTCCGCTTCATGGGCAACAACCGGAACTGAGTTCGGCTTCGCGGTAGGCAAAGGGCCGGGGGAAACTCCGGCCCTTTTGCCATGCAGGGCCCTCGATCAGGCCGGCCGGACCATCCTCATGGCGCGAAAGCTGAGGGCGGGTCGCATCGGCACCTCGACCGGTCCGATGGCCAAGAAGCCCTGGGCCGCATAGAAGGGCACCGCCGTCAGGGTCGAAAGACAGTCATAGCTTGTCACCCCCTCCGCGCCAGCCGCCGCAAAGATCGCCTGCATGACGCGCGCCCCGATGCCCTGCCGGATGGCATCAGGATCCGTCGCAACATGGCGGATGGAGGCTGTGGCCGGACCCGCAAGCCCCACAGGCTTGCGCCGCGGCAAACTGTAGCCGCCCGCCCCCAGCACCCGGCCCGCCGTATCCTCCACGACGAAGTACCGGCCCGAGGCCAGCAAGTCCGGCCGCGCCCGCGACAGGATCGGCACGATCGTCACCATGATCGAGGGCGGATAGTCCTTGGCCAGCAGCCGTGGAAAGCTGCGTGCCAGCAGGGTGTCGACCGCGCTCAGGTCTTCAGGTCGCGCAAGGCGCAGGGTCAGGCTCTGGGTCATGGCGCTATAGATGGGATGTCAAAGCCAAAAGAGAAGGCGTCAAACCACCGCTCCGAACAACTTGCCCACGCCGTAGGTCACCGCCATCGCCACAGCGCCCCAGAAGGTCACCCGCAGCACGGCGCGCCCGATCGGCGCACCACCCGCCTGCGCCCCCACAGCCCCCAGCACGGCGAGGAAGATCAGAGAGGAGACCGTCACCCACAGGCTGATGCTCGCCGTCGGCACCAAGGCCGCCGCCGCCATCGGCATCGCCGCGCCCACGGTGAAGCTGCCCGCCGAGGCGAAGGCCGCCACCAAGGGCTTGGCCTCAGTATGTTCGGAGAACCCCAACTCGTCACGCAGATGCGCCGCGAGCGGGTCCTTGGCGTGCAAAGCCTTCGCCACCTGAAGAGCCAGTGCAGGCTCCAACCCACGGTCCTCGTAAATTTCGGCCAAGGCGCGCAGCTCTTCTGCAGGGTCGGCGGCAATCTCGGCCCGCTCGCGTTCGGTATCGGCCTTTTCGGTGTCGGCCTGACTGGAGACCGAGACATATTCTCCCGCCGCCATCGACAGGGCCCCCGCCGCCAGCCCCGCCATGCCCGCCAAGAGCACACCAGAGCGGTCAGAGGCCGCGGCCACCCCCACAATCAGCGAGGCGGTCGAGACGATGCCGTCATTCGCCCCCAGCACCGCTGCCCGCAGCCAGCCGATGCGTGAGACGAAATGTTCTTCGTAGTGTCTGCGTTCCAAAAGACCCTCCTCAGCCGCGCTGCAACCCCAGTTCAGCGCCGGGCAGACGGGGGATCACCGGCTGCAGGATGGCCCGCTGCGCGGGCGTCACCCTGTCCAGTAGCGCTTGCGAATAGCGGTAGCCATAACGCGTGTTACCCCAACCCGGACCATAGCGGTAGATGACAACACGCCGCTCCCCCGGCGCGGTCCGCCGCGTGGCGCCATGCGAGATGGCATCGGAAAACAACAGCGCCGAGCCCGCCTTCATGTTCACCTCGATGCTGACTTCCACGACCTCGTCATCCCACTTGCACCGCTCGGCGTAAGGTATGCGGAAGATCGGATGGCCAAAGCCGCTTTTGTGGCTGCCGGGGATGATGCGCGTGCCACCGTCACCGGGGCCGATATCCGTCAAGGCCACAAGGATATTCACCTGCCCGCATTGCCAACGGCCATCGGCATAGCCGTACTGGTTGCGGATCGCCTTTTCATGCCCGCCGGAATGCATCGGAAAGAACCCGCCCGAGCGGCGGACCGAGGCGAAGCATTCGTCGATGAACAGGCCCGAAATCCACGTCTGATCCTCACCACAGTAACGCCGCATCCGGTCGACCCAGGCCGGATGATCAATCAGGTCTTCGAAGGGCTTGCCGGCATGGACGATGTTCTGCAACTCCATCCCGGCCTTGGCGTTGTTGTCGAGCCGCTGGACATCACCCCACCACTCCTTGAAGCCAAGGTCCGGGAAGCCATCGAAAGCAGCGTTCAGCGCGGCCAGATGGCCTTGCTCGATCACATTCTCAAGGATCAGAAACCCGTTGAGATCGAACAGATAGTCCTGCAAATCATGGTCCGCCATCATTCTCTCCCCGCAACCGCGATGGCAAATTGGCCCGGCCCGGTTGGCCGGGCAAGATCAACAATGGCGGGATGGGCGGATTTCGGTTTCAAGACGGTTCAGGAAGGCCGCCACCTCGGCGCGCGAGCGCAGCCGCACCAGGGTCTTGCCCTCTGGCACCCCCGCCGCCAGCCGTGCCATCGCAGACCGTGCCGAGTGGCGCGTCCGCCAGATATAGGCCCAGAATGGCAAGGTCTGCGGCCCGAACCGCTCGAGGCAGCCTTCGGGCAGGTCGGGACGCACGCGACCGTACCACAGGATAGACCGCTTCAGCACCCGCCAGGCGCGCAAGGGCAGCGGCATGTCAAGCCAGACCACCATCTGCGCCCGCGCCATCCGGGTGTCCCAAGTCGTCGAATGCCCGCCTTCAAAGACCCAGGCCTCGGCGGCTTCAGCGGCGCGGCAGAGACGCGTCTTTTCCTCGACCGACCGCTCGACCCAGCCCGCTTGCCAATGGATGTGGTCGAGATGCACCACGGGCAACCCGGTGATGGCCGCAACCGTGCGCGCGAGGGTGGATTTGCCCGATCCGGGCTGGCCGATGATCATGATGCGCTGCATGAACGGGTTCCAGAAACGAAAAAACCGCGCCACAGGGGCGCGGGTTTCAAGTCAGCCTTTCGGGCAGATCTTACTTGATCTTGCCTTCCTTGTATTCGACATGTTCCCGCTTGACGGGGTCGTATTTGTTGACCGTGAACTTTTCGGTCATGGTACGGGCGTTCTTCTTCGTCACGTAGAAGTGCCCGGTGCCAGCCGTCGAGTTCAGACGGATCTTGATCGTCGCCGGTTTGGCCATCGTCGTCTCTCCTGCATCGGGGCAGCAAGGCCGCCCCGTCTAATCCTTGAGCCCCGCCTTTTACCCATCGGACCAGCAGAGTCAACGGCAATGGGCGATTGTAACAGGAAAATTGCGCGGATGGCCTGTAAGCCGGATTCTGTCCGGGGCTTTCGCCCCTGGATGACCATTCCTCTGCCGCACCTGTTGCCAGGGCGGTCAAGCTGCCAACCCGGGCCTCTGGGCTGAAGTGTCCCTGCGGAGGTCTCCGGCACCGCTTGCACGGTGTGGATCCGGACCTTTCCGCACAAGGCCCCTATTCGGCATTGCTCCGGGTGGGGCTTGCCATACCGTCCCGGTTGCCCGGTCCGTGGTGGGCTCTTACCCCACCGTTTCACCATCACCTT
>CANGHD010000030.1 GCA_947453525.1 Paracoccaceae bacterium | reverse complement strand
CTGCACTTCCTGCTGACGGGGCAGGGGGATGCCCGCCAGCTTGCGGCGAAGATGGCCGAGCACACACCCAACCTGCCGGCGCTGGAACTGATCTTCGTGCTGGCCTCGGCGGCCTCGGGGCTGGAGGCGGTGTTTTCCGGCGCGGAATCGGGGGCGATTGCGCTGGACACCTGGCGCACTTCGGCGCTGCTGGGGGTTGATCTGCATGTCATGCAGGAAATGGGGCTGCCCTGCCGGTTGTGCGCGGATTTGCTGGCGTATTGGACAAACGAGGACGGGTATTTTCTGGGCTGAAGGAGGGCGGCCCAAGATCTTTCGCCTAAGGAAATGTGGGTCTCGGGTTGGTCAGTCCTGCAGTTCCACCGTGGCCCAGGTTTCAAAGCAGACCCCGCCGGCCAGCGCCATGATGCCGATGGTGGCGCGACCGCCGAGGCCCGTGTTGTGGCCAAAGACCTCGACAAACAGGTCTGAGAGGCCGGAGGAGACCTTGTGCACATCCTCGTAGTCCGGCGAGCAGACGACGAAGTTCAGGGTGCGGACGATGGATTTGACCCGGTCCAGCGACCCCACCGCCTGCTTGATGCCGCCCAAAACGTTCAGGCCTGTCTGGCGTGCGGCGGCATAGCCTTGCTCGGTGGTAAGGTCTTTCCCGAGGCGGCCCTTGTGGGTGATCTCGGTGCCGATCTGGGCGACATGGCCCGAGAGGAACAGGAGGTTCCCGACCTTGTGGTACGGCTTCATCGTGCCGTAGTCGGCCCCGTAATAGCCGATCTGGTCGAAGTCGGGGATGTCGAGGCCCATGTGATGGGCCATCAGTTCGGGGGTCATCTGCGTCATGTGGTTTCCTCAGATCATCTTGATCACGTCTTTGCCCACCGCCAGCATATAGCCGCGCCTTGCGACGGTCTTGACGAGCAACTCGCTGACCAACTGGTTGCCGAGCGTGTCGCGCAGGCGTTTGATGCGGGTGGCACCGGCCGCCTCGTCGCAATCGGCCTCGTTGCGGCCTGAGATGACGGCCTCGATCTGCGCGCCGGTCAGGACTTCATCGTCAAGGCGGGCTTCTGCGAGGACGGCGATGGTTTCCAAGGCGGCCTCGGTCAATTGAAATTCGAGGTCGTTGATATAGACGGCCCGCGCCTCGCGGCTGATGACCATGCGGGCGACCTGGATGCCGGATTTCTGGATGGCCGAGATGCGGCGGTTCAGCGTGATGATGGTGACGAGGAAGACCAATGTGGCTATCAGCAGCGCGGTGGAAAACGCCAGCAGAACGAAGATCACGAAACGGTAGGTTTGCAGGACTTCGGCAAAGCTGGTCCCGGTCTGGGCGAGGATGTTCAGCAGCTTGACCTCGGCGCCTGAGGTCAGGTCGTTGTTTTCCACGAACAGCTTTTCGACCCCCCGGTTGAAGGCCGCCGAATCGGGCAGGTTTGCAAACAGAAAGACCGCTGCCGCCAGCAGGATCAGGACAACGGCCGCAATGCCAAAGGCCACGACGCGGTTACCCGCGCGCAGGCTGTCAGTAACGGAGGAAGAAGTCTCCGGCACTCGCTTTCCTTTCATCCAGACCTTCGGGGCCGAAACTGGACACAATCTTCAGCAATGTCCACCCATCCGAGGCGAGGCGCGGTTCAAGTTCGCTTGCTTCGGCGCCCTTGTTCCCACAGGCACCGTCGCTGACCTGAGAGACACCATAGGCGAACTGGGGCGGGTTGCCCTGTTTGGCCTTGTAGTCGACATAGCATTCGGCCTGTGCGGGCATGGCGAGGCAAAGTACCAGCAATGCCGCAAAGATGACATGGATTCTGCTCATGGGCGTGTTCTCCGCTTCTTTGGATCATCTTGGTGGGAATGGCGCTGCTATTCAATATCAAGCGGCTGACATGGCAACACCAAGGGCCTTGCGGCAGGGTTCTGCCAGTCACGCAGCCTTGCGGTGAACCGTTTGTTAGGGATTGGCGGGTCTTATGGACGTGCCACCGGTCAGAAGGACAAAGCCATGGAATACGAGATGGAAGATGACCTGCGCTCGGGACCGGCGGCCTTTGCGCTGGGCTTTCTGGGCGACCTGCTGTGGGAAATTGGACAGATCGGGCAGGCGCTGCTGGACGGTGCGACCGTGGTTCTGTTCGGTTTGCTGATCTATCATCACGGCGCAGTGCTGAACGCGGCCCGTCAGGCTCAGCATGGTCCGGCCGAGCAGGGTCTTGCGCCGCCGGATGCTGCGGCACGGCCGGCGGCTTGCGGCCTCGATCCCGTCGGCGAGGCGACCTGCATTCTGGCGCAGGTGCTGCAGCCCTCGGCCACCTGACCCCTTTCGGTGCGGCGGCTTTTCGGCTTTGGTCGGGCGATGATCCTGCCTGACTTCGCCTTCGAATCCGCTGCCCTTGCCCGGGGCCTTGCCCGCGTCGCCGGAATTGACGAGGTGGGCCGGGGGCCTTTGGCGGGACCGGTCACCGCTGCCGCCGTGGTGCTGGACCCTTTGCGCATTCCCAACGGCCTGCGCGACAGCAAGGCGCTGACAGCTTCGCGGCGCGAGGCCTTGGCCTTGGAACTGGCCGAGGTGGCGGAGGTGTCGATCGCCCATGCCTCGGTCGAGGAGATTGACCGGCTGAACATCCTTCAAGCCAGCCTTCTGGCGATGGAACGGGCGGTGGCGGGGCTCAGGTCGGTGGATTTCTGCCTGATTGACGGCAACAAGATTCCCAAAGGATTGCTGGGAAAAGCGCAAGCCATCGTCAAGGGCGATGCGCTGAGCCTGTCGATTGCGGCGGCCTCGATCGTGGCCAAGGTGGCGCGGGATCGCATCATGGTGGATTTGGCGCAACAATTTCCAGGCTACGGCTGGGAGCGGAACGCCGGTTATCCGACTCCGGCCCATTTGCAGGCCCTTCTAGATTTGGGGGTGACCCCTTGGCATAGGCGTTCGTTCCGGCCCGTCCACAATAGGTTGTATCAAGATATTTCTCTAACCCCTTGATTCAAAAAGGGTTTGACGGCGAATCACCAATGACTCACACTGTGGGCAACACGTGGTGATCAACACCGCTGGATTTGAGGGCAGAATGGCTGTGAAAACAAAACCACCGGAGACGGTGCCGCTTCCGCGCAACCAAATTTTGGCGGGCGACTGCATTGAACTGATGCGGGGTCTTCCGGCGGGCTCGGTTGACCTGATCTTTGCCGACCCGCCTTATAACCTGCAACTGAAGGGCGATCTGCACCGGCCGGACAACAGCTTGGTCGATGCGGTGGATGACCACTGGGACCAGTTTTCCAGCTTTGCCAGCTATGACAGCTTCACGCGGGACTGGCTGGCGGCGGCGCGGCGTTTGCTGAAGCCGAACGGGGCGATCTGGGTGATTGGCAGCTATCACAACATCTTCCGCGTCGGCGCGGAACTGCAGAACCAGGGCTACTGGCTGCTGAATGACGTGGTGTGGCGCAAGTCGAACCCGATGCCGAACTTTCGCGGCAAGCGGCTGACCAACGCGCATGAGACGCTGATCTGGGCGGGCCGCGATGAAACCTCCAAATACACGTTCAATTACGAGGCTTTGAAGGCCCTGAATGATGGCGTGCAGATGCGCTCGGACTGGGTGCTGCCGATCTGCACCGGGCATGAGCGGCTGAAAGACGAAAACGGCGACAAGGCGCATCCGACGCAGAAGCCGGAAAGCCTGCTGCACCGGATCATCGTGGCCACGACCAATCCGGGCGATGTCATTCTGGACCCGTTCTTTGGCACAGGCACGACGGGGGCGGTGGCCAAGATGCTCGGCCGTGATTTTATCGGGCTGGAGCGGGAAGAGGGTTACCGCAAGGCTGCGCAGGACCGGATTGACCGTGTGCGGCGGCTGGATGCCTCCTCGCTGGAAACGACCGGGTCGAAGCGCTCGGAACCGCGGGTGCCGTTCGGGCAGGTGGTGGAACGCGGGATGCTGCGACCGGGGGAAGAGTTGTACTCGATCGGCGCGCGTCACATCGCCAAGGTGCGGCCGGATGGGACGCTGGTCGGGCTTGATGTGAAAGGATCGATCCATCAGGTCGGCGCGCATCTGGAGGGAGCGCCGTCCTGCAACGGCTGGACCTATTGGCACTTCAAGCGCGACGGCAAGATGATCCCGATCGACATCCTGCGCCAGCAGATCCGGGCCGAGATGGAAGCCGACGCCCGGCCGGATGCCAGCCGCAGCCACTAAGCCAACATGGGCCAATGGCCCATCCTACCCATAACCCACGCCTGCTCTGTGGTCCGCCTGCAGAGCCACGCCCTGCGCTGGCGGGGTCTTTTCGTATGGCAGCCTTTGCTGCGCGGCCAACAGCAGGCGCTATGTGTCGGCCAATCCCTGTCAGTGCCCTGGTTTCCGGGCAAGGGTATCGTGAAGACAACGGCTTCCCGTACCCATTCGAAGGAGAATGATATGTCGGATCCGAGGCGGATTTCCGGATGGGTTGGCCCTGTGCTTGTTGCCGTGACCCTATCGGAACTGCTGAACCCGGGCGTCTGGGACAAAGTCTCGGCGCCGGATACTTATCAGGCGGGGCTTTTGGCCTTTGTCGCGGGCCTGTCCATCGTCAGGCTGCACAACCGATGGACGCTGGAGTGGCCGGTGGTGGTGACGTTGGTGGGATGGTTTGCTCTTGCCGCAGGTCTGGGCCGGATGTTTGCGACGCAAGGGGCTTTGGCAGGTGCCGCAAACCCAAGAATGACTGTTGCGTTAGAGGTCGGGCTTCTGCTGGTTGGGCTTTTCCTATGTTTCAAGGCATTCATTGGGACTGACAGCGGGCAAAAGGGCGATTAAACTTGCCCTGCGCAAGATCGGTCGTGGTTCACCAAACGGGACGCCATGGTTGATCGGCCAATTTTGACAGATCACTCCCTTTGGTGTCGGAGGAGAATAGAAATGCGGTACCCGATTGCAATGCGCGTGATCCACTGGTTCACAGCGATCATGTTCATTCCAATGCTGGCGGGGGGATATTTCTGGTTGCGCGCCATGCCCAGCTCTGACCCGCAAAAGCTGGACGCCCTGATGTACCACATGGCGATCGGCGTCTTTCTGGTGACGCTGACGCTGATCCGGCTGGTGGTGCGGCTGCGGGTGGCGCATCCGGAAAACACCGGGCTGGCGCTGTGGGTGCACCGGGCGCTGTATCTCGGCGTCTTTCTGATGCCGATGTCGGGCTTTACCATGGTGTTCAGCGCCAAGCTCAACGAAATCGTCTTTGCCCGCAGCGGTGCTGCTCTGCCCGCCGACATGTCGACGATCACCGGGCATTATTGGCATGGGGCGACGGCTTTGACGCTGACGCTGCTGATCCTCCTGCATATCGCTGGGGCGTTCAAGGACCGCGTCACGATCAAGCGGATGATCTGACCCCACCCATCGGGCGGGGTCGAAGAGTCAGACGGCGACGCGGTAGCCCAGTTCCACGACCCGGTCGCGCGGCAGGTGGAAATAGTCGGTCGGGTCTGCTGCCAGCCGGGTCAGCAGGGCGAAGACCTTGTCCATCAATTGTCCCACGCCAAAGCCGGGCCGCACCACCGGCCTGCGCCGCCCAAGGAAGAAGGTCGAGGTCATGGTGTTGAACTTCAGCCCGACCTTGCGCGCCGCCGACAGGCCCATGACGATGTTCGGCGTCTCCATGAACCCAAAGCGCAGGGTCAGCGAGGTGAAACGGTCATCCAGCCGGATGATCGTCACCCGCTCCTCGGGCGCGGCTGTCGGCACGCGCAGGGTTTCCACCGTCAGCAGCACGACCTTGTCATGCAGCACGCGAAAATGCTTCAGGCTGTGCAACAGGGCCGAGGGGACGATGTCAGGATCGGGGGTCAGGTAGAAGGCAGTGCCGGACACGCCGCCGACCGAGCTTTTGGCCATCGACTTGACGAAGGGCGCAAGGGCGATTGCCATCTTGTCGTTCTTGGCCTGAATGATCTGCGTGCCGCGCCACCATGAGGCCATGACGATCCCCACTGTGGCCGCCAGCAGGACCGGAACATAGCCACCCTCGAACAGTTTGGAGAGGTTGGAGATCAGGAAGGCGGTTTCCATCACCGCGATGGGTGCGGCGATGGCATAGATGGCCCCGACCGGCATCAGCCGGGCCTTGATGCCGTAGATCACCGCCAGCGTCGTGGTAACCAGCATGGTCCCCGTAACGGCGATGCCGTAGGCCGAGGCGAGGGCGGCAGAGGATTTGAACACCAGCACCAGCCAGACCACCCCGATCAGCAAGAGGTAATTGACGCTGCCGATGTAGATTTGTCCGCTTTGGTTGGCCGAGGTGTGGCTGATCCGCATCCGGGGCAAAAGGCCCAGCTGAATGGCCGCCAGCGCCATCGAGAAGGCGCCGCTGATCACGGCCTGGGCCGCGATCACCGTGGCGGCGGTGGCCAGCACGACGAAGAAGGGCAAGGCAGTGGCGGGCACCGATTTGAAGAAGGGGTCGCTGATGGCCGACGGATCGGCCAGCACCAAAGCGCCTTGGCCGAGGTAGTTCAGCACAAGTGCGGGGAAGACCAGCAGGATCCACGCCAGCATGATCGGCCTGCGGCCAAAGTGGCCAAGGTCAGCGTAAAGCGCTTCGGCCCCGGTGACGGCCAGAAAGACCGCGCCAAGAACGATGGAGGTGATGGCGAGGTGGGTGGTCAGAAACTCGGCCGCCCAGAAGGGGTTGAAGGCCTCCAGCACGGCGGGTGCCGCGATGATGTGGGCAATCCCGGTCACCGCCAGCAGGCCGAACCAGATCACCATGATCGGGCCGAAGCCGATGGCGATCTTGGCGGTGCCCTGCTTTTGCGCGACGAACAGGGCTACCAGAATGCCCAGCGTCACCGGCATGACCCAATGCGTCAGCGAGGGCAGCACCAGACCGGCACCTTCCACCGCCGACAGAACCGAAATCGCCGGAGTGATCACCGCGTCGCCGACGAACAGGGCGGCCCCGGCGATGCCCAGTGCCAGCACGGGCAGCGAGCGTTTGCCGATGGCCAGCCGCGCGAGGGTGTACAGCGACAGAACCCCGCCCTCGCCCCGGTTGTCGGCGCGCAGCAGGATCAGGACGTATTTGAACGTCACGATCAGCATCAGCGTCCAGATCAGCAGCGACAGCAGGCCAAGGACATCGGCTTGGGCGACGGTGGTGCCTGCGACAGGCCTGATCGCCTCGCGGAAGGCATAGATCGGGCTGGTGCCGATATCTCCGTAGACCACGCCGACGGCTCCCAGCACCAAGGCTGGCAAGGGTTGATGCGGCGGGCGTGGTGGTTCGGGAAGTTCGTCGTCAAGATGGTCCAGGAAGGTGTTGATATCATCTTCGGTATCATCCGTGGGAGGTTTTCCCATGGGCGAAACGGGGCCAGTCTGGCCCTGCGCGGTTGACATGATTGGGTGCCTTTTGTGCGTCACCTGAAAATCAGGGCGGGCGCTGGTGAAGTCTTCAGACCCGGTGCGGTCCAGTCAATCTCCATATCCGGCCGCATCAGCGGCAAGAAATCCTCATTACACCTGCGCCGCATCCCGCACAAGACTTTCTGCGACGCAGAAAATGTCGCAAATGAAGCGTCGTGCGGCGGTCTGGCCGGTAAGGCTATGATCATCCGGCTGTTCTGGCACGGGCCCACCGGCGGTGCGCTGACCTTGTTTGTGGCGCTGCCAATTGCCCGCAGGGGCAGCGCCTCGATTCGCCGGAGGGACCCGGTTTACGCCTGCACGGCCTTTGCCAGCACCGCATCGCGCAGGCGGACGGCGAAACCGGCTTGCTTGGGCCAGAAGTCAGTGGTGTCCCCCAAGGCCTTGGCGGCATGAACCGGGAAGTTCGGGTCATCCAGCGCGGTGCGGCCCAAGGCCACGAGATCGGCACTGCCCGAGGTCAGTACCGCCTCTGCCTGCTCCGGCGTGGTGATCAGCCCGACGGCCATGGTCCGCGCCCCGGTCTGCCGCACTGCTTTGGCCAGAGGCACCTGATAGCCCGGTACCGGTGTGATGGCCGCGCCAACAAAGCCGCCGGAGGAACAGTCGATGACATCCACTCCGCGCAAGGTCGCTTCAGAGACGAGCGCCAGCGTATCATCGACACCCCAGCCGCCGGGAATTGCATCCTGCACCGACAGGCGCAGGAACAGGGGTTTGCCAGCGGGCCAGACGGCGCGGCTGGCCTCGATGATCTCCAACGCGAGGCGCATCCGGTTGAGACGGCTGCCGCCATAGGCATCGGTGCGCCGGTTGGCGATGGGCGACAGGAACTGATTGATCAGATAGCCATGCGCGCCGTGAATCTCGACGATGTCAAATCCGGCGCGGTCGGCGCGGGTCAGGGCTTCGGCGAAGCGGGTGGGCAGGGATTGAACCTCGGACAGGGTCAGTTCGCGTGGCACCTGATAGTCGGGATGGTCCATCTGCGCCACTGGCGAGGGGCCCACCGGTTGCCAATGTTCGAACCCGACGCCGGGCTTTTCCGCCTCGGTCTCGGTGAAGCCGCCGCGCCACCAAAGCGGGGTAGAGGCCTTGCGCCCGGCATGGCCGATCTGGATCGCCGCCGCCGCCCCTTGCGATTTCACGAATTGGGCGATCCTGGCCAAGGGGGCGATCTGGGCGTCGTCCCACAGGCCAAGGCAGCCATAGGTGATGCGGGCTTCCGGAGTGACCCCGGTGGCCTCCACCATCACGGTGCCGAAACCGCCCAAGGCGAAGCGCGACAGATGGGTGAAGTGCCAGTCGTTGGCCAGACCGTGGATGGCCGAGTACTGGCACATGGGCGACACGACAAGACGGTTCCGCAGGGTGACATCGCGGATCTGGAGGGACGATAGCAGTTGGCTCATTTACGGCGCGCCTTTGGGCAAGGGGGTCTTGCCCTTGTTGTAGGGCATCCAGTCCTCGATATCCGGATAGAACTGCCTGCGCCATGCCTTGACGCGCGGGTTCATCACGCGACGCCAGACCCTGGGCAGCAGCGCCATGGTCGTCATCACCGGATAGCCATAGGGCAGTTGCGGCGCGTCCGTCTCGGCGTGGTTTTGCAGCAGGGGGAAGCGGCGGTCGGGCTTGTAATGGTGATCGGAATGGCGCTGCAGGTTGATCAGCAGCCAGTTCGAAGCCCTGTGCGTGGCGTTCCAGGAATGGCGCGGCAGGACATGTTCATACTTGCCCTCACCCAGATAGCGCCGGGTCAGGCCATAGTGTTCGACATAATTCACCAGCTCCAGTTGCCAGATGGCGACAAAGGCCTGGAACAGGAACAGGCCGAGACCCTGCCAGCCCCCAAGCCACAGCGCCATGAGCAGCATCAGGCCTTGCAGGATGGCGTAGCGGAAGAAGGGGTTGGCGGGGGTGAAAGGGCCCAGCCCCTTGCGGGCCAGCATAGCCGCCTCGGCTTTCCACGCGGACTCCGGGCAGTCCTGCAGGACCCGAAGGAAATAGCGGTGAAAGCCCTCGCCATAGCGGGCGGTGACCGGGTCGCGCGGGGTGCCGACATAGATGTGATGGACGCGCAGGTGTTCGGAGCGGAAATGGCTGTAAAGCACGGTGGCCAGCAGAAGGTCGCCCAGCCAACGCTCCAGCCGGTTGGATTGGTGCATCAGTTCATGGGCATAGACGATGCCGATGCTGCCCGACAGGATACCTTGGCCCGCAAACAGCATCAGCTTCTCGGCGAAGTTCAGGGTGCCGGCCCTTGGCACGTACCACAGCATACCAACAAGGATCAGGAATTGCACCGGGAACCAGATCAGCGTGATCAGGCGATACCAGAACAGGTCCGCCTCGGGCGTCGCCGGGTCGGCGTTGTCATGGTTCTGGCCGAGGAGGGCGTCAAGGACGGCGTAGAGGCCCCACGTGTAGAGAGGCATCAGAAACACCGTCCAGCCGCCCTGCGCCACGCCGATCGCCGCCATGGGGATCGTGCCAAGCGAAAGCCAGAACGGCAGGGCGCGCTCCAATGTGGCGACTTGGGCGGACGGGATCAGGGCCATGGCAACCTCGGTTTACTTCAGTCTACGGCCTGTCTTGGCAGGCTCAACCGCCCTGACGCCGCAGAACGGCGGCGTCATGGGCCTTGCGCATCAGGGTAGGCAGGTCTTGCGGCGAAAATGCGTTGGCCCCGTGGAATTCGCCACGCGACGGCAGGGTGCCCTGCGGCAGGGCGGCGTGCAGGACCGTCAGGTCAAGGTGGAAATGCGTGAACGTGTGGCGCACCGTGCCCTTGTGGACCCAATCGGCTTGCACAGGCGCACGGAGGTCAGAGCCATCCCAGCCCGTGCCGGGAAAGCCCAGAGTGCCACCCAGCAGCCCCCGCCCCTCGCGCCGCTCCAGCAGAAAAGCGCCGTCGCTGCGCTGGCCGACCCAGACGGTGCCCTGCCGCGTTGGCTTTTCGGCCTTGGCGCGTTTGCGGGGCAGGTCGGCGGCAATGCCTTTGGCGCGGGCCTGACAGCCATGCATCCACGGACAGATGCCGCAGGCCGGAGAGCGCGGCGTGCAGATTGTAGCGCCAAGGTCCATCACCGCCTGCGCGTAATCTCCGGCGCGCAGCGTCGGGGTCATACGGGTTGCGGCGGCCACCAGCACGGGCTTGGTATCGGGCATCGGGTCTTCAATGGCGAAGACGCGGGACATGACACGCTCGACATTGCCGTCGACGACGACCTCGGGCAGGTCATAGGCAATCGCAGCCACCGCGCCCGCCGTATAGGGGCCGATCCCCGGCAGCGAACGCAGGGTGGCGAGGTCAGCAGGGAAAACCCCACCGTGCCGGTCCACCACGGCCCGGGCGCAGGCGAGCAGGTTCCTCGCCCGAGCATAGTAGCCAAGCCCGGCCCATTCGGCCATGACCGCGCCATCCTCTGCAGACGCCAAGGCGCGGACATCTGGCCAAAGCAAGGTAAAGCGGGCGTAGTAAGCCTTCACCGCCGCCACGGTGGTCTGCTGCAACATCACCTCGGACAACCAGATCCGGTAGGGATCGGCTTGTACCCCGGCCAAGCGTGCCTCAGGCCGCACCCGCCAGGGCAGATCGCGGCCGTGGGCATCGTACCACGTCAGCAGGGTTTCGGCAGTCACCCCATCGCTTGCTGTTTCGTCACGCAATCTTTATCCCCCGCCCCATCGCAATATGCTGGCAGCCACCCCGCACCACCGCTTACATTAGTGCAGAAGTAAAGCAGGACCAAATGGCCCGTAAGCCCAAGCCAGAGCAGGACGCCACTCCAACCCGCCGGATGCGCGGGTTCGAGGCGGCTGCGCAACTCCTGACCCAGCGTATCCGGGTCGCGGGCGAAAGCCGGGGCTTTGCCATTGCCCGTCTTCTGACCCATTGGGATGAAATCGCCGGAGTGGACGCGGCCAAGATCACAAGGCCGGTCAAGGTCAGCTACGGGCGCGAGGGCTTTGGCGCCACCCTGACCCTGCTGGTCTCCTCCTCTCATGCGCCCATGGTCCAGATGGACCTGCCCAAACTGGTCGACCGCGTGAATGCCGCCTATGGCTATGCCGCCATCACTCGCATCAGCCTGACCCAGACCGCCACCACCGGCTTTGCCGAGGGCCAGACGCCGTTCTCGGGCCCGACCCAAAGTGGCGCGCCCGACCCGGCGCTGACGGCCAAGGCCGCTACGCTGGCCGAACCCATTCACGATGAAACCCTGCGCCATGCCCTTGAACAACTTGGGCAGAACATTTTAACGCGTCGCACAGCCACGGAAGGCCGAAAAAGATGATCCTGACCCGCCGCAGCCTCTTGACCCTGACCTCCAGTTTCGCCGCCCTTGCCGCGACCGGTGTCTGGGCCGAAACCACCGCGCCCGCCACCGCCGTCACGCCGGCGACCCCGGCCGCCGCGCCGCCGACGATCGTGGACTTCACCCTCGGCAAAGCCGATGCCAAGGTAAAGATGGTGGAATACCTGTCCTTCACCTGCCCGCATTGCGAACATTTCCATGCCGAGGTCTTTCCCAAGCTG
This sequence comes from Paracoccaceae bacterium, assembly GCA_947453525.1. Taxonomy (GTDB): domain Bacteria; phylum Pseudomonadota; class Alphaproteobacteria; order Rhodobacterales; family Rhodobacteraceae; genus Stagnihabitans. The sequence goes on along the minus strand of CANGHD010000030.1, from coordinate 16,921 downwards.
AAGGCGGATTACATCGACACCGGCAAGGTCTCGATCGCCTACCACGAGGTCTACTTCGACCAATACGGCCTGCTGGGCTCCATGGTCGCGCGCTGCGGCGGCGAGATGCGCTATTTCGGCATCACTGACATGCTCTACGACAAGCAGCGTGACTGGGCGGCCGCGGCCGATATCAACGGCGTCGTGGACGAGTTGAAGAAGATCGCCCGCGCTGCAGGCATGGACGACAAGACGGTCGACGCCTGCCTGCACGACCAGCCGATGGCCGAGGCTCTGGTGGCGCACTACCAGTCCAACATCGCCACCGACTACCCGAACGACAGCTTCCAAGGCACGCCGTCCTTCATCATCAACGGGGCAAAATACGGCAACATGTCGTATGAAGACCTTAAGAAGATCCTCGATGCCGAGCTTGCCAAGTAAATGACCCCTCTCGACGGTGTGAAGGTTGTCGAACTGGCGCGGATTCTGGCGGGCCCCTGGGCTGGCCAGACCCTTGCCGATCTGGGTGCCGATGTGGTCAAGGTCGAGGCGCCCGAGGGCGACGACACCCGCCGCTGGGGCCCGCCCTTCATCACGCAAGGCGAAGATACCTCGGCCGCCTACTTCTACGCGACCAACCGGGGCAAGCGCTCGGTCACCTGCGACTTCCGCACGCCGGAGGGGCAGGAGATGGTCCGCAAGCTGGTGGCCGACGCCGACGTGCTGATCGAGAATTTCAAGGTTGGCGGTCTGGCGAAGTATGGGCTGGACTATGAAAGCCTGGCGAAGGTCAATCCACGGCTCATCTACTGTTCGATCACCGGCTTTGGCCAGACCGGCCCTTATGCGCACCGCGCGGGCTATGACTTCATCATTCAGGGCATGGCCGGGCTGATGTCCGTCACCGGCGAACCCGAAGGCCAGCCGCAAAAGGCCGGCGTCGCTGTGACGGATGTCTTCACCGGCGTCTACTCTGCCACGGCGATTCTGGCCGCCCTCGTGCAGCGCGGCCGCACCGGGCAGGGCCAGCATATCGACATGGCGCTCTTGGACGTGGCGACCTCGGTCATGGCCAATCAGGCGATGAATTATCTGGCCACGGGCACGGCGCCGGGCAAGATGGGCAATGCGCACCCCAACCTCGCCCCCTACGCGGTGTTCGATTGCGCCGATGGCTGGATCATCCTCGCCACCGGCAACGATGCCCAGTACCGCCGCCTCTGCGCCGTTCTGGGCCTGGCCGACATGGCCGAAGCGCCCGACTTCGCCACCAACGCCCAGCGCATCGCCAACCGGGTCGAAATGACCCGCCGCCTGACCGAAGCCACGCGCCGCTTCCACAAGGCCGACCTGCTGTCCGCCTGCGAGCTGCAAGGCGTTCCCGCCGGTCCGATCAACGATCTGGCCGAGGTTTTCGCTGACCCTCAGGTCATCGCCCGCCAGATGCAGATCGCCCCCGACGGCATCCCGGGAGTCCGCAGCCCGATGACCTTCTCCGCTGCCACGCTCGCCTTGGACCACACGGCACCCAAGCTCGGCCAGCACGACTGACCTCCCCCTCACCGGTGCGCAAATACTCACAGGGGTTTCTCAAGGGGAGGCGTGCCTCCCCTTGAGGCGGGGGTGCGGGGGCGGCAGCCCCCGCTGCCACGCCCGCTGCAAGCGCTACTTCGTGTCGAACACCCCGACCTTGGCAAAGTCGATGCCCTGCACCAGAGGCAGCATCTGCTCTTCGGTGCCGCCCTGCGCCTGAAACAGCACGCGCGCGTTGACCAGTGTGGAAATCGAGCCGTCCTGGCTCAAGAGCGCCTGATCGCCCACCTTCACCACCTTGCCCATCATCGCCATCATCTGCGCATTGCCCAGCATCGCCCCCATCGAGGCGACCATCGGGTTGTCGGCCACGAAGGAGAGTTTGAAGCTGACGCTGCCATCGGCCGAACTGTAGGTCGCCTCGGCGCCCGCACCGCCGCCCATGATGCCGAAGCTCTGGGTGAAATCTTCGGTGTCCTGCCTTGTGTAGCCATCGGGCGCCGCTGGCAGCAGGGCCGTCAGCAAGGCACTTTGCCGCGCCCCAAGGCTTTGCCGCGCCAAGGTCAACGCCTCGGAGGTCTTGCTCAGATCTCCGGCGTTGTAGGCGGTCAGCGCCGCCTGCAGCGCATCGGAAATATCGTCGGCGCGGATCGGCGACGCAAGCAGGGACAGCAAAGCGGTGGTGCAAAGCGCGAGGCGAAATGTCATGGTCAACTCCGGGTTAATGCCAAGGCCAAAGCCTAGTTGCACCGGGTTTGCCAATCAAGCGTCTCAGGTCTTGGCGTGCATCCGTTCGATATATCTGCGCATCTCTTCGGTCTCGCGGCGGGCGTCGCGCAGGCCCCCCATCGTGGCGCGCAGTTCCGCCTCGGTTTGGGCGATCTGGCCCATCAACTCGGACTCGCGCTGTTCCAGATACAGGATCGCTTCGTCGCGGCTCTCTTCCGCCTCGTGCAGGGCTTGGGCCAGACGGTCGACCTCGGCCATGTCGTCGCCCGCGACGCGGGTGAAGCGGTGCAAAAGCCAATAGGCGAACCAGCCAAAGGCGAAGGCCAGAAGCAGGATGACGGCAGTGGCGATGGTCAGTTGCAAGCGGTTCATGGCTTTGGCCTGTATTGGCGTTCAAGGGAGGCAGCAAGTTGGGGAGGCGCCGAGGGGTCAGCTTCGGCGGCCTGTCAGTTCGCGGGTCGTGTCTGTGGACGGATCGTCGGCTTCTTCGGGGCGAGCGGCGTGCCATCGGCGGCGGTTTCGGCCGTTGGGGCAAAGCTCAGGGGCAGGCCTGATTGCGGCGCGGGTGACTGTGTTGCGGCTTTGTCGGTGTTGAGCGGCGGCAGCAGACCGGCAAGCCCTTCGCCGGGGACGGCGCCGATCGTCTGGCCGTTCAGCGAGAATGCGATCCGCCGGTTCGCCTCGCGCCCCGCCTCGGTGCCGTTGTCGGCAATCGGCACGCCCTCGCCATAGCCCACCGCCCGCATGACCGAGACATCGACCTGCCGTCCCTGCAACGCCACCAGCACCGCCTCGGCCCGCGCCTGGCTCAGCGCCAGATTGCCTTGGGTGGAGCCCTGCGCATCGGTATGGCCGCCGATTTCCAGCCGCAAGGCGCCGCAGTTCCTCAGCGCCACCACCAGTTTGTCCAGCACTGCGCCCGAGGCCGCATCCAGTTCGGCAGAGCCGGGGTCGAAGGTCAGCTTCTGGGTCGCCTGCACCGCCTGAACCCGCTCCAGACATTCGGCAGGGGTCGGCAGACCCGCCATCGGGTCCAAGGCCTTGTCATAGGTCACGTCGACCTTGAAGGTCTTGCCCTGACCCAGGCGTTCCGACAGAACACGGGAAATCGTGTCCGTGGCGGTCTGCTGGCCGGAAACCCCGGACACTTCCACGGTGTTGGGCCGCACCAGCACTTTGCCGCTGTCCAGTGCGGCCAGGGCCTGCAGCCCGGCCAGCACGCGTTCCGTCCAGCCATCGGGCAGGGTAGGGTCCAGCAAAGTCGCCACATAAACGTTGTTCACGCCAAATCGCGCCTTGGCGAAGCTGGCCACGGCGGCCTGCATCCGGTCATCGCCCAGCCGCCCGCGCAACTCGGCCCGGTGGGTCTTGGCATCCAGCGCGGCCGTGAACTCCACCGGTCCGGCGGCCACCCGCGTCTTTTCGGGCATTTTGGCATCCAGCGAGAAGACATCCGGCAGCGCCGCGCGCAGTTCGCCCACGGCACGGTCAAAGCTGTCTTGCGCCACGCCGTCATCGGCAAGAAGCGTGATGTCGGCGTCCGAGAAGGTGATGGTGCCAGCGCCAAGCTCCTGCAGCGCGCGGATGCCGGCAATCGTGGCCTCGGCCCAGTGCGGGCTGGGCACGCCCATGCCGATGGTGCAGGACAGATCACCCTTGGCACCGGCCTCGGCCGCCGCCATCAGAATGGCCTTTCGCGCCTCTTCGGTATCGGCTGAACAAGCGTCAAAACGCGCACCTCGCGGATCGATGACAAAACGCAAGGTGAAGGGCGTCAGCACCGGACGCGGGGCCGAAATGCTGACCGACACCTTCATCCCCTTGGGCGCCACCTCAGTCAAGGCTGCCTCGAACTGCCGCTTCTCTTTGTCGGAGCTTGCGATGGCGATGATCGTCACACCTTCGGCGGCAACCGAAATCTTCGACCTTGGCAGCAGTTTCAGCGCGGTGACGCCGTAGGTCAGCGCATCTTCCCAGCCCTTCGGCGCCTGATAGGCGGCGGTTTCCAGCATGTCCATGGGCGCGGCAGGGGCTTTCAACGCCACAGCGGCTTCGGTCAGGGCCGCGCGGTCCTGGCCCTCGGGCAAAAGGCCGATCAGTTGGACGCCATCATCATTGCGCAGCATTTCCACCGAAAACCGCGGCGGGGCGACGACGGTGGCGGGCAAAACCTCAAATCCGTCGCGCAGGCGGGATGGGTCGACCACGCTGCTCGCCACGTTGACGGCGGCAAAGCGTTGCGCCTCGGTGGGGGCAGTGCCGGACAGCGCCACGATCAGCCCGTCGGTTTCCACATGAGCCCAGTCATAGCCCGAGGTCAGCATCATGGTCTTGATGACCTCTGCCGTCCGGCTTTCGACCAGTTGCGCCAGTCCCCAGCCCGACACGAGCGCCAGCGCACCAGCCCCCAGAAAAGCCAAAATCGCCAAAAGCCACGCCGCAATGCGCGGCTTGGCCGGAGGCGGGACCAAATCCGGGGACGGGTCGACCGGGCGGTTGTAGGGAACGGGCAGATCGACCAAACGGGACTCCTATCTCAGGCCGCGATGCTTAGACGCTTGGCGGCGGCCCTTCAATCAAACAGCCGCCGCCACGGCAAGAAACAGCGCAACCAGCAGGCCCGCATCCCGGTTGGCCCGGAAGGCCCGCAGGCACGAGGCCGGGTCGTCGATCTGCAACCGCAGCATCTGCATCGTCATGTGCCAGCCAAAGGCCCAGATGCCCAGAAGCGACAATCCCAGCGCCACCAGATCGGGCTTGCCCTGCAGCGCCAAGGCCACGGCAAGTGTCATCAGCAGCACGGTCGCCGAAATGAACCCCCAAAGCCACGCCCGGCTGTTGCTGCCAAACAGCCGCGCCGTCGACTTCACGCCGATCAGCGCGTCATCCTCTTTGTCCTGGTGGGCATAGATCGTGTCGTAATACAGTGTCCAAGCGATCCCCGCCGCATAAAGCGCCACCGATGACCCGTCCACCCGGCCGCCATGCGCCGCGAAGGCCAGAATGGCACCCCAGTTGAAGGCCAGCCCCAGAAACACCTGCGGCCACCACGTGAACCGCTTGGCAAAGGGATAAATCGCCACCAAGGCCAGCGAGGCCACACCAAGGCCAACCGTCAGCCAGTTGTAGGTGAACAGGATCACCGCCGCGATCAGGGCCTGCACCACCATCCAGACCAGCGCGGCCTTGACTGTCACGGCTCCCGAGGGCACGGGCCTGCTTCTGGTCCGCGCCACCGCCGCGTCAATGTCACGGTCGCTGACGTCGTTCCATGTGCAGCCCGCACCGCGCATCAGGAACGCCCCGATTCCGCAGGACAAAGCCAGCCAGATGTCCCATGTGCGGAACCCAGTCTCCAGCGCCGCCAAGGCTATGCCCCAAAAGCAGGGGATCAGCAAAAGCCATGTCCCGATCGGCCGGTCGGCACGCGACAGCCGCAGATAGGGGCGCCAGCCCAAGGGGGCGTAAAGGTCGACCCAATTGCCCTTTGGCGCATCGGCGACGGCTGGGCCTGCAGAGGTTTGAGCCTCTGGCAATCTGGACGTCTCGGACATAGGTTCACGCTCATGACAGAAGCAAAGATCAGGCTCTATGTAGATCAGGCATTGGCGGCGGGGCAACCCGTGGCTTTGGACGAGGCACAGGCGAATTACCTGTTCAACGTGATGCGGCTGGTGGTGGGGTCAAGGGTAAAGCTCTTCAACGGCCGCGATGGCGAATGGCTGGCGGTCGTTGAACACGCGGCCAAGCGCAACGGCATCCTGCGCTGCACGGCACATTCGGCGGCTTTGGTGGCGCCGCCCGACCTGTGGCTGCTGTTTGCGCCCATCAAGAAGGCCCGTACCGATTTCATCGTCGAAAAGGCGGTGGAACTTGGCGCGGCGCGGCTGATCCCGGTGCAGACCCGCTTCACCAACGAAAGGATGCGCGAAGACAAGCTGCGCGCTCATGCGGTCGAGGCGGCAGAGCAATGCGAAGCGACCTATGTGCCGCCGCTGGACGACCTTATCCCGCTCGACAAGCTGCTGGCCGGCTGGGACCCCGCGCGCCGGATCCTCTGGGCCGATGAGGGGCTGCAAGGCCGCGCCGCCCTGCTGCAGGCCGCGCCCGGCCCCTGGGCTGTTCTGATCGGCCCCGAAGGCGGCTTTTCGCCCGAGGAGCGCATCAAGCTGTCCGGCATGCCCTGCGTGACGCCGATCAGCCTTGGCCCGCGCATCCTGCGGGCCGATACGGCGGCGGTGGCGGCGCTGACGATATGGCAGACCACGCTGGGGGATTGGCTGTGATCCGCGCCGACGCCGCCGATCTGCCCGAGGTGGAGGCTTTTCTCGCCGCCCGCAGCCATTTGGCGATGTTCCCGCTCAGCAACCTGCGCCAGCACGGTGTCACGGGCTTCCATCCGCACCGCCTGACCCTGTGGATCACCCGAGACAATGGCGCGGTCAGTGACGTTCTGGCGCTGAGTTTGGCGGGCGTGGTGATGCCCCTGCTGCCCTCGGGTGACTTTGCCGCGGCGGCGGCGGCCTTGCGCGGACAAAGCCTCACCGGCCTGATCGGCGCGCAGTATTGGGTGCGCCCCTTGCAGGGAGCCCTGCATCTGACCTCCACCCCGATGCTGGACCGCGACGAGCCGCATTTCCTGCTGCAACTCTCCGACCTGCGCCCCCAACCCGGTCCGGGCGAACTGGCTCCCCTGTCGCACGCCCCCGAGGCGGTGATCAAGGACTGGCTTGCGCTTTACGTGGCCGAGACGATGAACGCCCCCGCCGAAAAAATCCCGGCCGAGGTCGAGGCGCGATATCAGCGGTATCTGAAGGCCGAAAGCCACATGTGCCTGATGGACGGCGGCCGCCCCCTGTCGATGTCTGGCTTCAACGCGCGCCTGCCGGACATGGTGCAGATCGGCGGCGTCTTCACCCCGCCCGATCTGCGCGGGAAGGGTCTGGCGCGACGGGGTCTGGCCTTGCATCTGGCACAGGCGCGCGACGCCGGAGTGGTACAGGCCACTCTGTTCGCCGCGTCCGACGCTGCGGCCTCGGCTTATCGCGCGGTGGGATTCCAGCAGGTTGGCCAATGGACGCTGCTGCTTTTGCCTGAACCCGAGGTGGCGCATGGCTGACCCACGCTGGACGATCCGCCCGGAAGTGCTGGCCCTGTTCCATCGCTACCGCGAAGCGCTGGGGGCAAGCGTGGTCGTGCTGGCGGGCCTGTGGCTTGTGGTCTTGGGCGGTTATGTGCTGGTGCCGCTGGGCCTGCTGGTGGGCGGTGTGGGACTGGTGCTGACGGTGAACGCCCTGCGCAAGGCCCGCTTCGCTCAGGCTGTTTCTGCCCCCGGTCTTGTCGAGCTGGACGAGGCGCAGGTGGGCTATCTTGCCCCCGAAATCGGCGGCTTTCTGTCGCTGGATGAACTGATCGAAATCCGCTTGCTTGTCTTGCGCGGCAAAAGGATGTGGCGGCTGAAGCAGGCCGATGGGCAGGCCTTGCTGATTCCGGTCGATGCCTCGGGGGCGGAACGGCTGTTCGATGCCTTCGCCAACCTGCCGGGCATGGACACCGCCGTTCTGGTGGATGCCTTGCATCCCGTACCGCCAACCGAAAGCACCCTCTCGCTTGCCGCCGAAACCCGTGTCATATGGCGGAAGCAAAGTGGTTCCAGATTGGCCCGACCCTGACATGTCGTTCCATGACGTTTCTTGATGTGACGCTGATCCGGCCCCCCAAGGCTTGACTTGGCTTGCGTGCCGCGACACCTGTTAGCTCCTGTGAATTTGCCTGACGTGAAAGGTCCTGCCCCATGTCCATTCCTCAATCCGGTGGCGGGACCATCGAACACTTCGACCAGCTGGCCGAACTTCTGGCCTCGGGCAACAAGCCCAAGGCCGATTGGCGCATCGGGACCGAACATGAAAAGTTCGGCTTCCTGAACGACACGAATGCGCCGCTGCCCTATGCGGGCGAGCGGTCGATCTCGGCCCTCTTCGCCGGGCTGGAGGCGCGCTATGGCTGGTCCCCGGTGCGTGAGGGCGGGAATGTCATCGGCCTCACCCGCAATGGCGCCAATGTCTCGCTGGAGCCGGGCGGTCAGTTTGAATTGTCGGGCGGCATGGTGTCCAACCTGCATGAGACGGCGGCGGAATTGCAGACCCATCTGGACGAGGTGCGCTCGATCGCTGACCCTTTGGAGATTGGTTTCATGGGCATTGGCGCTGCTCCGGAATGGAGTGAGGCGGAAATGCCGGTGATGCCGAAAGGTCGTTACCGCCTGATGACCGATTACATGGGCCGCGTGGGCACCCATGGCACCCAGATGATGTACCGGACCTGCACGGTTCAGGTGAACCTCGACTATGCCTCCGAAGCTGACATGGTGAAGAAACTGCGCGTGGCTCTGGCCCTCCAGCCGGTGGCCACTGCGCTCTTCGCCTCCTCACCGTTCTTTGACGGCAAGCTGAACGGCCACAAGTCTTGGCGTTCGCGCATCTGGCGCGGCCTCGACAACAGCCGCACCGGGATGCTGCCCTTCGCCTTCGAAGGCGATTTCGGCTTTCAGAAGTATGTCGACTGGGTTCTGGATGTGCCAATGTACTTCGTCTACCGCGACGGCACGTATATCAATGCCTTGGGCCAGTCGTTCCGCGACTTCCTGAAGGGCCAGCTGCCCGCCTTGCCCGGCGAAAAGCCCACCCTGTCGGACTGGGCCGACCACATGACCACCGTCTTTCCCGAGGCCCGCGTCAAGAAATACATCGAGATGCGCGGCGCGGATGTCGGCGATCAGGCCCATATCAACGCCCTTCCCGCCTTCTGGGTCGGTCTCATGTATGACGACGCCGCGCTGGATGCCGCTTGGGATCTTGTGAAGGGCTTCGACGCCGAAACGCGTCAGGGCCTCCGGGTCGCCGCCTCCGTTTCGGCTCTGCACGGCGAGGCGAACGGCGTCAAACTGCTGGACCTCGCCCGCGCCGCGGTCGGCCTCAGCCACGCCGGTCTGGCCGCCCGCGGGCTGGAAGAGCAGCGCTTCCTCGCCCCGCTCGTCCAGTCCCTCGCCACCGAAAAGACCCAGGCCGATCGTTGGCTGGAGCTTTACAACGGCGCGTGGGGCCGTTCCCTGTCGCCGATATATGAGGCGACGCGCCTCTGATTGCCTGCCGCATGAATCGAATGATTGACGGAATCGGGCCCCGGGCCCAGTGTCCGCTGCCTGCGGTCCACAAGTCCGGAGCCAATCTGACAGGCCGTGGCAATTGTAGAGAAGGGAAACAGGATGCGTGATTTCTTCATTATGTGGTTCGAACGGCTGATTTCAGTGATCATCGTGATCGCTGCCGCTGCCGTTGTGATCGGTACCGTTGTGACGCTTGTGCAGGGATTGTTCCTTCAGGCGCTCGCCGTCCTGATCGGTGGGTCGCTGTATCTGGTGTTGATCGGCGGGGCCATGTTCCTTGGCCTTGGCGTCTATCAGAACACCAAGAAAACCGCCGAGATGGTCGAAAAGCTGGCCAACAAGTAACGACATGGGCCGGTCACCCGGTTTGTCCGGCCCACCACCTCACCCCAGCGGCTTGGAGAACAAGATCCACTCCGCCGCCGCAACCTCCCAATCCGCTTTGACCACCGCACGCCGCGCCACTTCGCGGTAGCCCTTGGCCGCGTAAAGCCGAAGTGCGTCCAGATGCGTGTCCTCGGCAATCAGGCTGATCGAGCTGTGGCCCGCCGGCCGGGCCACAGCCTCGGCATGGGCCAGAAGAGCGCTGCCAAGGCCACGGCCTCGAAATGCCTCGTAGGTTGCCAGCACGTTCAGATACCAGGACCCCGGGGCCAGGGCCTCCAGCTCCAGCAGAGGCACGAAGATCGCGGGCGTACCGGGTTCGATGGGCTGGGGGCTCTCCTCGGTGGCATAGCCCAGAAGGCAGGCGGCCACCTCGCCCCCGATCTCGGCCAGCCAGGCGTTGCGGAAGGAAAAACTCCCCGTCTCGCGCATGGCGCGCTCCAGCCCGTAAGCCAGGGCATCGCCGGCCACGCCGACCGATTTCCGCCAGAAATGCAGCGGCAGATCATCCGCCGCCATGTTGATGAAGCGCACCAGATGCGCTGCGTCCGATGCTGTGGCCCGACGGATCATCCGGCGCGTCTCCCTTGCAAACCCGCCCCGGTTATGCGGTCAAACGCCTGCAGGATCAATTGCCCCCGCGGATGGGCCTTGCCCGAATCCGCGCCGCGTCCTACCCAAATCTGGCAATCAAACCCCGAAAGGACTGACATGAGCGATATGGTTTTCCGCTTCCCCGAGCCCGGACCCGAACCGCTGCTGACCGATCTTGACGGTTGGACCAAGGTCGACGGCAACCCGACCATGAAGACCTGGGTGCAGCACACCTCGATCGATGGCAGCGTCATCAGCGGCACATGGGAGGCCACGACGGGCACCTGGCACGCCACCTACAAGTTCTACGAATTCGTCCATCTCATCGAGGGTCATATCACCATCACGCCCGAGGGCGCAGCCCCCGTCACCCTGCTCCCTGGCGACGCCTTCGTGGTGGAGCCCGGCTTTTCCGGCACCTGGACCATTGAAAAGCCGGTCAAAAAGCATTTCTGCATCAAGCTGACGTGACCAGATGGGCCGGACGGCAGCGCCCGGCCCTTACCAATCGATCTCGCGGTTGCCGCCGACGAACTGCGCGCTTTTGGCCGTGTATTGGAACAGTTCCACCGGCGCGCCCGAAGGGTCCTTGAGCCAGGCCTGCCACGTGTCGTCGCAGCCATATTTCGGCTCGGTTACCTCGACGCCCATGCCGCGCAATTCGGCCACCGCCGAGGGCAGGTCCTCTACTTCCAGACACAGGTGGTTGACTGCGCCCGTCTTGGCAAAAGGGGCTTCATCATGCAGGAAGACCTCGACAAAGGTGCGCTCGCCGCAGGACAGGTACAGCCCGACCCATGCACCCTTCTTGGTGAAATCGAACACCTTGGCTAGGCCCAGGGCACCGACATAGAACCCCTCCGCAGCGGCAAGGTCGTGGGAAAAGACGCAGACATGGGCCAGTTGGCGGGTCTTGATCGGCATGGAATCCTCCGGATGTGTGGGGCAAGCCTAGCTTGTTCCAAAGCGGACGTCAGCCTGTCCTGTCGGGATTATAGCCCAGAACGAAGGCCCGCACTTTGGCCTCTGCCATCTCGCAAGGCTTCAGCACGTCACCCGTGCCGAGGTGATAGAGGTTGAGACTGACGAAATCCGTCCCCGCCAGATCCTTGGCAAACAGCTTGAGGCTACGGCCGCCGGTATGGACAGTCTTGTCCACCCGGTAACGCATCCCATTGAAAAGCCCGCTGGAGTGGCCTTCCGGAATGGCGTCAAGGGCGGTTCGAAAGGGGTCAGACATGGGCCGGGTCCGGGGTTAAAAAACTCCTAACGAAATTCGGAAAGTCTATATAAAACAGCGGTTTATACCACATTGCACGCGTGCAATCCCAAGATTTCACGCCTTCTTCTGCCCGATCTTCGGCTCGGTCCCGGCCTTGATCCGCTCCAGATTGGGCCAGTGTTTCCAATAGATGAGCAGGGTCAGCAACACGGTCAGGATCAAAAGCTGCCCATCATGGAAGATCAAAAGCCAAAGCGAGGACAAGGCCGCGGCAACCAAGGCCGACAGCGAGGATATCCGCGTCACCGCCGCCGTCACAGCCCAGGTCGCGCAGGCGGCCATCCCTATTCGCCAGTCCAGCACCAGCATCGTGCCCAGGAACGTCGCCACCCCCTTGCCGCCCTTGAAGCCGAGCCAGACCGGGAACAGATGGCCCAGAAAGCTGCTCAAGGCCGCCACCTGCGCCGCATCCTCGCCCGCCACAAGCCGGGCCAAGGCCACCGCAATGCCGCCCTTGGCCGCATCCAGCAGCAGGGTCGCCAAGGCCGCTCCCTTGTTGCCGGTCCGCAGCACATTGGTCGCTCCGATGTTGCCCGACCCGATCTGCCGCAGATCGCCCAGGCCCATGGCCCGTGTTATCACGATCCCGAACGGCACCGACCCAAGCATATAGGCCAGCACGGCCACAACTGCCAGCAGCGCGGGAGAAGTCTCAATGATCGGCATCGTCTAGACCCCATACACCTGAACGCCAGCCACCCAGGTTCGCTGCACTTTACCCTCCATCCGCATCAGGTCAAAGGGCGTGTTCTTCGACTTGGACAGAAGCTTGGCACGGTCCAGCAGAAAAGGCGTATCCGGGTCGAACAGCACAAGGTCCGCCGGAGCCCCCTCGGCGAGCCGTCCCTGCGGCAGGCCCAGACGTTTTGCCGGATTGAGCGAGAGCGCCTTCCAAAGCGTCGGCAGATCCATATCTCCCGAATGCACCAGCCGCAGCGCGGCGGGCAGCAAGGTCTGCAAGCCAACCGCCCCCGAGGCCGCCTCTTCAAACGGCAGCCGCTTGGATTCCTCATCCGCCGGGGTGTGGAAGCTGGCGATCACGTCGATGATCCCCTCCGCCACGGCCTGCACCATGGCCAAGCGGTCATCCTCACTCCGCAACGGAGGCGTCAGCTTGAAGAAGGTCCGGTAATCGCCCACGTCGAAATCATTCAGCGTCAGATGATGGATCGACACCCCCGCCGTCACATCTAGCCCCCGCTCCTTCGCCCGGATCACCGAGGGCAAGGCCCCCGCCGTGGTGATCTGGTCGGCGTGCCAGCGAACCCCGGTCATCTCCACCAGCCCAAGGTCACGGTCCAGCCCCAGCCGCTCCGCCATCGGATGCACGCCGGGCAGACCGCGTAAGGAAGCAAACTTCGAGTTCGTCGCCGCAGCGCCAGCCGACAACCCCGGCTCCTGCGGGTGCCCCACCACCAAAGCGCCCAGACTGCGGGCATAGGTGAAGGCCCGCGCCAGCGCTTTGGTGTTGGTGGACACCTTGAACACATCGGTAAAGGCCACGGCCCCAGCGTCGAGGAGGAAGCCGATCTCGGTCATCTCGTCGCCCGCCCGGCCCTTGGTCAAAGCCGCCATGTGCCGGATCCGCACCACCGATTCCGCCGCCCGCCGTGTCACAAACTCCAGCGTCTCGGGCGTATCAATCGCGGGCTGGGTATCGGGCCGGGCGATGATCGTCGTCACCCCGCCCGCCGCCGCCGCAAGACCGGCCGAGCGGAACGACTCCTTGTGCCGCTCGCCCGGTTCCCCAATCTTGACGCCCCAATCGACGATGCCGGGGGCGAGGCACATGCCCGCACAGTCAAGGACTTCCGCCCCCTTGGGCGCCGGAGCATTCCGCCCCACGATCACCCCGTCCTGCACGGTCAAAGAGCCTACGGAGTCGGTCCCCGCCTCAGGGTCAATCAGGCGGGCATTGGTGAGGTGGAGGATCATGCTATTGTTTGACATGGATATTCAGCTCCACAAGATCACAAGTCCGGTGATAGCAAATATCACCACCAAGGCCACAGTTGCCACCATTCCGCTAATGCGCGCGTCGGACATTGGTCGTTTCGTCAAGGGCATACCTCATCTTGATCGGTCGGCTCATAGTTGCACGGGTCGAAAGGGAAAGCGTTAGTTGAGTTTCATTGCTCTCCACGCATGGCCTTTCTGAGGATTTCCATGACATGATCGCCTTCGGCAACCATGTAGAATTCGAAATCATACTGACGGGTTGGCCAGATAAGGCTCCGACCCAAGGATGCTTTTGAAAGCGGCGTCTTTTCGAAGCGAATGGTTGCCTTCTTCCCCGGGGCATAGTCCAGCGACGTGTCCCAGTTCAGGAGTCGTTCCCTCAGTCGGCCACTTGCCGACGAAAAAATGAAGGCGCGACGATTGGTGACCGCGTAGAAAAGGTTCGAGCGGTGATAGTAACTGACAATCTGTGGTCCCAGAGTTCGAAGGCCCAGCAAAAGCAATGACGTGGATACGAACAGGCGCTTTGACGTACTGAATTGTCCGAAGTTTTGGACCAGAACAGGCGCAACGATAACAGTCAGAAAGCAAACGGCTATGATGCCGCCTGCGGTGATCTGCGCAAGCCTTTGAGTAGGGCGTCCGAACCAAACGACCTTTTCATTCACGCCCAGAGCGGATTCAATGGTTGCGAGAGCCTCCGTCTGGCTCACACCATCACCCCGACCGCTGCCCGGCCCCGCTCGGCCCGCAAATTCCGCGCCAGAAGGTCCATGCAGGCCATGCGGACGGCGACGCCCATCTCGACCTGTTCCTGAATCACCGAGCGGTTGATGTCGTCGGCGATCTCGCCGTCAATCTCCACCCCGCGGTTCATCGGGCCGGGGTGCATCACGATGGCGTCGGTTTTGGCGTAGGACAGCTTCTCGGCATCCAGGCCGTAGCGGTGGTAGTATTCGCGCTCCGAGGGGATGAAGCCGCCGTCCATCCGCTCTTTCTGAAGGCGCAGCATCATCACGACGTCGACGCCTTCGAGACCCTTCTTCATGTCGTCATAAAGCTCACACCCGAAGCCGTCCACGCCCGGAGGCATCAAGGTTGGGGGGGCGATCAGGCGCAGACGATTTTCCATTTTGCCGAGCAGAATCAGGTTGCTGCGGGCAACGCGAGAATGGGCGATGTCGCCGCAGATCGCCACGGTCAGGCGCTGTATCCGGCCCTTGGCGCGGCGGATCGTCAGGGCATCCAGCAGGGCTTGCGTCGGGTGTTCATGCCGCCCGTCTCCGGCGTTCAGGACGGCGCAGTTGACCTTGGAGGCGAGCAGATTGACCGCGCCCGAGGAGGGGTGGCGGACCACCAGCAGGTCTGGGCGCATGGCGTTCAGGGTCAGGGCGGTGTCGATAAGGGTCTCGCCCTTCTTCACCGAGGATTGCGCGACCGACATGTTCATCACATCGGCACCGAGGCGTTTGCCGGCCAGTTCGAAGCTGGCCTGGGTGCGGGTGGAGTTTTCAAAGAACATGTTGATCTGGGTCATGCCCGCCAGCACGTCGGAGCTTTTGACCGTGCGGCGGTTGAGGTCGACGTAACGATCCGCCAGATCAAGGACTTCGGTGATTTCCTGCGGGGAAAGCTGCTCGATCCCAAGCAGGTGGCGGGCGCGGAAGGTCATGTGGCTCTCCTTCGGTTTGGCGGCTTATGCCATGGGAGGAGGCAAACGAAAAGGGCGGCCCTTTTGGGACCGCCCTTCCGGGAGCATGGGCGGATCGCCCATCCTACAGTTTTTCGATGAGTTCCGGGACGGCGGTGAAAAGGTCGGAGACGAGGCCGTAGTCGGCGACCTGAAAGATCGGCGCCTCTTCGTCCTTGTTGATGGCGACGATGACCTTGGAGTCTTTCATGCCGGCAAGGTGTTGAATTGCGCCGGAAATCCCCACCGCGATGTAGAGGTTGGGGGCGACGACCTTGCCGGTCTGGCCGACCTGCCAGTCGTTCGGGGCGTAGCCCGAGTCGACGGCGGCGCGGGAGGCGCCGACGGCGCCGTTCAGCTTGTCGGCCAGCTTTTCGATCAGGTAGAAGGATTCCTTGGAGCCCACGCCGCGGCCGCCGGAGACGACGATGCCGGCGGAGGTCAGTTCGGGGCGGTCAGAGGTGGCGACGCGGTCCTCGACCCAGGCGGAGAGGGCTGAGGCACCCGGGCCGCCGATTTTCTCGACGGCGGCGGCGTTGCCCGAGCCTACGGCAGTGAAGCCGGCGGTGCGGATCGAGAAGACCTTCTTGGCATCCGAGGAGCGGACGGTTTGCACGGCGTTGCCGGCGTAGATCGGGCGCTCGAAGGTCTCGGCGTCGATCACGGCGGTGACGTCGGAGAGGACCATCACGTCAAGAAGCGCGGCCACGCGGGGCAGGATGTTCTTGTTGGCTGCGGTCGCGGCACCACAGATATGGGTATAGGCCGGGGCCAACGCTACCACCAGTGCGGCGGTGGCTTCGGCCATGGCATGGCAATAGGCGTGATCTTCGGCGAATAGGACTTTCGCGATACCCTGAAGGGTCGCGGCTTCGGCGGCGGCGGCATCGCCACCGGTGCCTGCAATAAGGACATGGACGTCACCAAGGGCGGTTACGGCGGCCAATGCTTTCGCGACCTGGTCGGTGGCGAGGTGGCCCTCGTTCACGTCGGCGATCAGAAGAACGGCCATTACAGAACCCCCGCTTCGTCTTTGAGTTTCATGATCAGCTCGGCCACCGAACCGACCTTGACGCCCGCCTTGCGGCCTGCCGGTTCGACGGTTTTCAGGACAGTCAGTCGTGGCGCGACGTCGACGCCGTAGTCTGCCGGGGTCTTGAGGGCCAAGGGTTTTGCCTTGGCTTTCATGATGTTGGGCAGGGAAGCGTAACGCGGCTCGTTCAAGCGGAGGTCGACGGTCAGCACCGCCGGAAGGGTGACGGCGAGGGTCTGCAGCCCGCCATCGACTTCGCGGGTCACGGTGGCGGTGCCATCCACAATCGCCAGTTCGGAGATGAAGGTGCCTTGCGCCCAGCCGAGCAGGGCCGAGAGCATCTGGCCGGTGGCATTCATATCATTATCAATGGCTTGCTTGCCACACAGGACCAGACCCGGGCCTTCGGCAGCCACGACGGCGGCCAGCAGTTTGGCGACGGCGAGCGGTTCGATGTCGGTTTGGACGTTGTCGGTCGCCTCGATCAGGATGGCGCGGTCGGCACCCATCGCCAAAGCGGTGCGCAGGGTTTCCTGGGACTGCTTGACGCCGATGGAAACGACGATCACT